>PABW01000005.1 GCA_002699625.1 Acidimicrobiaceae bacterium
CCGTGCATCGAGTTCGGGTCCCAGGGGCCGGTACAGAGCGGTCCGGGGTGGACCCGCATGCCGTCGCGTTCGAACATGGCGTCGACCATGCCAGGACCCTAGGCAATTCTCGGCGGGATCGGTGACGGCAGACGCTCAGCCGACGCCTGCGGCGATGGCGTCGTCGATCACGTCGTAGAGCAGAGCGGCGAGCTGATTCGAGGTCCCGCTGTTCGACTCGGTGAGCAAGTGCACACCGTAGCCATCGTCGAGGTCAAGCCACGGGGTCGATCCGAACGCGCCGCCGTCGCTGATGCGGCCTGACGCACGGTCGACCCACCAGCCCATCCCGTACCCCGTATCGGAGCTGTAGGCGTCGCCGTCGTAGGCCTCGGCAATGCGGTCGGCATGCATCGTCGCAAGCGACTCCGGGGTGAGGATCTGGGTGTCGCCGCACCTGCCGTCCTGCAGATGCATGAGCAGCAGTCGGGCGTAGTCGCGACTGTTGGAGTAAGCGCCGCCCTCGAGATTGGGGTTGGCGGTGTCGGCGAGCTGGCCAGGATTGCTGTCGAAGCCGGGCGGGTGATCGAAGCCGGCACCCTCAATCTGGGTGAAGTGATTGTTGAACCCGAACGTCTCGAGTCCACACGGCTCGACATAGATCTCGTCGATCAGTTCGGCCCACGTCTTGCCCGACGCTGCTTCAGCGACCGCCCCGGCGACCTGCCACTGAGCGCCGCCGTAGTTGAAACCGGTATCGGGGGCGATGATGTCGGTGTCGTCGTCCGGCGTTGTCATGATCTGTGCGGCACAGTCCTGCAAGTTCTGCGAATAGTCCCATTGGCACACATAGGGCCCGTAGGCCAGGTTCTGCAGGAGCCCGATCAAGCCGGAACTGTTCGACAGCAGCTGAGCGGGCGTGATGTCAGGGTTGCCGGCCCCCCACTCGGCGACATCAGCGACCGGCGCGTTGATGTCCAGCAGCCCCTGATCCTGCAAGTGGAGCAGCACGCCGGCGACCACCATTTTCGACGACGAAGCGAGCAGCGAGATGCGGTTCTCGTCGAAGACCCCCCAGAAGTTCTCGTAGATGACTCCGCGATCTCGATGCACGATCGTGAGCGCTGCACCGTTGAGTCCAGCCGTGTCGATGAAGCCAGAGACGATCGGTTCGGCGGCACGGAAATCGAACGCTGGTGTCGCCTCGGTGACCGGCTCCGGATCTTCTTCCGCGTTGTCGTCAGTTTCGTTTTCCGACGGGTCCTCGGCGTCAGCCACGACCGCTTCAGCGGTGTCGCTTTGCTCGGTCGTGGTGGTATCGACAGGTGAAGATTCGGCCTCGGCGACATTGTCGTCGGCGCTGCCGCAGGCGGCAGGAATGAGCATGAGCACGGCGAGGAGCGCGAGCAGGCGGTGGCGCATGCCCGGACAGTAGTCAGATCGATTGGACCGACACCAAGAAGCAGCGCAGGTTCAGGGGTGGCGGCCGTAGAAGGTCGCCAGGGCCGAGTCGGAGAGCCGCACCCCTGGCTCGTCGTTGAAGGCGAAAACGACGAGCAGTCGAGTGACGTCGCCGATCGTCGGCGTGACTCGGTGGAGTGCGTCCCGGCCCCGGAACAACACCAGATCCCCCGGAGCGAACGTGAGCGTCTCGACGGGGTGGATGCCATCGAGCACAGCGTCGACGGTCTCGTAGCCCTGCTCTCCGCGCCCCGAAGCACGGGCGGCCGGAACGTACTCGAAGATGCCGCCGGCCTGCGGGGCTTGAAGGAGCAGTGTCACGGCAAACGACGAGTTGTCGAAGTGCCAGCCGAGCTCTCGGCCATGCGGCGCGAAGTGGACATTGATCGACGAGAGTGGGTCGTCGTAGGCATGGATCGACTCGATGCCGAGCACGGCGCAGAGGAATCCCCGCAGCTCGGGATCGGCGTAGATCGCGCGCAGCGGTGAGTCGAGCGGAACCTGGTCGTCGGCAATGAGTCCCTTGCTGCTGAGCACCTGCCGGTTGAACGCATGGTCGTCGGCGAGGCACGGGTCCGGGCCGGTCAGATAGACGTTGTGGGTCGAGTCAGCGAAGAACGCCTCGCCGATCCTTGGTGCTGCCTCGGCCACGATCTCGTCGATGATCGAGGCGGGCACAAGCCCGTTCAGCACGAGCGCTCCATCGGCGTCGAGCCGTTCGCGACAGGAGGTCTGGTATGCGACATCGGTGAGCGGATGCCGATCCGTGTCGAGCATTGCCGTCACGAGGTCACCCCGGCCCATCGGAGGAAGTTGCGGATGAGGCGCTCACCGTCGGGGTTGTCGGTGGTCCAGTACTCGGGGTGGAACTGCGCACCGGCGAGCGGGCGTTCCTCGTGGGCAGCGAGCTGGATCGGACACGGGTCGGTCTCGGCCAGCCGCACAAACCCGTCGGGAAGTGTTGGCAGGTGGTACGAGTGCGCATGACGGAAGACGGGGGTGGCGCCGAGCCCGTCGTGCAATGGGTGGTCACCGACCAGCCGGACCGGCTCATAGCCGAGCTCGGTGATCCAGCCGGGCTCGTAGTCCGGGTGCGGGTCAGCGGCACCGTCGGGCAGTCGGCCCATGCGAACCGGTGCCACACCGAGCGCGTCAGCGATGAACTGCAACCCACCGCAGAATCCAAAGACGGGAAGGTCGCCCCGACGAATGATCTCGCGCAGGCCTTCGCGTTCGCGCTCGTCGTACACCTCGGGTGGTGCGCCATGTCCAGAGATGAACACCGCCCGGATTCCGTGCCGGTCGATCAGGCCGGGGTCGACGTCGCCGTATCGGGCAAGAAGGCAGACATCGCCGGCCAGGTCACCGAGTCGGTAGGCGATTCGGGTGCGGGCAGCGAGAAGCCAGTCGCCTGCCCGCTCGTACGTCGAGGCATGTTCGTTGTCGACGTAGAGGATCACCGGTCGATTCTGCACGACCCGTCGACGGAACACACCAGATCGCTTGCCGGTGTGTGATCGATCACCGTTGTGGTCCACCATCCGTGGGGCCCGTCGTTGCTGAACGCAAAGGCGTTGGTGCGGGTCGGGTCGCCGGCGACGGCGATCCGGATCCGCTCGGGACGGGTGACGATCGGCACGAGTCGCTGAGGGTCGTCGGAGGTGGCGAACACCGGTGGCAGCAACCCCACCGCAACCAGATCGACGAGGCGGCGTCGGCCGGCGGTGAGATTGCTCCACTCGCCGATCAGCGCCTCGAACGTCGATGCCGGGATCCGGGCATGCTCGAACAGCGCAGCCCGAACATCGGCCTTGGACCAGCCGGCCCGGGCGAACGTCCGGGCGAGGATCGGCGAGAGCACCAAGAGCGGCGCGAACTGGTCATGCCCGAGGCCGTAGACGTGGGTGAGATCCCAGGCGGCCGTCCGAGCGAGGCCGTTTCCGAGGTAGGGCACGATCTCCTCGGGGGTACTGCCGAACACGCTGCCGATGATCGTGCCGCTGTTCATGCGGGCGACGCTGACGGTGTCGGCGCCGATGGGAGCGCCGAGGTCGACGCTGAGCGGCGTCCAACCGATCTCGTCGAGACACGCCTGGTCTTCGGAGAGCACGACGCGGGCGGGGTTTCCGAACGTTGCCTTGTCGTGCTCNTCGCTGGTGAACCCGAANACGTTCCGAAGGTAGAGCCGCAGCCACCGNCCGACGGCGGTGTTGGCGTGGGCGCCNTCNCGCATCACGCNGGCGCCNTGGTGGAANCCGAGCGNAGCGGNCNTGGGGCCGTTGAGAACGATNAGNGCGTCGGCGCCAGTGGTGTTGCCCGAGTGTTCGGCCCCGTAGGCCGGGTCGAGNANNACCTCGGCAAGTGCAAGGAGTACCGGCAGGTGTTCGGGTCGACACCCCGCCATCACGGCGTTGACGGCAATGGACCACACGGTCACGTCGCGACCGGACGAGCTGGCAACACCGAGTACCTTCCACGGATCGTGACCGGAGTCGGCGAGAAACGCCTCGATCCGGTCGCGTGTCGGCGGCACGACGGGGTGGCCGTCGCTCCACCCAAGATCGAGAAAGTACCGGTTCACGTCGTCAATGGAGCCGGAGACGACGACGTCCAGGGCGGCGGGCTCGCCCGAGTCGCTGTGCTCCTCCGCAGATTCGACCGTCAAGCCGGCGATCACACGATCGACGACCGTCGCTCGGAACGAGGCGACGAGTTCATCGGTGCTCATGGCGTCGACATGGCCCTCGGTCACGGCGAGCGCAAGGCCGTCGTGGCCGTGACCTCGGGCAGTGGCGAGAGCCTGGCCCTCGAAGCCCTCGCAGACGATCGACACCGAGGGGATGCCGATGGACTCGGCGGCGATGGCGGCCCGCATCACGGCGGGCGTGCAGGAGCCTCAACACCCCATGCCGGAAACGACCGCATCCACGCCGCGTGTCCGCAGATCATCGGGCAGTCGCCCGACGCGTGCCTTCTCGTCGCTGCCGTGGAGGTTGCCGAAGACGTCGTAGCCGACGATGTCGACGCCGGGGAACCGTTCGCGAAGCTCGGCTTCCAGCACGGGGAACAGTTCGTCACCGCGGAACAGGTAGTCCCACAGGAAGGCGATACGGGCGCCCTCGAGCGACGGGAGTCGGTCGGCTCGCCGACGGGCCTGCACGCCGCGCGGCGATCTCGGCCAGACGGCTTCGAACGTGGGCTCATCGGAACGGCTGGACATTGCTCAAGCATGCGCCACGACGGGCGGCAGCCGCTGGCCTTGTCGGCGACTGAACCACCCTTGTGTAGCATCTGATGTTATGGATTCGATTGATCGCGCAATTATCAGCGAGCTTCAACGCCATGGACGCATGCAAAATAACGATCTTGCCGATCTGGTAGGACTCAGCCCCTCGCCATGCCTCCGGCGGGTCCGCCGGCTCGAGGCCGACGGGGTGATCGCCGGCTACAGCGCTGTTGTCGACCGCGAGGCGGTGGGGTGCGCCTACGAGCCGATCGTGTGGGTGACCCTCACCTCGGTGACCCGGGAGTCGATGCTCGAGTTTGAGCAGGCGATCCAGACGGTTCCCTCGATCATCGAGGCGGCCCGCATGATGGGGCAGCCCGACTATCTCCTTCGTGTCGTCGCCGCCGACGCCGAGGCATTCGAGACGATCTACATGGACGAGTTGGCGGCGCTCCCCCACGTCCAGACCCTCACATCACAACTCGCCATGAAGGTCGTCAAGCGAACAACAGCGTTACCGATCGCTTGATCCGGAAGGCCATGCCATGCGACGCGGATGCGCACGTCGCGTCGCGCCGAAGCTCAGATCGCGTCGAGGGCCTGCTCGAGCGATGGACCGTCAAGATCGATCGCCAACCAGAAGGGCCGCTCAGCGCCGACTGACCCCACATCGGTGGTCGCCAACGCCAGTCGCCCGCCCCGACCAGCGTCACGGAGGAACGCCTCGGCGTCGGGCAAGGGGAACATGATCGCGAACGCAGCACGAACCGGCGATGTGAGCGAGACGCCCAGAAGGAAGACCGGTGCCCCGTCCGGACCGGCGTTGTCGACGCGGCGGCCCGTCGTGCGCACGTCACCAATGCCCTCGATGGCGTGAACACGAGCGAGGTCGGCGACCTCCGGGTGATCGTCGACGTGCAGAACGACCGTGGGCGTCATGGCGCCATCGTCGCCCACGGCGTAGCCCAGATCCTGAGCGAGCAGAAGTGCGGGACGATCGGCGGCCACGAGCGCAGTCTGCGCGAGTGGCGGATGCCACGCCCACCCGGAGCAGCCCGGGGGTGGCAGAGGGCCATGTGGCTCCGTACCGTCATCGCATGGCCAACGTGCGATTCACCGTCACCCAACCCTTCGACGCTCCGGCTCGGACCGTATGGGATGCGCTCATCGACTGGAAGGGCCATGAAACATGGATCCCCGCCACCAAGGTCGAGATCCACACCGACGGCGACCCGACGGCGATCGGTTCGGAGTTCACCGCCACCACGGGTTACGGCCCGCTGGCTCTCCCCGACACGATGCGGGTCACGCGTTGCGCTTGGGACGACGGTGCCGGCACGGGCGACTGCGAGGTCGAGAAACTCGGCCCGGTGCTCACCGGCCGGGCGGGCTTCACGATTGAGCCGACGAGCGAGACGGCCAGCGAGGTCGTCTGGATCGAGGACGTCAAGGTCCGCTATCTGCCTCGTGTCCTTGCTCCCATCGCCAAGGTTGCCGGGGCGGCGGGCTTCAGGCTCGGGATGCGCAAGCTGGGCAAGCAGCTCGCCACCCGCTGATTCAGTCGTCGACCTCGTCGGCACCCACGAGCGAGCATTCACGGCTGAGCTCGTCGCGGCAGGCGCTGCACACTCCGTGCACGACAGGTGGCATGACGCTGCGCTCCAGAAGGCGGGCTCGACGCACGACGTCCTCGACCTCACACCACTTCCCCTCGTATTCGGCCTGCGCGCACCAGGTACAGAGGGCGATCTCATCGTCGGTGCTGTTGCGCTCCACGAAGGCATCGAGGAAGGCGACCGGCTCTCGAAGCTCTTCGAAGACGAGGACGGAATGGAAGTGGACGTGGCCATCCGCCTCGGGTGAGACGGTCATTTCGAACCAGCGGCGAGCATGCGGCGCGTCACAGCGAAGGGGCACCTGCATTGCGTCACCGGAGTTGCGGACCCGTTCGATGATCATCTGCCAAACACTGCGGCTGGTGTCGCTGCTGAAGAACGACCACAGCGTTTGCGTTCCGGTGAGCTCGGCGAGCTCGGGGGCACCGTTGTCGCGAGCGAAGTTCGACCACCCATCGCCCATGCTGACGACATGGTCGTCGGCGTCGATTCGGTACGCGACCGTGAGGGCGTCGGAATAGCGGAGCCCGGGGGCTGTGCGTGCAATGCGGGCGGCGTCGCGCTCGGCGTCGACCGTGGCCGAGATGGCCTTCCAGATCGAGGTTGGCGGCTCCAGAAACTCGAGATCTTCAGCGTCGAGTTCGCGTAGAAGCGCGTCGATGCGCTCCGACTCGGCGGGGTCGACCTCCACCTCGTTGTCGGGCGGCATAGCGTCACCATAGCGAACTCCGCCGTGCACCCCCGAATGGCTGCAGCCTGAACGACACCGCCCGATCAGGGGATCAGGACGAACTTCCCGACATGCGCCTTCCGGAGGAACTCCTGCTGCGCCGCCACGATGTCGGTCAACGGGAATGTCTTGGCCACGCGCGGTCGAATCTCACCTCGTTCGATGTAGCCGACCAGATTCGGGAAGACGGGTTCGTCCCACGCTGTGGAGCCGATGAGCCGGATGTCGCGCAGGTAGAGGGTGCGGACATCGAGATCGACGATCGGGCCGGCGATCGCGCCGGAGGTGACGAGACATCCACCGCGTCGGACCGCCTCCAGCGCCGCCGGGAAACCCGGGCCAGCGACATTGTCGATCACCACATCGCACGACTCTGGTTCAAGGACCTCGTCGCGTTCGACCAGTTCGTGGGCACCGAGCGCACGGACCTCGTCGAACTTCGACCGCGAGGCCATGGCGACGACATGGGCGCCTCGACGAGCGGCGAGTTGCACCGATGCCGTGCCGGTGCCGCCGGAGGCGCCGGTGACGAGCACACGGTCGCCGGACCTGATGCCCGCCCGCCGGATCATGTTCTCGGCGGTGGCGTAGGCGCACGGGATCGCACCGAGTTCGGCGTCGGTCCAGTCACACTCGACGGGGAAGACTTCGCTCGCCGGAACCTTCACATACTCGGCGAACGCGCCGTCGAAGTCCGACGCCATCCAGACGTTGTGCATGGTGTCGTAACCCTTCGGGCGCATGCACGCTCGGACGATCACGCGCTTCCCCAGGAGAGCGGGGTCGACACCCTGACCCAGTTCNTCGACGATGCCGCAACAGTCGGTGCCCTGGATCAGTGGCCACGGGGTCGNCTCGTTCCAGCCGCCGTCNTCNCGNNNAACCGTGCCGTCGGCAGCGCTGGCGACGGCATCGGTGGAGGCCTCGACGTCGGCGCTGTACCAACCGAGGCGAGTGTTGATCTCGGTGTTGTTCATGCCCGCCGCCAAGACCTTGAGCCGAACCTCCCCGGCTGCGGGAATCGGTATGGGTACCTGCTGGATCTCGATCATCTCGAAGCCGCCGTTGCCGAGGGTCACGGCGGCGATCATCGTCCGGGTCATGACCGGAGCGTAGGCGCCTGAGGCCCGGCCTCTCACAACTCCTGGCGGGCGGCCATGATGGNGGCATGGTCACCGATTCCCCCGACTCCCANNGCCAGNCCCTNAACGTCGCTCCCTCCCCGCCCGAGCCACCNAGCGGTTTNGNCCACGANGTCTACGAGCATGTCTGGANCATCGAACGTCCCCGTGCCNAGGTCTGGGCCTGGCTGTGCGANCCCGNGACCTTCACCGACGGNCAGATCCCGCCGTGGCGGGTCGAGTTCCTCACGAANGAGGCCGGCGAGACCGGTTTCGCCGAAGGCGTCTACAACACCCACACCGGGCCCTTCATCAACTTCGCCGGTGTGCTCGGCGAGATCCGNCACGAGGAATACCGGGACCTCCAGTACTTCTACGGCAGCTANGCNCTGAGCTTCGCTCTGTTCCGNCCGACCCGGCTGCAGTTCTGGGTTGNNGACACCGANGATGGCGGNACGCGACTCACACTTCAGCTCGACACGTTCGTTCGCCGTCGTGCCCGNNGCATGTGGACTCGCCTGATGCGAATCTTCTGGAANCGGTTCGGGAGNTGGTGCGAGCGGGCGATCCCGAACAACTGGCTCCGCTGAGANCCGCTCAGCGAACGATCGTCGTTCGNCGCAGNAGGCGGTCGTGGCCTTCGTAACCNCCGGTCGCCCGGTGCAGCACACTTCGGTTGTCCCACACGACCGCCATGTCCGGTTCCCAGCGGTGCCGGTAGATNACNGCGTCGTCGATCTGGTGCNCNTGGATNTCGCGCAGCAGTGANCGGGCNTCGTCGTCCTCCATGTCGACGACACCCTGNACGTACCCGAGGGTCGAGAAGAGNGCNGGNCGNCCGTTGCCTTCGTGGATNCGCACCAACGNGTGNTGACCGTCNTAGGGGTCGCGGTCGCNGCGGATCGCCATNGTCTGTCCGGCNGTCTCGTCCGACGCCGGGTCGTGCATGCTGCCCTTGCCNTANATGAAGCGGTCGGAATGCTTCGCGANGAGGCCCTCGAGTCGAGACTTGAGGNCNTCGGGCAGGCGGTCGTAGGCAAGGTGNTGGTTGGCGAAGAGCGTGTCGCCNCCGACCGGTGGNATGGTGAGGCCGAGCAGNCAGGTCGCCACCGGCGGGGAGTCGAGAAANCTCCAGTCNGAATGCCAGCCCTCNCCGAACAGCGGTGCCTCTTCATCGGCGTCGCGTCGGATCTCGGCGATGTGATCGCTGCCCTCGATNGGNATGAACCACGGGTCCGTGCCNAGGCGNCCGAACGCCTCGGAGAACNGTTCAAGTTCGTCGTTNGACATTCGCTGATCGGGAAACACGAGCACATGGTGCTCGTCGAGGGCGGAGCGCAGTTCGGCNGCCTCGGNATCATTGATTGCTCGGNCGTCNAGGTCGGNGACGACGGCGCCGCATGCGTGTCCGGTCGGAGTNANGACGGCCATGGGCGAACGGTAGCGAACTGCGCTNCGCCGGGCGAANNGGCTNCTNATCGNGGCNGCCGGCNNACCCNNGCGAGCCTGAAGCNGGATGACAAGCCGATCNCAAGGTCGCCATGGTGGGCTTCGCGACAACCACAAAGGAGNNTGTCATGTTGTTCATGATCAATTGGGAANTNAACCACGACCANAAGATGGAGACGTTCGGGGCNTTCGCNGGAATGTCNGANGCCGACGATGCGGCGNTTGANCAGGCCCACGGNTTCACNCAGATCGGCCGNTGGCACGATGTCGCCAACGGNCGCGGCGTTGCNATCGTCGAAGCCGANTCGNCAGAAGCNGTTCANGGCTTCTTGATGATGTGGACCGGCGGCNTCAGCACGCTNGANNTCACGCCGGTGCTCGATGACGCCGCCGCCAGGGCGGTCATCAGCGCCAATATGCCCCAGGGCTGAGGCCGANATGGCGACGTTCTTCGTCATGTTCTCCACCGACCCGGATGTCGATCCGCGCAAATGCGTGGTNGGGCTNGCGTGTGCCGCNCAAGCCGTCGCAGACGGCCATCAGGTTCAGGCGTTCTTTGCATCGCATGCAGTTCGCTTGCTGCACGCCGACTACATCGACGCAATCGACGNNCGCGTCGGCATGCCTGANGGATCCTCCCGAGCCATGGTCGAGCAGTTGGCGGCCGGGGCGNACATTGCGTGCTCCACCGGCTCGCAGGCGGTCGTCGGGGTAACGCCGGANACGGCCGACGATGTTCTCGTCGGCGATCTCAATCTGGAGTGGAGTGGCCCGCCCGGGGTTGTCGCAATGAGCGCCAACGCCGACACCTCCCTGTCGTTCTGATCGACAAAGGGGGCGTGCAGCATCGCGTTGCTCGGCGGCCCGGGGATCATGTCGTCCCTCCGGGCCGCTGACGTCGCGTGGTGCTGCGTGGCCGTCGCAACCTCTGGGCAGCGTCGACCGGACACCGGAGCGTCAGCCGGCTGACGCCACCCGCTCAACGACGTCGAAGGACAGCAGTTCAGCCGAAACGCCGGGCGGGCCCGCTGGGCGTGCTTCAGCCGATGCCTCGCCGTCGGTGCCGTGAGCCCGTCGGAAGTCGCTGCCGCCCATCCACGCCTCGAACGCCTCTTCGGACTCCCAGCGGGTGAAGACATAAAACGGCGACGTACCGTCGGTTGGCTTCAACAGCAGAAACTCCTCGAACCCGGGCTGGCTTTCCACCGAACCGGCCCGCTTCGCAAACCGCTCCATGAAGTCGTCACCCATCCCCTCGGGAACGGTGACGGCATTGATCTTGACGACGCTCATGCAGGGAGCATCGCGCAGCGCGTCCACCAACGGGGCGTCGACGCAGAGGCACACCCGACCAATCATGTGTTACCCGTGCTGTATGCAACCTCTCTCGGTTGTCAGCGACGGCCTTTTCAGCCCGGTATTCCATCAGGAATCATTCTCATTTCATTGCTACGCTGACCCCGTGGCTTCTTCGACCGAATCCCCCTCCACGCCCGTCTGCATCCTTGGAGCCGGACCACACGGGCTGGCGCTTGCGCTCCACCTCCACCAAGCGGCTCCAGACATCGCCGAGCGCGCAATCGTGCTTGATCCGAGCGGATCATGGCTGACGGTTTGGCGCGAGCAGTTCGAGCGGCTCGGCATCAATGTCCTGCGATCACCGAGCGTTCATCACCCGAGCCCCGACGCCGGTGCCCTCTTCGCCTTCGTTCAAGAACATGGTCTCGGCCGCTCGGGCCTCACCTACGACCAGCCGATCAGTTCGGCGTTCATGCGCTTCTGCGCTTCGATCATCGACAATGCGGGCTTGACGGATCCGACACCGAAACGGGCCATGCGTATCGGACCCGCCGGCGACCACCTCAGAATCGAAACNTCAGGCGGGTCNCTNCTGGCCGANCGNCTNGTCGTTGCNTCNAACCCCCATCGCCGCCANATCCCTTCNTGGGTCGTTCCTCTGCTTGGCTGTGCCGGCCCGACAATCAACCACGCCGCTGACATNGANCTGCGCTCNCTCTCCGATCTCAGCGGCCAGCGNGTCGTCATCGTTGGTGGNGGCCTGAGNGCCGGGCATCTCGCCGTCGGCGCATGCGCCCGAGGCGCCGCNGTCCATCTCGTCGCCCGGCGACCACTCATGATCCGGTCATTCGATACCGACCCCGGNTGGCTCGGCCCAAAGCACCTCAGAGCCTTCGACGCTACCGAGTCCCCCACTCAGCGACTTGNGCAGGCGAGCGCCGCTCGCGGCGGTGGCACCATGCCNGACTGGATGGTCAACCGTCTTCACGAGCTCCAGGCCGAAGGTCGCCTCTGCATCCGAGCAGGCGTACCGATCGCCACGGCCGACACAATCAATGGCCACTTCGAACTCACGCTTGCGGACAACACAACCATCACCGGTGATCTTCTTTGGCTCGCAACCGGCACCATCCCCGATCTCCGCAGCCTGCGAGCGCTGTCACCGGTGCTCCCGGACATTGCCACGGTCGATGGTTATCCCGTACCCGACCATGACCTGCGAATCGGCCGTCATCCAGTCCATGTGATGGGCCGCCTTGCAACCCTCGAACTCGGTCCGGCTGCGGGCAACCTCTGGGGGGCCCGCATGGCAGCCCGCAGAATCACCCGCGCAATCACCGGCGTTGATTTCGAGGCGGTCCTGGCCGGACCTGGATCAGGGCGGGGTCGCTTCAGCCGTCGATAAGACGGGCGACGAAGGCAACGATCTCATCGATGACCTCGTCACGGTTGGTCTCGTTGACGAGTTCGTGCCGAGCGCCCTCGTAGACCCGGATTGTGGTGTCGGTGCTGGGCATCGCCTCGACGGCGGCGAGCGACGTTCGGTAGTCGACATAGGGATCGTCGTCGCCGTGGCAGAACAGCACCGGCATGGTGAGCCGATCGATGTCGGCCTGGAAGCCGTCAAGCGCTCGCATCTCAGCCTCGAGCAGTGGTCGCTTGTACCGGCCTCGGTAGATGAGCGGATCGGTCGAGTACGCCACGACCGTCGACTCATCTCGTGACATGCCCGAGAAGTCGGTGGCTGCTTCGGGAAGTTCCGGCGCAGCGAGCGCATCACGAGCCCAATTCCAGTCACCGATGACCGCGCCAAGAAATCCGATACCTGCAACCGCATCGGGGTTCGCTTGCGCGAAGCGGGCGGTGAGCAGGCCGCCCATCGAGTGGCCGATCATGAGGAGCGGCACCTCAGGGTGGGCGTCGGTGGCGATACGGACGAGCGTCTCGAGATCGGCAACGACATCACCGAAGTCGGTGATCAGCGCTCGCTCCCCGTCGCTGTGCCCATGGCCCATGTGGTCCTCGGCGTACACGGCAACTCCGAGCGAGGTGAGGCGTTCGGCGACGTGGGCATAGCGGGCGCCGTACTCGGCATAGCCGTGAACGAGCACGACGATTCCGGTCGGCTCACCGTGAGGGAGCCATTGCTCGTAGTGGATCGTGCCGCACGATCCGTCGAAGGTAGGCATGGTTCAGAGCCTCAGTTCGCCGGCTAGTGCGGCGTCGATGGAGCGCTGGCCGAGGTGGAGCCCACACTCGTATCGGCCGAAGGTGAAGTGCTGGTTCGCCCCGGTGGCGAGACCCTGCTGGATCCCCTCCCCAATGGCGAAGTCCTCGTCGAAGACGACCCGGACGACGTCGAAATTCTTCTGGTAGTGGCGCTCGGCCTTCTCAGTGGCGGGCTCCTCTGGCGTGAGCATCATGCACTGGAAGACGCACGAGTCGACGCCGGTCGGGATCACGGTGTGGATGTAGACATGGTCGGTCATGACCTGAGCGAAGTTCGCCGGGAACACATAGTTCTGATCCATGAAGTTCGAGCGGTAGTCCCACGTGTCCTCGGGCTGATCGCGGTACTCGAGCACTCGGGGTAGCGGCACGGAATGTCGGACATGCGGGTACAGGTCGGTCCAGACGCTCTGGTTGTCGAGATAGGACGAGCAGGCCGTGTGTCGATGCGCGGAACAGAAGTGGTACGACTCCTGGAATCCCTCGAGCAGGATGCGCCAGTTCATGTCTCGGTGGAGGGTCCAAGATCGGAACAGGTGGTGCTCGCCGAGGTTGAGGCCGCCGAGGTTCTCCTCCAGCGGCGCGAACCAGGCATCGATATCGATTGGTTCGTGGCGCGGGGACGGAACCACCCAGATCAAGCCGAAATGGTCAAAGACGGGAAGTTCGACGAGACCGGCGCCCGCACGGTCAACCGAGTCGAAGCCCACGGGCTGCGGCAACCCTCGGAGGGCCCCATCGAGATCGTAGGTCCAGGCGTGATAGGGGCAGCTGAAGCGACGGGCATTGCCGCATGGTTCGCTCTCGAGAGTGGCGCCTCGATGACGGCACACGTTGAGAAACGCCTTCAGGTGCCCGCCCTCGGTGCGGGTGACGAGGATCGGCACACCGGTCTCGCCATGCGTGAGGAAATCTCCCGGATTCGCCAGTTGGGAGCGGTGCGCGATCGCAATCGGGAACTGACGGAACAGCACCTCGATCTCTCGCTGGAGGTGACCGGGATCGGTGTACTTCGACACCGGGTTCTCCATCACATCATCGAACATCTGGGTGGTGCCGTGTTCGTCGAAGTCGAAGATCCGACGGATGATCTCGCGCTCTTGATCGGTGGGACCCATCGACGCGGACCTTAGCGCTTCCGGCCTCTCTTGCTCACTGCTCCTGCGGACGGCCGCAACCGCGCTACACACGACCCTTGCAGCCGAACTCGTCCGACTCGACCCCCCGCCGTAGTGTGCGCCCATGCTCCACTCTCGCTTCGCTCTGCAGTCCACGGTCCGTCCATCGATGGTCGCGATCCTGAGCTTGTCTCTCCTCGCTGCGGCCTGTAGCGATAACGCCGACGACACTGCGCCTCCCATTGACGAGAACTCCGACATCAGCGCCGTCACCGACGAACCCGCCGACACCAGCACTGACGCCGACGCCGGCGATGCAGGATCCAGTACGAGTGAACCAGCGACAGTTCCGGCCGACTTCGCTACAGCCGCAGCGGCCGGCCAGATCACGGTGACGGGAGCCGCCCCGGGCACGGAATTGACACTGCGAGGGCCAGGAGCCGAGCAGGTCGGCACGGTCGACGAGTTCGGCAACCTCTTGTTCCGCCAAGTCGAGCCAGGTGAAGGGTGGCAGGTGCTTGCGCTCGGCACCGATCCGGCTCCCAGCAGCGACGAAGTACGCGTGCCCGACTTCGACGAACACCCCGACCAGGCGTTCTTCGATGGGCAGGAGATCGGTGAGGGATTCGGCTACATCGAGATGCGCGATGGCACCTTGCTGAGCGCGACCGTGCGACTGCCGGGGCCGATCGAGGACGGCCCCTATCCGACCGTGATCGAGTACTCCGGCTATGACCCGTCGAGCCCTTACGAGATCGAGCCGGCGATCAACATCTACGGCTTATTGGGCTGGGCCACCGTCGGGGTCAACATGCGCGGGTCGGGGTGTTCGGGCGGAGCGTTCGACTACTTCGAACCGATGCAGTCGATCGACGGCTACGACGTCGTCGAAGCCATCGCCGCGCAGGACTGGGTGTACGAGAACCACGTGGGCATGGTCGGGATTAGCTACTCCGGCATCAGTCAGCTCTTCGTCGCGCAGACCCAACCCCCGAGCCTCGCAGCGATCACGCCGATTTCGGTGATCGAAGATTCGTATCGATCGGTCGTCTGGCCGGGCGGCATCTACAACAACGGATTTGCGAAGAGTTGGGGCGAAAGCCGTCAGGGTGCCAACGAGGCCTACGGCTCGGCGTGGGTCAACCAACGCATCGACGAGGACGGCGACGACATCTGTGATGCCAACCAGTCGTTGCGGAGCCAGAACCGCGACCTCGGAGAGGCAGCAGCTGCGACGGCATTCTGGACCGACGCCGAAGGCGACCCCTTGTCGCCTCGGACCTTCGTTGATCGGATCACGGTCCCCACCTTCCTGGCCGGATCATGGCAGGACGAGCAAACCGGAGGCCGGTTCGCCACGATGCTCGACGACTTCACCGGCACATCGGTGTTCAAGGCCCACCTCTACAACGGCGCCCACGCCGACTCGCTCGGGCCGCGAAGCCTCGCAGCAGCGATCGAACTGCTCGACGTCTATGTCGCCGAGCGAACTCCGCAGGTGAGCCCACTGGTCCGTCTCGGTGCTCCCGCCCTGTATGAGTCGGCGTTCGGGGTGGGTGGTATCGAGCTGCCACCCGACCGTTTCACGTCGTGGGAGGAGGCCAGGGCCACGTTGGAGAGCGAACCGGCGATCACCGTCTTCCTCGAAAGCGGCGCCAACCCAGCGGCGTTGGGGGCCCCCGTACCACGCGAGTCGGTGTCTTTTGAGCAGTGGCCACCAAGTGCTGCCGAGGCGGTGACCTGGAATCTTGGTGACCTGACCGGCGGCGAGTCGACGATGGCATTCACCGTCGACGTCGCACGATCGCAGCTGTTGACCAAAGCAGCCGATGACGACGGTGACGAGTTCGAGAATTTGACGTGGGAACCGCTGGAGGCGGGCAAGGCGATCGTGTTCGAGACCGAGCCGTTCGCCGAGGATCTGATGCTGGCCGGTTCCGGACGGGTGTCGCTGAGCCTGCAGGCCGACGAGGCCGATGCCGATCTCCAGGTGACCATCAGCGAAGTGCGGCCCGACGGGCTCGAGATGTACGTGCAGTCGGGCTGGCTGCGGGCTTCGCATCGGGCGTTGGACGAAAGCGAGACATCGGAAACACTGCCGTGGCATCTGTTCACCGAAGCTGCGAATGAGCCGTTGCCGGACGGAACGTTCACCCAGGTCGATGTTGCGATCTTCCCGGCCGGGCACGTGTTCCGGGCCGGTTCGGTCTTGCGCCTGATCATCGATAGTCCTGGCGGTAATCGGAATCTGTGGGCGTTCGACGTGCTGGGCTTCGACGGATCCCAGGTGAGGATCGACCCAGCGGCGTCGTCGCTGACGCTGCCGTTTGTGTCGGGCGTGGAAGTTCCGGCAGAGCACCCCGATTGTGAGCACACACGCAGCCAGCCGTGCCGATCCTGGACTCCGTACGCGAACACACCGATCGCCGAGTAGTACCGAAGGGCTGACAGCACAACGATTGTTGCTGCGCGATGTGGCCTTTCGGGCCGACTCAGCCGCCTTCGCACCCCACCCCGTCGTTGTCGCCCTCCAGCCGGAACGGGTCGACGGCGGGTTCGATCACCCGCACAGGCCAGCTGGCGCTTAACACCCTTAACCGCCAGAGTTATTACGTGCGACACGAAACCCAGGTTGAACTCATCAAGATTCTGCTTTCTCATCTCGACGCAGGAACAAATGTGGATGCGGGGGAAACCTTCGTAAACAACACCTCGACCTACACCGACCCAGAGCAAGCCGAGCGCGAGTGGAACGAATGGTTCGTCGGGCTGCCGCAGTTGATCGGCATGAGTGGTGATCTACCCCAAGTTGGTTCCTTCTTCACCAACAATGAGTACGGCATCCCAATCCTCGCGACACGCGACCAAAGCGGACGTTTCCGCGCCTTCGTCAACTCGTGCCGTCACCGGGGTGCGGTCTTGGAGTCAGAGCTGCGCGGTCAAAAGCGTCGCTTCACTTGCCCGTTTCATTCATGGACCTACGACACCGAGGGGGCGCTCGTCGGCTTGCCGAAAGCAGAGCACTTTGGTGATGTCGACAACGAATGTCTCGGATTGCGCGAGCTGCCGGCTGAGGAACGCCATGGGCTGCTCTTCGTCCACCCGAACCCCGAAGGCGAGATCGACCTTGACTGGTTGCTGGGCGCGTGGTTCAACGAGGAGTTCTCGACCTGGGGGTTCGAAGATCTTGAGCGCCTCACCGCCGACGAGTACGACACGGCCTGCAACTGGAAGCTTGCAATGGACACGTTCGGCGAGACCTACCACTTCAACTCGCTCCACTCGAACACGCTCGCCAACAGCTTCCACGGCAACGTGCAGTGCTACGACGAAGACGGTCATCTGCACCGGATGATCCTGTGCAAGAGGGCGATCGACGAAATGCGCCTCCTGCCCGAGGAGGAGTGGGACATCACCGTTGCCGGACTGCCCGTTTACTGGCTCTTCCCGAACGTGATCCTCATGCCTTTCGAGATCGGCGTCTTCCTTGTGAGGGCACTGCCGGACCGCAACGACCCCGGCAGGCACACCAGCAAGGTCGACTTCTACATCCGTCAAGCCAAACTTGGCCAAGCACAAGAAAATCTGGGCACGGCAAACCTGACGGAGATCGCCAAGGAAATCGCCTCGACATTCAGCAGAATCATTCGAGACGAGGACTACGCAATGTCTTGCAGTCAGCAAGCTTGCGCAAACGGTTCTGCGTTAGAGGAGACCGTCTTTGGTCGAAACGAACCGGCCCTGCACCACTATCACAAGACCTATCGCCGCATGCTGGGGTATGCAGATTCGATCCCGCCTACGTCAAGCCAAGCTGGTTGACGTCCGCAGACCATTCGCGATCGGTCTTCACGCAACGGCGAGGCCAAGTTCGGCGAACTCTGCCGACGTTGAAACAAGATCTCGAGTGACCGCAGCGATGTAACGATCTGGCCGCACAACGACGACCGTGCCATCACCCACCAGGTTCGGGAAAAGGTCGGCTCTGGTGTCGACTCGACGAGCACCGATTGCCGCCCAGCGGTCCATCACATCAGCTGAAATATCGGTAGACGCCGTGGTGACGAGGGCGATGCCGTCCCCGAGTTGACCGTCGAAACCACCATCTTCAAGCAAGGGTTGTGGGAACGGATGCCCGGTGAGGCGGTGGTTGCCATAGCGCAGCCCAGTCTCAAGGTGGGGAAACTCCCGCCCACCGCCATAACCAGCCTCAAATGAATCAGCACCACCCTCGGCGATCGCATTGATCAATCGTCCAGCATCAACGGCGTGTTCGACTTGACCAGCCACGTGGCGACGGCGTTCGTCGTGATAGGTGTCAAGCAGCCGCTCATCGGCGTGGCCGGCTGCGACTGCGGCGAGCTTCCAGATCAGATTCTCGACGTCGCGCATGCCCGAACACATGCCTTGTCCGTTGAATGGCGGCATCTGATGACCAGCATCTCCAGCCAAAAACACGTCTCCGACGCGAAACCGTTCAGCGACCACCGCATGGAACCGATAGACGGCGATGCGGTCGACCTGCAATTGATGTGGTGAGCCCCAAGGGCCGAGCAGCTCGGCGATTCGTTCCGGCGATGCCATCTCCGCCCTCGTCTCGCCCTCGCGGAATTGGAACTCCCATCGTCGATGGGTGCCGTGACCAGGGATATACGTGACAATGCGATCGGGATCGCAGTACTGGGTGACGAGTGAAGAAAGTGATAGGTCTGGATCGAGCAGTGTCGTGTCGACGACTACCCAGTCCTCATCGAAGCCTTGGTTCTCAAGCTCGATACCAAGCTGTCGACGCACGGTGCTTCGAGCGCCGTCCGACCCCAAAACCCACCTTCCGGTAATCGTCGCACCGTCGCTAAGGGTCAGCTTGTTGCCATCGAGAGCGGCAACGTCAGCCCCGAAGCGCAAATCGGCCCCCGCACCGATGGCAGCTTCACGCAGCATTCGTTCAACGGCGGGCTGATCGAACGCGACGACCGGGGGATGGCCATTCGGTCCAACGAAGCCGACAGGAAGTTCGATACCAATCGCGCGGTGGCCTTGATGGTCGAGAAACTCCGCACCACCGAAAGGCGAACTGCAGGATCGCAGTCCATCGAGAAGGCCTGCAGTGGCAAAGAGTCGTTGGATCTCATCGTCCATACTGACGGCGCGCGGCCACGGGTAGACCTCGCTTTCACGATCAAGAGCGATGACTGACAGGCCGTGCTGACGAGCACGAAGCGCTGCCATGGCACCCACGGGCCCACAACCGACGATGACCAGATCGGCTTCGGGCATTGTCAGATCGGGACGTACTCGGTGAGCGCATCAAGTGACTCTCCAGCATTGCGCCGAAGAACCAAGTCGTCCGGGTCAATCGGTACACCAAGCGGATTGTCCGCGAATACGTCGCTTGCCATGAAGGCTGCGGCGGTCGCCTCGTCCATGACGTCAACCTGGAGTTCGCACTGAGTGCCATCTGGGTCGGCGTAGTAGAGCGACATCGTCATGCCGTGATGGATTGGTAGCACCGGAGTGATTCCCAGATGCTTCAAACGCAGGTACGTCGCGAGCAGGTCGTCGAGCGTGTCGTAGGTAAAGGCGACATGCTCGAGACCAGCGCTCATGCGATCGCTATCAGCAAGATCGGGATTGTTGAGCACAGCGAGTCGATGGTGCTCGTCGTCATAGGTGAGAAAGGTGAGAAACGGGCTTTCGTGCCGCGGTTCAGCGCCGAGCACCGTCGACCACCACTTCACTACCTCCTCAAACCGAGCCGTGCGCAGGACGATGTGGGCCAGTTTGCGGGGACGGATCGTGTCGCTCATTCCCCCGTGGTTATCAACTCTTGTAACTTTGTTCAAGTGATGGAAGTATTTCCTCGTGCATTCCCACGCTGAATTTGCGCTCGCCCCAGCTCCAGGCAGATCGCGCCAAAACCGTGGCTCAGAAGTCGTACGGGCAGCGCTCCTAGAGGCAGCCATTGGTGAATTCGCCGGCAGAGGCTTCGCAGGGGCGTCTGGCCGTCGTATCGCTGCAGAGGCGGGCGCTCACCAGAGCCAAATCAACTACCACTTTGGCTCCACCAACGAGCTCTGGAAAGCAGCTCTGCTCTTTCTCCTTGATGAACTTGACCAGGCGATCGCTGAACAACTCGCTCAGCTTGAGTCAAACGAACAGGCCGATCAGTTCGCGGCGATGGTGCGCGGTTTCGTGCATTTTGCTGCCCGTCGACCCGAGCTCAGCCGAATCATGATGCACGAGGGCGCCGCGCCAAGCGAACGCTTGGCCTGGTTCGTCGAGACCCAACTTGCACATCGTCATCGCCAACTCTTGGCGGCGTGGACGAACCTTCGGAATTCGGGCATTGCTGCTGAGGTCGATCCGGACGTGCTCTACCACTCCATGATCGGAGCTGCTTCGCTGCTGTACGCCAATGGGCCAGAAGCCGAGCTTCTTGGTATCAAACCTACCGACTACGACCTGACCGAGCGGCATGCACAGTCACTCGTTGCGCTGCTTCTTCCGGGCCGAAACAAGGATCTTTGATGGCATTCCGATTGGGGAATCTCGACGGCAGAGCCGTGCTCATTGATGGCGAGAACTGGCACGACCTTGCGGCGGCCTCCAATGGGTCCTTCTCGGGGGACCCGATGGAAGCCGTCCACCGTCACGCTGAACTGCACACCATCCAGCTCAACAGCCGATCCCCAGAAGGTGCAGTCGCCAGCGCAGTTTTCGGACCACCAGTCCCATGCCCACGATCCGTCTTCGCCATCGGCCTGAATTACGCCGGGCACGCCGGAGAAGCCGACATGGATCTCCCCGAAAGCCCGCTCGTCTTCACAAAGTTCCCATCGTGTCTGGCCGGAGCCACCGACAACGTCGAGCTCAACAGCGACTTTGCCGACTATGAGGCCGAACTCGTTGTTGTGATCGGCACAGCTGGGCGCAGCATTTCTCCGAACAACGCCTGGAACCATGTGATGGGGCTCACGGTCGGACAGGACATCTCCGACCGAGCCCTGCAATTCGCCGCAAAACCGCCCCACTTTGATCTCGGCAAGAGCCGAGACACTTACGGGCCCTGCGGCCCCGCAGTCGTTTCCACCGATCTCATCGCCGAACCCTCGAACTTGCGCATCACCTGCGATATCAACGGCGAGCGGCGCCAAAGCGGCAACACCGGCCAACTCATTTTCGACGTTCCAACCCTCATCTCCTACCTCTCAGAGATTCTCACCCTTGAAGTTGGTGACCTCATCTTCACCGGCACGCCCGAGGGTATTGGGGCCTCCAGCGGCGAGTTTCTTGCCGCCGGCGATGTCATTGAGACATCGATCGAAGGCCTCGGAAAGTTGCGCAACGTGTGCATCTAGGCAGCCGTCACGCAGCCCCACTCACGCACGATGCGGAGCAAAATTGCCGAGACCCACGCGAACGCATGCCCGAGGAGGAGAGCAGAGAATGACATCCGATCTTTTCGACTCAGACGGCTACCAGGACCGTCAAAAGTGGGACCTTGGCGCGTGGCCCGAGATGTACGACCGACTCAAAGAGCTACGAATGACCGTTTTCACGGCAGAGCCGGGTCTTCAGCTGAATCTGATGGTTTTCACGATCGCAAGCCAGGCCGCTGGCTGTCGGCACTGCACGGCTCATGGGGCCTACGGCCTCGCGAACTTCGGCGTCCCAATAGCGAAAGTCCAAGCACTCTGGGAGTTCGCTGACTCACCGATGTTCAGCCCACGCGAACGCGCTGCGCTGTCCTTTGCCGCCGCTGCTGGCAGCACGCCGCGCCACGTGACACCCGAGCATCACGCCGAGCTCAGATCACACTTTTCCGATGCGGAGGTCCGCACCCTCTTGAGCGCCGCTTCGATCGCTGGCTTCATGAACACCTACAACGATTCTCTCGCCACCGTCACCGACCAAGCATCGGTCGACTGGGCAAGCCAATACCTTGCGCCACTCGGCTGGGACGTCGGCAAGCACGTAGGACAACGTCACGAACAACGCCTGCAAGGCCCCCCGGGAACGTGAACGAACACCAACCAACCAAGCGCGGCGAGCCCGACTCGACTCGACCAAACATCGTGCTCATCGTCACCGATCAACATCGGCGCGATCACCTCGGCCGCCTCGATGAACGTTTTGTCACCCCACACCTGGACCGACTCGCCGAAAAGGCGATGGTCTTCGAACGCGCTGTCGTAGCGAACCCGATCTGTATGCCGAATCGTGCAACCCTTGCGACCGGTCGAATGCCGTCGGTCCACGGCACCCGATTTAACGGCCTTCCACTCGACGATCGCGCAACGACGTTCATGCAGTCCCTTGCAGACGCCGGCTACCGCACAGGCCTCATCGGCAAGCTCCATTTGCAGAACATGGGCGACCATCCCGAGATCGCAGCAGCAGTCGTCGACCGCACACTTCGCAACGACGCCGTTTCGATGCCTCCGACGGGTTGGGACTCGTGGGAGCTGAAGACGCGCTACGACGACCCAAACGGCGAACACGACATCGTGCCGGGCTGGTACGGGTTCGAACATGCCGAGCTTGCGATTGATCACGGAGATGTCGTCGGCGGACACTATGCGCTTTGGCTGCGCGATCAGGGGGTCGATCCCGAAGCAATTCGCGGACAGGCGCACGCGCTCGTCACCGATGAGACCTGGTCAGAAATTCGTCAACCTGCAGTCAACACCGACCTCTACCACTCAGCATGGGTGGGGAAGCGCTCTGCTGCATTCATCGAGGCTGACGATCCTCGCCCCTATTTCATTCAGGTGTCCTTTCCGGACCCTCATCACCCATTCACTCCTCCGGGTGACCGCTACCACCGTTACGACCACCGCAGTCTTGAGCCTCCCAAGAGCTTTTACGACTCGCACGTCTCATCAATGCCTCACTTACAGCGGCTAACAGAAAAACGCGGTCATCAAGGATTTCACCTGTCTGCCTTTGCTCCGACGGTTGAGCAATACCAGCGGGCGCTCGCAGCAGAGATTGCGACGATTGAACTCATCGACGAAGCGGTCGGGGAAGTCTTGGCTGCAGTCGAACGCGCCGGCGACAACACCATCGTGATTTTTACGAGCGACCATGGCGACATGTTTGGAGATCATGGCCTCATGCTGAAGACCGCCATGCATTACCGAGCAGTCCTTGAGGTGCCGCTGTTCATTGCTGGACCAGGGATTACGCAAGGCCGATCGCACAGCCTCGTGTCGACGCTCGATCTGGCTCAGACAATTTGCGCACTTGCCGGCGTCGAGCCCTTCTGGGGGATGCAAGGGCATGACCTCACCCCAATTCTTCGAGAACCCGCCGCACAGGTCCGCGATCACGTGCTCGTCGAAGAGGATCAGCTCTTTGATCTTGCCGGGCTCGGCCAGCCACTTCGAATGCGCACGATCGTGACACGCGATACTCGGCTCACGCGCTACGCCGGCTCATCCAGTGGCGAGCTCTACGACCTCACCGTTGATCCGGAAGAGATGCACAATCTCGATGCCGACCCTGACTCTGCAGCGCTTCGGGCGACCACCATGGAGCAACTCGCCGATTCACTTGCCGATCATGCAGATAGGGACAGGCGTCCAGCATTCATGGCGTGAAACTCCTGAGCTCTTGAACGGCTACTCACACATCGCATCCGCAGACTGAACTCACAGGATCAGAAAGGGTGCCACCGAACACGAGAGAAGAGACACCGCCCCACGACCAACGCAAGCGGCCCCGTGTGCCCGAGGATGCAAACGAGTACCGCCTTCTCGATGTACCGCATTCTGACGCTCCGCGATCAACGCAACTGCGCCGAGCGGTCTACCAAGAACCATCCTTTCTCGACGAGCGATTGCCGCGTCCCGGA
>PABW01000081.1 GCA_002699625.1 Acidimicrobiaceae bacterium
CGATGCTCGTGACGCTCTCAAGGGCGGAGGTCGAGCCTTCCTTCTCTAGCGCCGCGCGCTCCATGGTCAGCTGTTCAATACGCCGCCGTGATTCGTCGAGTTCTGCGGGTAAGGAGTCGACCTTTAGTCGCAGTCGGCTCGCCGCCTCATCGATGAGATCGATCGACAGGTCGTGTTCCACGTAGACGAAGCCGGTGGCGAGGCTGCGAAGCACACCATCGACGACTGCACGGCGTTCTTCGGCGCTTCCGGTCTCGAAGGCGAGTAGATCGACATCAAGGATCTCCATCCGGTCACTCTACCGCCGGCGACGTTGGCGCCCGGAGCCGTATCCATGTGACGCTGGCGCCATGTCGAAGACACCGAAACCGCGCGCAGGAGCCGACGACGCCCTCGCCAAGATCGTCACCAAAGACTGGTTCCGAGCGGTCGCCCCCAAGATCATTCCGCCGATGCACAAGGCGATGAACAAGCTCACCCGGGGCCGCTTCGTTCCGGGCGCCGGACTCGTGCTCTACACCACCGGCGCGAAGTCGGGGAAGCGTCGCGAGACACCGCTCGAAGCGGTGCCGAGCTCGAACGGCTCGTGGGTGGTGGTCGGATCGAACTTCGCACGCGAGTCCCACCCGGCGTGGACCGGAAACCTGATCGCCCACCCCGAATGCGAGATCCTGGTGCGGGGCAAGACAACCCCGGCGACGGCCACGCTGCTCGAGGGCGACGCCCGCGAGGAGGGGTGGCAAGAGGCCCTCGCCCATTTCGGCGGCTGGCAGGGCTACACGGGCATCACCGATCGCCAGTTCCGGATCTTTCGACTGACCCCCCACTGAGGGTGCACCGGAGGCACGACGCCGACGGGCTCAGTCGTTCTCGAGTGACGCGACCAGGCGCGGCAAGACGCTGGCGAGGACCTCGATCTCATCGGCTCCGAGTCGGTCGATGAACGCCTCCCGCACGGCCTCGACATGGCCTGGTGCCGTGGCCTCCAACTTCTCGCGCCCGGCGGCGGTGAGTTCGACCCACCAGACCCGGGCGTCGGTGTCGCACCGGACCCGGGCCACATAGCCGTCCCGGCTGAGACGGTCGACCCGCTGCGATAGCCGACTCGGCGAGTTGGTGACCGAACTCGCGAGATCGGACATGCGCAGTCGGTGCCCGTCGGCTTCGCTTAGCCGTACGAACACCTCGTAATCGTCGGTGGTGAGGCCGGCATCGCGCTTGAGCTGGCGATCGGTGGCCGCGAGCACGCGGCGGCTGGCGTCGATCCAACCCCGCCAGGCGAGCTGTTCGGCCTCGGAAAGCCAGCGAACATCGGCGTTTTCGGCGTCGATGTGTGTTGCCGTGCGGGCGGTGGATGCCATGCCCTGCAACCTAGCGGTTTTCGTTTCAACGTTGAAGTTGTGCCGGGCCGGCACACAGGCTGTGGACAGCACCCCAAAATCACCCCCATGACGGGTTTTGACACTGTGCGTAATTTGGGGATAACCCCGATTTTGGTTGGAAACATGGGGATTTCCGGAAAACCTGGGCGCCCCCCTTGACGGAGACGTAATTACGGGGGTGTAATGTTTCACCCGGTCATCACCTGTCCGGGGCGGGACGAAGGTGATGCTGAGAGCCTTCTGCAGACCGACTTGGTGATCTCGGCGAGAAATGCAGAGGGGCACTCATGGCGATCACGGAGGACCGACTGTCCGCAGTCGGCGACAACGGCACGACGGTCGAAACGACCACCACCATGCGCGTGAAGAAGCGCAACGGCTCGCTCGAACCCGTCGATCTCAACAAGATCGTCAACGCCATTGCCCGCGCCTCCGAGGGCCTGATGGGCGTCGACCCGATGGTCGTCTCCACCCGCACGATCTCTGCCCTCGCCGACGGCTCCACCACCCAAGAGCTCGACGAGCTGTCGATCCGCACCGCAGCCGGCCTCATCGTCGAGGAGCCCAACTACTCCAAGCTCGCCGCCCGCATGCTGGCGACCTATGTCGACAAAGAAGTCCGCAACCAGAATGTCCCCTGGTTCTCGGAGTCGGTCACCCTCGGCCACACCCTCGGCCTGATCGGCGACGACGTCCTCGAGTTCGTCACCACCCACGCCCCCGAACTCAACGCCGCCATCAACTCCCAGCGCGACAAGAACTTCGAGTTCTTCGGCCTGCGCACGGTCTATGACCGCTACCTCCTCCGCCACCCCGAGACCCGCAAGGTCATCGAGACCCCGCAGTACTTCTTCCTGCGGGTCGCCTGCGGCCTGTCCACCGATGCCGACGAGGCCATCAAGTTCTACGACCTCATGTCATCGCTGGCCTACCTCCCGTCGTCGCCCACCCTGTTCAACTCGGGCACGACCCACCCGCAGATGTCGAGCTGCTACCTGCTCGACTCGCCCGAGGACTCCCTCGAGGGCATCTACAAGCGCTACACCGACATCGCCCGCCTCTCGAAGTTCGCCGGCGGTATCGGTGTCGCCTGGCACCGCATCCGCTCCAAGAACAGCCTGATCGTCGGCACCAACGGCCTCAGCAACGGCATCATCCCGTGGCTCAAGACCCTCGACGCCTCGGTCGCCGCCGTCAACCAGGGCGGCCGCCGCAAGGGCGCCGCCTGCGTCTACCTCGAAAGCTGGCACGCCGACATCGACCAGTTCCTCGAGCTGCGCGACAACACCGGCGACCATGCCCGCCGCACCCACAACATCAACCTCGCCAACTGGATCCCCGACCTCTTCATGGAGCGGGTCGAAAAGGATTGGCAGTGGAGTCTCTTCGATCCCAAGCGGGTTCCCGAGCTCATCGACACCTACGGCGAGGAGTTCCGCGCCATCTACGAGCAGGCCGAAGCCGACGGCCGCTTCGAGAAGCAGGTTCCGGCCCGTCAGCTCTACCAGCGCATGATGAAGACGCTGGCCGAGACGGGCAACGGCTGGATGACCTTCAAGGATCCCAGCAACGAAAAGTGCAACCAGACCGGTCCCGGTGCCGCCGCCGAGGGCAACGCCCGCGACCGGGTCGTGCACCTGTCGAACCTGTGCACCGAAATCCTTGAGGTCACCTCGCAGTCCGAGACGGCGGTGTGCAACCTCGGTTCGGTCAACCTCGGCGAGTTCGTCGTCGAAACCGACGGTGTCGCCGGCGTGGACTACGAGCGCCTCGGCGAGGTCGTTCGCCAGGTCGTGCCCTTCCTCGATCGGGTCATCGACATCAACTACTACCCGACCGACGAGGCCGGCGTGTCCAACGCCCGCTGGCGCCCGGTCGGCCTGGGTCTGATGGGCCTTCAGGACGTCTTCTTCAAGCTCGGCGTCCCGTTCGACAGCCCCGGCGCCCGCGACGTCAGCCGTCGGATCTCCGAGGAGATCTACTTCAACGCCCTGTGGGCCTCCACCGATCTGGCCGAGGCCAACGGTGCCCACGCTGCCTTCCCCGAGACCCGTGCCGCCAACGGCGACCTGCAGTTCGATCTGTGGGGCGTCAAGCCCTCCGACACCGAGCGTTGGGAACCGCTGCGTGCGCGCATCAAGGCCCACGGTCTGCGCAACTCGCTCATGATCGCCATCGCCCCGACGGCGACGATCGCCTCGATCGCCGGCTGCTACGAGTGCATCGAGCCCCAGGTCTCGAACCTCTTCAAGCGTGAGACCCTCTCGGGTGAGTTCATGCAGATCAACCGTCACCTGGTCAAGGAACTCCAGAGCCGAGGCCTGTGGGACGCCGAGATGATCGCCGAGGTCAAGAAGTCCGAGGGTTCGATCCAGGACATCGATCGGATCCCCGACGATCTCAAGGCGATCTACCGCACGGCGTGGGAGATCCCGATGAAGAGCCTGATCGAGATGGCCGCCGACCGCGGCGCCTTCATCGACCAGAGCCAGTCGCTCAACCTCTTCATGGAGTCGCCCACCATCGGCAAGCTCTCGTCGATGTACATGTACGCCTGGAAGGCCGGTCTCAAGACCACCTACTACCTGCGTTCGCGACCGGCGACCAAGATCAACAAGACCACCACCGGTGGCTCGGGTGGCCCCACCGGCGGTGGGCAGCCCGCTCCCGAAAAGAAGATGTTCACCGACGAAGAGGCCATCGCCTGCTCGCTGGAGAACCCCGAAGCATGTGAGGCGTGCGACTGATGGCACTGGCAGAAGATCACAACTACGCACTCGCGGCGGAGCCCGCCCAGACCGACAACCTCGGCCACTCCGCCAACCGAGGCGCCCACACCAACATTCTTGATCCCGGCTTCGACCTCACGTTGCGGCCGATGCGGTACCCGCTGTTCTTCGAGATGTACAAGGACGCGATCAAGAACACGTGGACCGTTGAGGAGATCGACTTCTCCGACGATCTCACCGACCTTGATCGCAAGCTGATGCCGGCTGAGAAGCACCTCATCAGCCGCCTCGTGGCGTTCTTCGCCACCGGCGACTCGATCGTGGCCAACAATCTGGTGCTCAACCTCTACCAGCACATCAACGCCCCTGAAGCCCGGATGTACCTGAGCCGTCAGCTCTACGAAGAGGCGCTGCACGTCCAGTTCTATTTGAACCTGCTCGACAACTACATCCCGGACCACGACGAACGAGCCGAGGCGTTCGCCGCCATCGAGAACATTCCCTCGATCAAGGCCAAGGCCGACTTCTGCTTCAAGTGGATGGGCGACGTGCCGGACGGAGCCCTGCAGACCGAGGAGGACCGCAAGCGGTTCCTCATGAACCTCATCTGCTTCGCCACCTGCATCGAGGGCCTGTTCTTCTTCGCAGCGTTTGCCTACGTGTACTTCCTGCGCAGCAAGGGCCTGCTCAACGGCCTCGCCGCCGGCACCAACTGGGTGTTCCGCGACGAGTCGATGCACATGAACTTCGCCCTCGAGGTCATCAACACGGTTCGGGCCGAGGAGCCCCAGCTGTTCGACAACGACCTCGGCGAGCGCATCACGGCGATGCTCGAAGAGGCCGTCGACGCCGAGTTCCAGTTCGCCGAGGATCTCCTCGGCGAAGGTGTGCCCGGCATGTCCACGGCGGACACCCGCACCTACCTCGAATTCGTCGCCGATCAGCGTCTGAGTCAGCTCGGCCTGCCCAAGCGCTTCAACGCCTCGAACCCGTTTGCCTTCATGGAACTGCAGGACGTCCAGGAGCTCTCGAACTTCTTCGAGCGCACCGTCTCGGCCTACCAGGTCGGTGTCGAGGGCGATGTCGCCTTCGACGAGGACTTCTGATCCCCACGCTCTCGCCTCCCCGAGTCACCACCAACAACGTCGCCCGACACCAAGCGGGCGCACCCCTCAGACGGCCGCCTCGCTCACCAACGGGGCGGCCGTCCCGCGTCCGGGCTCACCCCAATGTGGCAGCCGCCTCCCCATCGAGCCCGATCACACGACGGCATGTCGGCACATCGCACGGTAGGTGTGTCATCGTGATCCCCCGTCAAGTCCGGAGTTTGCCATGAGCCTCAACCCCCCGACCGAGCACCAGCTCCTCGTCTTCTGGGTCGGCCTGCTCGTGATCCTGGTGGCCGCCCGGCTGCTCGGTGCGGTGATGCAGCGCATCGGCCAGCCGGCCGTGATCGGCGAACTTGCCGCCGGTCTCATCCTCGGCCCGTCGGTACTCGGCAAGCTCGCCCCCGACATCACCGACTGGCTGTTCCCCGCCGACGACGTCCAGACCGGCATGCTCTTCACCGTCGGCTGGCTCGGCGTGTTGTTCCTGCTGGTCAGCACCGGCTTCGAGACCGACCTCGGGCTGATCGGCCGGCTCGGCCGCGCCGCCGTGATCGTGTCGGCCGGGTCGTTGCTGGTTCCGGCGGTCGCCGGCTTCGCCGTCGGTTGGTTCCTCCCGATGGCCTTCGTCGGCAGTGACACCGAGCGGTACATCTTCGCCCTCTTCGTCGCCGCCGCCCTGTCGATCTCGTCACTCCCGGTAATCGCCAAGATCCTCGGTGAGATGGGCCTCATGCGCCGCAACTTCGGCCAGCTCACCCTTGCAGCCGGTATGGCCAACGACGTCATCGGCTGGGTCGCCCTGGGCCTCATCGCCGGTCTTGCGCAAGCCGGTGGCCTCAAGCTCGACAAGCTCGCCTTCACCGTCGTCGGGCTCATCGTGTTCTTCGTCGTTGCCTTCACGGTCGGGCAGCGAGTCGTCGACACCGCTCTCAAACGGGTTCGAGCCAACGGGGGTGACCAACTCTCCGGGATGACCGTGGTGCTCGTCACCACGCTCTCCTTCGGTGTGGTCACCCAGTGGCTCCACGTTGAAGCGGTGTTGGGGGCCTTCATCGCCGGGGTCATCCTCGCCCGCTCTCGTTTCGCCGAACACGAACTCATCCGACCGCTCGAGACGATGACGGCCGCGGTCTTCGCGCCGATCTTCTTTGCCACCGCCGGCCTGCGAGTCGACCTCGGTCTGCTGGCCGACGGCGAGACGATCATGTGGGCCCTGATCGTGCTGGCGATCGCGTCGTTGTCGAAGTTCCTCGGTTCGATCCTCGGAGCGCAGTTGTCGTTCCTTCCCCTGCGTGAGGGCGCTGCCCTCGGCGTCGGGCTCAACGCCCGCGGCGCGCTCGAGATCGTGATCGCCACGGTCGGCCTCTCACTCGGCGTCCTGAACGATCGCTCCTACACCGTCATCGTGTTGATGGCGATGGCCACCTCAATGGCCGCTCCTCCGCTGTTACGTCGAGCCCTCTCCGGATGGGAAGGCACCCCCGAGGAACGGCAGCGGCTCGACATGGAAGCCCAACTCGCGAGCAACATCGTCGTGCGCGGCAACCGCATCCTGATCCCCACCAAGGGCGACGTCCCGTCGCTGCTCGCCGCCCAGGTCGCCGGCCTGACCTGGCCGGCCGAGACGGCTGTCACGCTCCTCACCGCCGGCGATGCCTCAACGGTCGACGTGCAGGCCCATCGAGATGTCCTGTTCGGCCGGTCCGTCGACCACGACATCGTCGATGCGCCGGTCGCCGACGCTGTCATCGCCGAGGCGGTACTCGGCTACGACGCCATCGTGATCGGTGCACCGACCGGCGGTGAGACCTCCGAGTACGTGTCGGAGATCATGCGTCGCTCACCGATCCCCGTGGTGATCGTGCGAGGAGCAGCATCACTCAACGGCCGTCTACCGTGGGCGTTTGCCCGTGCGCTTGTTCCGGTCAACGGTTCGAAGTCGGCCAAACCGGCACTGGAGCTGGCCACCCAGCTGAGTTCTCACCTGGGCACGCAGCTGCTCCAGCTCCACGTCTCGCCCACACCGCCGACTCGCATGGAATCTCTGATCGGCGAGCGCGGCCCCGACCGGGCCCGCCACCGCGCCATCCTCGACGAGGCCGCCTCGGTCGCCGACGCAAGCGGTGCTCGGGCCTCGTCGATCCTGGCCCACGATCCGAGTCCGGCTGCCGGCATCTTGTCGACAGCAACCGAACTCGGCGCGGATCTGATCGTGATGTCGGGGAGCAGTCGCGACAACGCCGGCGTTCCTGCGGTGAGTGCCACGATCCAACGGGTGCTCGACGGGTCCGACACCACGCTCGTCGTCGTCCTCGTCCCCGAGGATGACGGTTCCGGCGCCGGCAGTGAAGCTCACTGAACAGCCGGAGAGGCCTCCTCAGTAGCCACGCACCCCGTGGTAGGGGCTGCCCTTGGCCTTCCAGTCCTCGTAGAGCGCCATGAAGTTCTCCCCGAACGGGTCCTGTCCTCGGAGCGGCATCATCGCCCGCCGGATGGTCCAGTCCTCAGGGGCAAGCGCAGCCGCACGGTCAAAGTTCCGGTCGCAGCCTGCTTGATCGCCCCGATCGCGCAACGCAAGCGCGAGACGGAAGTGAAGACGGGCAGCTTCTTCCTCGCTGGAGAGATCGCCCACCACACCGATCGCCTCGGCCGTCGACATCCCTGCATCGCCCTCACGCACCCAGCGACGGATCCGGTCGTGCTGCCTGTCGGACTCGACACCGGTGAACTCGCTGAACAGATCGCTGCCGTAAGCGCTCCAGTTCGGCATGGCGATCGTGTCGTCCTCGTTGATCAACACGACGGTCGGGACGTTCGAGATCGCATAGAGCTCGGTGACGACATGATCGGCGTCGACCACCACCGGGTAGGTGATGCCCTCGGCCAGCTCACGGAGCTTCTCGATGTTCTCGTCGATGGCGACGGCGATGATCTCGAAGTCCGTGTACCCCTCGGCATGGATTTCCTTTTGTAGTGTCTGCCACCCGGGCAGCTCGTAGCCGCAGCCTCACCAACTGGAGAAGGCGATCAGCAGTCGTTTCTTGCTGCGATGATCGCTCAGCGAGGTGACCCCACCGCCCACAAGGTCGGGCAGGGTGAAGTCGGGGGCGACGAGATCGTCGAGTGCCCGGCGGCGAGCCGCCCGGGGCGCGCCGATCGCCGCCAGACCCGCCTCGGTGTCGACTGCGACGGGGCGGTCGAGCAGATCGCCGAGGACGGCCAGATCGAGGCCGACGTCGGAAACGAGGGCGCCACGGTCAGGGACGAGCACACACGTGTCGTCCTGACAAAGCCCCTCCGGCTTGAGCGTCCAGCCGAGTTCGGCGAGTTGCGCCTCGCTGATCGTGCCGAACGAATCGAGCAGTGCAGTGTCGTTGGCCATGCGGGGACCGTAGTCGGCCCGCACGCTGCGGCGCCCGTTCGCTCAGACCGACTCCGACGGTGGTGTGGCAAAGATCCAGAAGACAGTGCCGCAGGCCGCCGCAACACCGAGGATCGTGAAGCCGAGGCGATAGTCGCCGGTGGCATCGGCGAGTGAGCCGGCGATCAGCGGACCGGCGATCGCCCCCATCGTCACGATGATGTTCGACCAACCCATGATCGAGGCGAACGATGTCGACCCGAAATAGTCGGCTCGGATCGCCTGCATCTGCGGTCCACGCACACCCCATGCGAGTCCGTGGAGGACGATGAAGATCACGACGGCGAACCCTGCGTCAATCCAGACCAGGCCGAGCAACGCAGCGCCATGCATCTGCATCGCGACACCCGAGATCAGCCGTTTGTTGACCCGGTCGCCGAGGTAGCCGCCGGCCGCCGTGCCGAGGATCTGCACGAGCGGCACGACGCCCGCCACGATCGCCGCCGAGCCGGCCGAGTAGCCGCGGTCTTCGGTGAGATAGAGCGCAAGGTGCGCCATCGACGACACGACGACGAGCAGGGCGAACGCGTGACCGAACGAGATCATCCAGAAGCCACGTGTGCGCAACGCCTGCTGGGCGGTGAGATGGCGCCCGCTAGTCCCCTCGGCGTCGGGGGTGGCGTCGGCCTCAGCCGCCGTGAGGCCGTCCATCGGTTCACCCGTGTCCTCCGGGCGGCGACCGGTGATCCCGGCCGCCCACCATGCGGCGCTCGAGAGCACCCCGCCGACGACCAGGACCGTTGCTCGCCAACCGACCGTCTGGAATCCCCAGACCATGATCGGTGCGGCGAACCCACCGAGCGCGAACCCCATCGTCTGCATCGACAGTGCTCGGGCTCGCCGTTTCTCGAACCAGGCGACGGTCGCCGCCGAGATGGTGAGGAAGCCGACCAGGCTCATGCCGATCGCCAGCAACAGCATCGCGAGGAGGAACTGAGCGCGGTTGTCGATCACGGCGACCGCGACGAAGCCGGCAGCGCTCGCGATTGCACCGGCGCGCATCACCGGGCCGACACCTCGCCGCTGGATCTCTCGCCCCTGCACCGGCCCGATGAGAGCGATCTCAGCGCGTGTAGCCCCGAACACGACCGAGAGGAAGGTCTTCGACCAGCCGAACTGATCTCGGAGTTCCACGGCGAGATTCCCAAACCCCTGGACCCACACCATCGACTGGAGCGACCACACGACGGAGTTGGCGCCGACCACCTTCCATCCTGTGTACCGACGCCGAGTCGCAGTGCCGGTGGTGGGTTCCGCCATCAGGCGATCGTGCCCTCGTGTTCGTCGAAACACCAAAACCGTCGCCGTCGTTCCCCGAGATCTCCGGCCCGCAGTGCGGTGCCCGCCGAACGAGATCTGCGGGCAGCTCCGGGATCAGTTGGTCGGGAAGCCGAGNTCGACCGACGAACTGGNCGGNTCNGGCCAGCGAGTCGTGATCGCCTGGGGNTTGGTGTAGAAGCGCACACCTTCAGGGCCGTACATCGCCNTGTCNCTGAAGATGGAATCCTTCCATCCACCGAACGAGTGGTAGGCCACCGGNACCGGGATCGGGACNTTNACGCCNACCATGCCGACCGGGGCCTCCTCGGTGAACTGGCGAGCGGCNCCGCCGTCGCGGGTGAAGANCGCNGTGCCGTTGCCGTACGGATTGTCCTCGAGCAGCTTGATTGCGTCGTCGAAGGTCGGCACCCGCACCACGCCGAGNAGNGGTCCGAAGACTTCNTCCTGGTANACGGTCATGTCGGGCGTGACGTCGTCNAGNAGCGTGCACCCCAGGAANTAGCCGTCGCCGTCGAACCCGGTGTCACGGCCGTCGAGCACCACCGTGGCGCCGGCNTCAGCGCCNGCNGCGATGTAGGACTCGACCCGATCGCGNGCCTCTCGGGTGACGAGTGGGCCCATCTCCGAGGCGGGATCCATGCCGTCNCCGATCGTGAGGGCACGGGTGCGTTCGGCGATNGCGTCGACCAGTGGNTCGGCGGCGTCGCCGACNGCGACGACGACCGAGATGGCCATACAGCGCTCACCGGCCGAACCGAAGGCCGCCGACACGGCCGCATCGGCTGCGAGNCCGATNTCGGCATCGGGCAGCACCAGCATGTGGTTCTTGGCGCCACCGAGGGCNTGCACCCGCTTGCCGTGCTCGCTGGCGGTGCGGTGGATGTACTGGGCGATCGGNGTGGAGCCGACGAAGCTCACCGCCTTGATGTCGGGATGNCGGAGGATGGCNTCNACGGCGGTCTTGTCGCCGTTGACGAGGTTGAACACACCNTCGGGGAANCCGGCCTCGTGGATCAGTTCGGCGAGGAACATNGCGGAGNTCGGATCCTTCTCGCTGGGCTTCAGGATGAAGGCGTTGCCGCAGCCGAGGGCGTTGGGGATCATCCAGAGCGGCACCATNGCCGGGAAGTTGAACGGGGTGATGCCGGCNACGACGCCGAGCGGNCGCCGGATCGTCGTGACGTCGANNCCGGTCGAGACCTGATTCGANTGGCTGCCCTTGAGCATCTCGCCGATGTTGCAGGCGAACTCGATGTTCTCGAGGCCACGNGCGACCTCACCCATCGCGTCGCTNTGGACCTTGCCGTGCTCGGCGGTGATCTTCGCNGCNAGCTCGCTGGCGTTCTGCTTCACCAGGTTTCGCAGGTTGAACATCGCCTCGGTGCGCTTGGCGACACTCGAGGAGCGCCACTCCTGGAANGCCGCGTTCGCAACAGCGACTGCGGCATCGAGCTCCTCGACCGAGGCGAGGGCGACGGCGCCGGTCTGCTGACCGGTGGCGGGGTTGTAGACCGGGCTGGTGTTGCCGGATGTGCCGGCGACCGTGCGGCCTCCGACGAAGTGTCCGATTTCGGTGATGTCACNCATGGTCGTGGTGTCTCTCGTCGGGGGATTCAGCGGTTGGCGTTGATGTCGTCGATGGCGGCGAGCATGGCGGNGATGGCTTCGTCCATCTCGGCTTCGGTGACGTTGAGCATCGGGGCGATNCGGATGACGTTGCCGTACAGNCCGCCCTTGCCGACNAGCAGGCCGTGGGCCCGGCAGCGCTCNAGGAACTCGGCGGTGGTGNCCGCATCGGGCTCATTCGAACCGTCGTGGACGAACTCGAGCGCCTGCATGAGGCCCTTGCCGCGCAGCTCGGCGATCCAGTCGTTCGCCNCGACTGCNGGGGCGAGCCCGGCGGTGAGNTGNTTGCCNCGAGCNAGGGCGTTGGCCTGCATGTNCTCGTCCTCGAGNGCCTGGAGNGTNGCGTTGCNGGCCGCCGCAGAAAGNGGATTGCCACCGAACGTCGAGAACGACGTGACCTGGATCGTGTCCATGATCTCGGCNCGGGCGACGACACCGGCGAGCGCNGCGCCGTTGCCGACCCCCTTGGCGAAGGTGAGCATGTCGGGAACGATGTCGTGGGCCTCGTACCCCCAGAAGTGTTCGCCGGTGCGCCCCCAGCCGGTCTGGACCTCGTCGGAGATCAGNAGGATGCCGCGGGCGTCGAGNTCNTTCTGGAAGGCNCCGAAGAANCCATCGGGTGGGGTGGCNAACCCGCCGACCCCCTGGATCGGNTCGGCGATCAGNCAGGCGACNTCGCCGGCCGACACCATGTCGAGCATCTGGGCGAGATCGTCGACACACGCCTCGGTGAAGNCGGCGTCGTCNAGNTCGCGGAACGGGCTNCGNAGGCGGTAGCCGCCCTGCACNAAACTCACATCGAGCCCCGAGATCGAGGTCGACGACCACGAACTGTGCGACGTNATGGCCTGGGTGGTGAACGAACGNCCGTGATAGCTGTTCCGCATCGCCAGCACCTGATTGCTCTTGCGGTAGCTGGTGGCGAGCAGAAGCGCGGTGTCGTTGGCCTCCGAGCCCGAGGCGGTGAAGAAGACCCGGGCNTCGGGGATGCCCGACAGGCGACAGATGCGTTCGGCGAGCTCGATCATCGGCTCGTTGAGATACAGCGTNGAGGTNTGCATCACCTTCGCCGCCTGCTCCTGNACGGCAGCGGTGACCTTCGGGTGNTTGTGCCCGATCATCGTGGTGAGCACGCCNCCNAAGAAGTCGAGATACCGGTCNCCCTCGGCCGTGAAGACGNCACTGCCGTCGCCGTGGTCGATCGAGATCGGCTCGGCGAACATCGGCTTCACGAACGACGGCAGCGANGCGCGATANCGCTCGAGCAGCGCNGCATCGACCGNCAGGTCGTCGNCANCGGTGGTTTCCATCNCCNGATTCTGGACCGNCCTTTGATTGCNTACAAGGCCTTGTTTGTTCTATACAAAGATTNNTGACCGANANCGCCGGGCCGAGCAGNGCCGAGCTCGCCGCCATCATCGAAGNCAGAACCGCCGAGGAGATCGCANNNTCGATCGCCCGGCATGTTCNCCAGGCCCCGNTCTCGGCNGACACNCCGCTCCCGACCGTGCGANGCCTTGCCNCCGANCTCGGCGTGAGCGCCAGCACCGTCAGCGACGCCTGGCGGATCCTCCGTGCTCGCGGCGTGATCGACACCGACCGCCGTCGTGGCACCACCGTGCGTCTCGACCGCACNGCNGCCGGCGGACGCGCNTGGCACGTGCCGGTCGAGCCGGGGGCGCTCGCTGTCGATCTCTCGACCGGCACACCCGACCCGGCNCTGCTGCCCGACCTCGGNNGCGCACTGCTCCANGCCACCGACGANCACCAGGTNACCAGCTATCTCGACCGNCCCGTCCTGCCNGCGCTCGAGGTCGANCTCCGCCGNCGATGGCCGTTCGATCCCGGCCGAATCACCTTGCTNGACGGNGCGCAGGATGCGCTCGACCGGCTGATCGACGCCACCGTCAANTTCGGCGATCGAGTGATCGTCGAGACTCCGACCTTTCCTCCTGTTCTCGACATGCTCGANCTCGCNGGNGCCGANGTGATCGGCGTCCCNGTGGATCCCGAAGGCCCGGTTGTCGACGCCNNCGAGGNCGCNCTCGNCCGNGGNCCGACCGTCGCCATCGNGCAGCCGCGGGCCCANAACCCGAGCGGTGTCGCCNTCAGCGAGACCAGGGCGGCCCAGCTGGCTGCACGATTCGCCGAACACGATGTGCTCGTCATCGAAGACGACCACTCCGGCATGGTNGCAGGNGCNCCNCTTCACAGNCTCGGTGTCCATCGACCCGACCGAACCGTGCACGTGCACAGTTTCTCGAAATCGCACGGGCCCGACCTTCGGCTNGCCGCNGTGGGNGGGCCGTCCGAGATCATCGACGCCGTCGTCCGGCGTCGNCAGCTCGGCCCGTCCTGGACCTCGCGGCTGCTCCAGCGAGTCCTGCTCGGCCTCCTCACCGACCCGGNCGCCGANGCTGCCGTCCGCGATGCCGAGCAGACCTATCTCGNNCGTCGCCGGGCCCTCGTCGACGCGCTCNACCGGGCCGGGGTCACGGTCGATACCAACGGTTCNGGTCTCAACCTCTGGATCCCGGTCGACGACGAGCGCGACGCCGTCGTGGCGCTTGCGGCCNGCGGCATCGGNGCCGCGCCAGGCGGACCGTTCCAGGTCGGCGATAGCGGCGGNGANCACATCCGTCTGACGATCAGCCGCGTGACCGATCCTGACGNCCTTGCCGAGGCCGTCGCCNNAGCCGCTCNNCGGGGCGGCGGCACNGCCGGACGCTGANNACGNCGNCCTGGCGGGCNCCGATCNACNAGGNGGAACTACCAGTCGGCGGCGAGGTACTGGGTNTCGCAGAATTCGTAGATGCCCTCNTGNGCNCCCTCGCGGCCGAGACCGGACTGCTTCATGCCGCCGAACGGNGCNGCCGGATCCGACATCGCCCCTCGGTTGATNCCGACCATGCCNGCCTGGATGCGCTCACCCACNCCGAGGGCACGNCCGACATCGCGNGAGAACACGTACGCCGCNAGNCCCATCTCGNTGNCGTTGGCCCANTCGATCATCTGNTCGGTGTCGGTNAANGGAATGACCGGNGCGACAGGNCCGAAGATCTCNTCCTGCGTGATCGGTGAACCCATGGTNACGTCGCCGAGCACNGTCGGTNCGTAGAANAANCCCGGGCCNTCGATCGGAGCGCCNCCGGTGGCNNCAGNTGCGCCGTCGGCCNGNGCGCTCTTGACNANCGAGTCGATCGACACGATCGCCTCCTCGTTGATCATCGGCCCACAGGTGACNCCCTCATCCATCCCGTTGCCGACCTTCACCGCACCCATCGCCTGGGCCATGCGTTCCGTGAACTCATCNGCGACGTCGGCGTGCACGAACATGCGGTTCGCCGCAGTGCAGACCTCGGCTGAGTGGCGCATCTTGGCGATCATGGCGCCCTCNACGGCCAGGTCGAGATCGGCGTCCTCGAACACGACCAGCGGAGCATTGCCGCCGAGTTCCATCCCGACCTTGAGGACGCGATCGGCGCAGCGCTTGAGCAGGATCTTGCCGACAGCAGTCGAGCCGGTGAANGACACCATGCGGGTGGCNCGATGCTCGGTGGCGGCATCGAACCACNCNCCNGGGNTGCTTGTGGGGACGACGTTNACGAGACCGGCCGGNACGCCTGCCTCTTCGAGGAGCTGGGCGACACGAAGCGCCGTNAGNGGTGTTTCGGCCGGCGGCTTGATGACGCACGCATTGCCGGCGGCGAGCGCCGGAGCGACCTTGCGCGTGATCATCGCCGCCGGAAAGTTCCATGGGGTGACCATCACGACGACCCCGACCGGCGGGTGGTGAACGATGATCTTGCTGCTGCCACCGGGGGCGGTCTTGATCATGCCGTCGATNCGNACGGCCTCTTCGCTGTTCCAGCGGAAGAACTCGGCGGCATAGGCAATCTCGCCCTTCGCGTCGGCCAGTGGCTTGCCGTGTTCGAGNGTGATCAGGGNGGCGAGCTCNTCGGNGTGNTCNATCAGTGTNGACCANCAGGACCGCAGAATCTCGGCTCGAACACGCGGCGGCGTNGCCGCCCACGANCGCTGTGCCTGNTCGGCNGCCTCGACGGCNGCGGTGGCNTCGGCCGGCCCACCCCCNGCGACGACGGCGATCTGTTCGCCGGTTGCCGGGTTGTGCANNGCGATCTGTTCGGTCCCNTCGGACCAGGTTCCNCCGATCAACATCTGNGTCTGCATCGCGTCACGTTGCCANGTNACGTNCNGGCTGCCAACCACCGTCGGTCGGGCGGTCGAACCACGGCAGCATCCANTGCACCGCCGGACCGATCGCCAAAACCGCCCACACGCTCCCCCAGCCGACNGCGCCNCCCAGCACGAAGCCGACGACAAAGGCGGTCAGTTCGATNAGNAAGCGAGCNAGNCGNATCGACACCCCTCGCTCGTTGAGTCCGGTCATCAAGCCATCGCGNGGCCCNGGACCCCAGTGGACACCGAGGTAGAGGCTGNTGCCCAGGGCGATGACGAANGGTGAAGCGAGCGTCAGCCCCACCCGGACGAAGATGGAGTCCGGCTCGTCGAGTAGCCAGAGCGTNGTGTCNGTGGCNGGGCCGATGATNGCGATGTTGAGCAACGTCCCCANCCCGATCCGAACCCGCATNGCNAGCNCGACGACAAGGANGACGAGCCCGGTGAGCACCGTCGCNCCACCGATGGACAANGNCGTNTGCTGCGAAAGACCATCGTGAAAGACGGTCCANGCCCCNTGGCCGTTTGCGCCGCGCACGATGAAGGCGAGGCCCACNCCGAACAGCCAGAGCCCGACNACGATNTGGATCGTTGTCCGCGGCGTNGGCCGNNGATGATCGACGAACATCGGCGCAGNCTAACGGGAGCGCCTGCGCTCGGATTCAGGNGNTTCGCTCGACGTCGCCGCCGNACCCCTCGGTGCCCGACGCCCCNGCAGCAGAGCCGAGGCGCTCCATCGNCACCGTGTTCAGCGANGGGGTCGGCGTGAANGCCACCGGCAGCTTCTTCACGCCGCCGATGAAGTTCGAGCGCAGNTAGGCGACATCGCCGGCCAGGTGGATGTCGGGGAGGCGCTTGGCGATCTCGCGGAACATCAGNTTGATCTCCATGCGGGCCAGGTTGGCGCCGAGGCAGAAGTGCGGNCCNCCNCCGCCGAACCCGACATGGTCGTTGGGGGTGCGTTCGATGTCGAANTTCCACGGATCATCGAACGCTCGGGGATCGCGGTTGGCGGCGATGTGCCACAGCACGACCTTGTCGCCGGCCTTCATCTGCACACCGTTGAGNTCGTAGTCCTGNGTGCANTGGCGGCGGAAGTGCAGNACCGGNGTCGCCCACCGGACNACCTCGTCGACCATGGTCTCCTCNTACCGGGCGGGGTCGCTCTTGTACTTCTCCCACTGGTCGGGGAAGTCGAAGAATCCCATCATCCCGCGGGTGATCGAGTTGCGNGTGGTCTCGTTGCCCGCCACCGACANGAGGAGGAANAACATGTCGAACTCGTCNTCGCTGAGCTTTTCGCCGTCGACGTCGGCGGAGAGCAGCGTGGTGATGATGTCGTCGGCNGGCTGNTCGCGACGNTCCATCTGCAGNCCACGGCTGTAGGCNAAGAGNTCGGCCGCNGCGCCGGTGGCTTCGTCGGCGTCAGCCGCAAAGTCGGGATCGTTGCCACCGATCATGCGGTTGGTCCAGTCGAAGATCTTGCTGCGGTCCTCGATCGGNATNCCGACCATCTCGGCGATCGCCTGCAACGGCAACTCCGACGAGAGATCCTCGACGAACTCNGCGTGGCCCTGTTCGCACACCTTGTCGATGATCGAGTCNGTGCGGTTCTGGAGGTAGTCCTCNAGCAGNCGGATCATCCGNGGGGTGAANCCTCGCGACACGATGCGNCGNAAGCGAGTGTGCTTCGGAGCGTCGAGTTCGATCATCAGGCCTTGGTTCATGGCCTGGGTCATGGGGTTGTCGAAGTCCGGNTCGTGCATCTGNGTGCCGCGGGCGTTCGACGAGAAGAGATCGGCCTGACGGTTGACCTCTTTCAGGTGGGCCTGACGGGTGATGGCCCAGTAGCCCGGCCCCTCATCGCCCTCGTCGACCCAGTGCACGCCNGGGTCGGTCTCGCGCAGTTGGGCGAGCAGCTCNTGGTGTTCCTGACGCTGGAATGCGTCGTGATCCCACAGGTCGACGTCGATGGTCATGAGGGCCTCCGAGGCGATGGCTTCCTGGGAAGGGAGGCTAGACGAGGGACCCGCCCACGTCAGATCGCTACGAGCCGAGGCGGTCGAGCAGCTGATCGACCGCCACCGACGGGGTGAGCGAGCCGTCGCTCACNGCGGCCTCGGCGTCGGCCCGAGCTGCGGCGAACATCGGGTCGGCATCGAAGTGTGCCAGGAGCCGTTCCTGCAGCATCGTGCGCATCCAGGTGAGCTTCTGCTCACGGCGGCGCTCGTCGCGCTCGCCCGTCTCGGTCATCAACGCCCGGTGGCGTTCGATCTCGGACCAGAGTTCGGCGAGTCCGGTGCGTTCGATCGCCGANCAGGTGAGCACGGGAGGTTCCCACGANGCNCCNGGNGGCTGNACGAGNTGNAGCGCCCGCCGGTAGTCGACCGCNGCCTGCTTGGCCTTGTCGACGTTGGCGCCGTCGGCCTTGTTGACCGCCAGCANATCGGCGAGTTCGAGCACACCCTTCTTGATGCCCTGCAACTCGTCGCCNGCCCCGGAGAGCATCAAGACNACGAAGATGTCGACCATGCCGTGCACGACCGTCTCGCTCTGNCCGACNCCGACCGTCTCGACGAGCACGACNTCGTGACCGGCGGCTTCGAGCACGNTCATCGCCTCGCGNGTGGCGCGGGTGACGCCNCCCANNGTTCCGGCCGACGGCGANGGGCGGATGAANGCGTCGGGGTCGACCGACAGCTGGGCCATGCGGGTCTTGTCNCCGAGGATCGAGCCACCNGTNCGAGAACTNGANGGGTCGACNGCGAGNACGGCCACCNTGTGGCCGGCGCCGGTCAACTGCAGNCCNAGCGCCTCGATGAAGGTCGACTTGCCGACGCCGGGAACCCCGGTGANGCCGACGCGATGGGCATCACCGCTGTGGGGCAGCAGNTCGTCGAGCAGCGCAGCGGCGTCGACGCGGTGCTCGGGCAGGACCGACTCNACAAGNGTGATCGCCCGACCGATNGCGGTCCGGTCACCGGCGAGNACACCGGCGGCGAGATCGGAAGGCACAGTGCCACCGGAATCCATGNGACGACGCTACCTATGATGCGGCCCATGATCCGTCATCACGTCATCACCACGCTCAACGACGACGCCAAGCACATGGGNCCGGTGATCCGGGATGCCCTCCTCGAGTGGGTGGCCGGCGTACCCGAGTGCCNCAGCTTCGAGATCGGCCTCGACCTCGANCTNGCCGACAACANCGGCGACNTCGCNATCNTGGCCCAGTTCGATTCGGTCGAGGATTACCGGGTCTACGCCACCGACGAGCGCCANCTNGAGATCATCTCCACGATGATCGCCCCCAACGCCACCTCGATCGCCCGCAGCCANATCGAACTCTNACGNCNCNCGANTCCCGCTCGCCNNCGACGAAGGGNCCGCNNNCCCGGGGCCGTCAGCCGAGCAGATCGAGGAGTTCGAGCGCGGCGTCGGGGATCACNGTGCCGGGTGGGTAGACGGCNACCGCCCCCATGTCGAGCAACTCGGGCACNTCGTCGGGCGGGATCACNCCGCCGACGGTGATCTTGATGTCGGGCCGNCCGAGNTCGGCNAGCGCATCGCGCANCGCAGGCACGAGNGTGAGGTGCCCGGCGGCNAGCGACGACGCACCGACGACGTGGACATCGGCTTCGACGGCTTGGCGGGCGACCTCTTCCGGCGTTTGGAAAAGCGGCCCGATGTCGACATCGAACCCGAGATCGGCGAACGCGGTGGCGATCACCTTCTGGCCACGGTCGTGACCGTCCTGGCCCATCTTGGCGATCAGGATGCGCGGCCGGCGGCCGTTCGCCGCGGCGAACTCGTCGACCTTCGCTCGGACAGCGACGACGGAATCAGCTTCGGCACCCACTTCGGCTCGGTACACCCCTTCGATCGTGCGGATGGTTGCGACGTGACGACCGTAGACNTTNTCGAGGGCGTCGCTGATCTCCCCCACNGTCGCCTTGGCNCGNGCGGCATCGATCGCNAGGGCGAGCAGGTTGCCCTCACCACGGTCGGCGGCGTTGGTGAGNGCGTGNAGGGCGGCGTCGACGTCGGCCTGATCGCGCTCGGCNCGCAGNTGGTCGAGCTTNGCCANCTGGGCGGCNCGGACCTCGGCGTTCTCGATCTTGAGGACCTCGATGTCGTCTTCCTCGTCGGGCGCNAGGCGGTACTGGTTGANNCCGATNACCGCCTGCTGACCCGAATCNATGCGGGCNTGGGTGCGGGCGGCNGCCTCCTCGATNCGCAGCTTCGGGATGCCGGCCTCGATCGCNGCGGCCATNCCGCCCATNTCCTCGACCTCGGTGATGTGCGCCATNGCCTTGTGNGCCAGTTCATTGGTGAGCCACTCNACATGGTGGCTGCCNCCCCACGGGTCGACNGTGCGGGTCGTGCCGCTCTCCTGCTGCAGGAACAGCTGNGTGTTGCGNGCGATACGCGCCGAGAAGTCNGTGGGCAGCGCGAGCGCTTCGTCGAGGGCGTTGGTGTGCAGTGACTGGGTATGTCCCTGGGTGGCTGCCATCGCTTCGACACAGGTGCGGGTGACGTTGTTGAACACGTCCTGGGCGGTGAGCGACCATCCGCTCGTCTGGCTGTGGGTCCGCAACGACGACGACTTGGGGTTCTTCGGGTCGAATTGGGCCATCAGATGCGACCACAGCAGACGGGCAGCCCGGAGCTTGGCGACCTCCATGAAGAAGTTCATCCCGATCGCCCAGAAGAAGCTGAGACGCGGCGCAAACGCATCGACGTCGAGACCGGCTGCGACACCGGCCCGCACGTACTCCACGCCGTCGGCCAGCGTGTAGGCCAGTTCGAGATCCGCCGTCGCTCCCGCCTCCTGCATGTGGTAGCCGGAGATCGAGATCGAATTGAAGCGCGGCATCTCCTGGCTGGTGAACGCGAAGATGTCGGAGATGATCCGCATGCTCGGAGTCGGCGGATAGATGTAGGTGTTGCGGACCATGAACTCCTTGAGGATGTCGTTCTGGATGGTCCCGGCGAGCTGATTCGGAGCGACGCCCTGTTCCTCGGCCGCCACCACATAGAGGGCGAGGATCGGCAGCACCGCACCGTTCATGGTCATCGACACACTCATCTTGTCGAGCGGGATACCGTCGAAGAGTTGCCGCATGTCGAGGATCGAGTCGATCGCCACACCCGCCATGCCGACGTCGCCGGTCACCCGCGGATTGTCAGAGTCATAGCCGCGGTGGGTGGCGAGATCGAAGGCGACCGACAGACCCTTCTGGCCAGCCGCAAGGTTGCGCCGGTAGAAGGCGTTGGACTCCTCGGCGGTGGAGAACCCGGCGTACTGACGGATCGTCCACGGCTGATTGACGTACATCGTCGGGTACGGACCACGGACGAAGGGCGCCAGCCCGGGGAAGGTCCCGGGGAAGGCAAGGTCGGTGTTGGTGTCGGCGGCGAGTGAGGCGGGAACGTCGATGCCCTCTGGCGTCCGCCAGGCATCGAGGTCGGCGCTGGACGGCGTCACCGTGCCGGCAGGGCGGGGCACGGACGCGAAATTCGGAATCAAACTCATGACGCACTCCGCTCGGTGGCGCTGCGGAGCAAGGCCGCACACCCGATCACGTACAGCAGACCCCCGGCGAAGGTCCACCAATCACCGTTCACGATCCCAGCGGCGGTGAAGACCAACGAGCCGAGCACGAAAACCGACCATCCGAGCTTCTCGGCATTTCCCATCAGCGCACCCCCAGACGTTCATGCAGGTCGGTGAGCGCCGCCAGCACGTCGACTCCGACATGGAAGAAGGCGTCGACGCCCGCCGCCGCCAGCTCGTCACGACGTTCGCCCGGGTGACCGGCGAGAGCCACGAAATCCGCACCGGCAGCTTTCAGCGCTGTGGCCGCCGGTGCGGCCAGTTCGGCGTAGACCGGATCCGACGAGCAGAGCACGACAACCGATGCGCCCGCCTGCTCGAAGGCGGCGACGGCGTCGGCTGCGGATGCTGCCCCATCGGCATCGCCACCGATCGCGTCGAGACCGCCGACGGCCAAGAAATTCGTGATCCAGGTCGAACGGCCGGTGTGATCGGCGAGTGAACCAAGAGCAGCGAGGTGCACGGCCGGTGACCCGCCGGTGCCGCGGGCCCGATCGGCGGCGTCGCGCAACGTCTCGAACGGCGCAGCGGGACGGCGAACCGGGAACCCGCCGACAGGCTCGGGGATCACCGCGCCCGGTGCGTCGTCGGGGAACTCCGACACGCCGGTGACCGATTCCTTGCGGGTCGCGAGACGTTCGAGACGAGCCGACCACGCCGCATCGATCGCCGTCTCCACCGCACCGGACTCAAGGGCGACGACCATGCCACCGTCGGCCTCGACCTGCTGGAAGGTCGACCAGGCGGCTTCGCAGAGGCGGTCCGTGAGCGACTCGACGAAACCGGAGCCGGCGGCCGGGTCGACGAGCCGGTTGACACCGGACTCCTCGATCAGCAGGTGGTGGATATTGCGGGCGTTCCGGCGAGCGAGCGTGGAGTCGGAGCCGTCGAACGGCAGGACGGTCACCGAGTCGGCGCCGCCCACACCAGCGCCGAACGCCGCCGACGTCGAGCGGAGCATGTTCACCGCCGCATCGCGGCGCGAGAACATCGCCGGCGACGTGACGGCCTGGAACCGCGACGGGCGGGTGTCGACGCCACAGGTGGCGAGTACGGAACCCCACAAGGATCGGGCCGCTCGCAGCCGGGCGATCGTGAGGAACTGACCGGCATCCGCAGCAACCCGGAAGCCGATGGTGGCAGCGGCCCGCTCGACCGGAAGGCCGGCAGCTTCGAGCGATCGAAGCATCGTCACGCCGGTGGCGAGCATCCAGGCGATCTCCTGCACTTCGTCGGCGCCGGCATCGACGTACCGGGTCGTGTCGATCGTGCATGCAACAACGTTCGGGTGCGTGTCGGCGATCGACGCGGCGAATTCGGCGACCTGATCGACCGCACCGACGCAATGGCTTCGGGCGTAGGCCCCGATCGGGTCGAGGCCGAGCCAGCAGCGGCTCGTGAGGGCATTGTCGCGTTCGTCGAGGAGATCCACGAGGGCTCGGGCCGAGCCCAGGTCGGTGTGCGGCGCAAGCACGACGGGCGCGATATCGAGCAGCACGCCCTCCAAGGCGTCACGGAGTTCATCGAGGCCCCAGGGCGTAGCCGGCGTGCCGAGTTCGATCGAGGTGACGCCGTGTTCGAGATCGTCGAGCACCGCCGCCTGGCACGCCGAGGGCGAGGTCGCCTCGTGCCGCTGCCGGATATCCCACCCGTAGGCGACGCGATGAGGATCGACGGGCAGAATCGGTTCGGTGGAGGCCGGGGCGTACAGCGGCTGAATGTCGAGGCCACCGGCGGTCTGATTCACCAGCACCTTCTCGAAGGGGCGCCCCTTGAGCACGCCGTCGACGGCGTCGCGCCAGTCGTCCTCGGTGGCAGGGATCCGGTCGAGCCGGAACCGGTCGTCGTTCGTCATCGCCGGTCAGCCTACGCCGACGACGTTTTGGTCCCGAAGTCGACGATCCGATTACGGTCGCCGCCATGGCTCCACCATCCGGAATCGGCATGATCGACACCATGATCGGGTTTCCCGACAAGGACTTCGCCGTCTACGACTTCATCAGGAACCAGCTCAAGGACGGCGAGTCGACCGACTTCGAGTTCCCCGTCGAGTACATGTTCAAGAATGTGCCGAAGGAGCTCTACGGCAGCGACGCCGACCCGATCGAGGTCACCCTCGGCGAGATGGACCGCTTCGGTATCGAGTACGGCCTGATCGGGTGTGAGGGCGAGCAGAGCCAACGCGCCCTCACCGAACATCCCAACCGTTTCATCCCGCAGGCCAATGTCGACCCCAACGACGTGATGGGCGAGGTCCGCAAGATCCGCCGACTCAAGGACGAGTGGGACATCAAGGCCGTCGGCACCTTCCCGGTGGGCTGCACGCCCCAGGTCCCGATCGACAGCCCGCTGTACTACCCGATCTACTCGACGTGCTGTGAGCTCGACATCCCGATCTTCGTGTGCGCCGGCGTGCCCGGCCCCCGCCTGCCGATGAGCCCACAGCTCGTCGAGCGCATCGACCAGGTGATGTACGACTTCCCCGAGCTCACCTTCGTGACCCGCCACGGGTGTGAGCCGTGGGACGATCTAATCGTCAAGCTCATGCTCAAGTGGCCGGGGCTCCACTACTCGACCTCGGCCTTTGCCCCGAAGTACTACCCCCAGTCGATCATTGACTACGCCAACACTCGCGGCGCCGACAAGATCATCTACGCCGGTTACTTCCCGATGGGCCTGTCGCTCGAGCGGATCATGGGCGACATGCAACACGTCGGGTTCAGCGACGATGTCTGGCCGAAGTTCCTGCGCGACAACGCGGCTCGGATCCTGAAGATCGACTGACGCCGCGCAGCCTGACGATCACCCCGGACCGAGGCTGCGAAGGGCTCAGATCGAGCGACCGGCGTCGACCCAGTACTCGTCCTTCAGCAGGCGCTTGTAGAGCTTGCCGGTGGGGTGACGAGGCAGTTCTTCTCGGAAGTCGACCGATCGCGGACACTTCACGTCGGCGAGTTGTTCCTTGCAGTAGGCGATCAATTCCCGGGAGAGCGCCGATGCCGCATCGTCGTCGATCGGCATCTCGACCGGCTGCACGACTGCCTTCACCTCTTCGCCGAAGTCCTCGTTGGGCACACCGATGACGGCGACGTCGGCGACCTTCGGGTGCATGGTGAGGACGTTCTCCGCTTCCTGCGGATACACGTTCACGCCGCCCGTGATGATCATGTACGCCTTGCGGTCGGTGAGGTAGAGGAAGCCGTCCTCGTCGACCTTGCCGACGTCGCCGAGGGTCGACCAGCCGTTGGCGAGGCGTGAGCCCTGCGTCTTCTCCGGATCGCCGTGGTATTCGAATTGGGTGTCGGACTCGAAGTAGATCGTGCCCTCTTCACCGATGGGCACCTCTTCACCGTCCTCCCCGACGATGTGGATCACGCCGAGCACGGCGGAGCCGACGGTGCCGGGATGGGCGAGCCACTGTTCGCTGTTGCAGTACACGAAGCCGTTGCCTTCGGTACCGGCGTAGTACTCGTGGATGACCGGCCCCCACCAGTCGATCATCTTGCGCTTGACCTCGACCGGGCACGGCGCAGCTGCGTGGACACAGACGTTGAGCGAGGAGTTGTCGTGCTTGTTGCGGGTTTCCTCGTCGAGCTTGAGCATCCGAACGAACATCGTGGGAACGACCTGGGAGATCGTGATGCGGTGTTCTTCGATCAGGCGGAGGTAGTCGACCGGGTCGAACCGCTCCATCACGATGACGGTGCCGCCGGTGACGTGCGTGCCCATGGTGAATCGCAGCGGGGCAGCGTGGTAGAGCGGCGCCGGCGAGAGATAGCGCGACTCCTCGTTGGCTCCGAAGAGGAGGGCGAGCAGGCCTGCGACACCGGTGCCGGACTCCTCGAGCGGTGTCTCGGGAACGGTTGGGAGCACGCCCTTGGGTCGGCCGGTCGTGCCGGAGCTGTAGAGCATGTCCATGCCCGCGGTGCGGTGCTCGAGCGGGGTGGGCGAGGCGTTGGCGACGGCGTCCTCGTAGGAGTCGTAGCCGTCGATCGCGCCTCCCATCGAGAGCCGCAGCTCGACGTTGGGCATCTGGTCGCGCAACTCGGCGGCCTGGTCGGCTTTGTATGGCGAGGTGATGAAGACTCTCGCACCGCAGTTGTCGATGATGTACGCCATTTCGTCGGTGGTGAGGCGGCTGCTCATCGCGGTGTAGACGAGCCCGGCGTAGTGCGCGCCCCAGCACAGCACGAGGAAGCGGGCGTTGTTCTCGAGGCAGAAGGCGATGTGGTCGCCTGGCTTCAGCCCGATGTTGCGGAACAGGTTCGAGAGGCGGTTGGCCTCCTCGTCGAGTTCGGCGTAGGTGATGACCTCGTCGGTGTCGGCCATGACGATGGCCGGGTGATCAGGGCGGGTCGCAGCGTGATGTCCGGGGTACAAGACGGCTCCTCTGGAGTAGGCGCCCGCGAACCTAGTGCGACGCCGGTCACACGGGGAAGTCGTCAGACGGTGAAGCCACCGTCGACATCGAGATGCTGCCCGGTGATGAACTTCGCCCGCTGCGACGCCAGGAAACAGACCGATTCGGCGATATCGGCGGCTGACCCGAACCGCCGCATGGCGATATTGGCCCGAGCCGCGTCGAGCGCGGACTCGTCGAGATCGCCCGACGCCATGAGCCGCTCGGCCATCCCGTCGACGAGCATGCCGGGCCCCACCGTGTTGGCCCGAACCCCAAAACGGCCCTCTTCGGCAGCGATCCCTCTGATCGCTGCCTCGACCGCGGCCTTCGGGATCGACGACAGCCCGTCGCGCACCGGATATCGGCGGGTGGCCGCCGTGGTCACCGCGACGATGCTGCCTTCGGTCTGGCGAAGGTGCGGGAGTGCGGGCGAAGCGACAGCAAAGAACCCGGATGCATCGGCGTCGAGCTGTTCCTGCATCTCGGCTGGAGTCACCTTCGACAGATGCCTCTGCGGGACATGGGGGCCAGCCGCATAGACGAGCGTATGGATGCCCCCGGCCACTTCTGCGATCGAATCGATCGCCTGCGCGCAACCATCGTGGTTCCGGAGGTCGAGTCCGATCGTCCACGCCTGACGGCCGAGATCGCTCACCGTCTGCGCGAGTTGGGCAGCCGACGCGTCGTTCTGGCGATAGGTGAAGGCGACGTCACTGCCGCGGGCAGCAAGCTCCCGAACGACCGCCGCCCCGAGCCCGCCGCTTCCGCCGACCACGAACGCCGCGCCCGGGCGGCCGGTGAAATCGTCGGAGAGGTCAAGGCCGTGTTCGGTCATGGCCGACAGCCTGCCCGATCGGTCGGGGCGGTGTCACGCTCCCGCGGCCATGGGGTGCCGTGGCGTTGCCACCGGTGGTGCCGAGCCAGCGATACAGCTCGAGACGCGTTCCCGGTCCAGCGAGGTCAGGACCGCTCGGGCCGGATCAGCTCGCGGATGAGGTCGACGCCGCTTTCACCCTCTGCCATGACCTCGACCGCCACCCGGTCGATCTCACCGAAACCGAGCTTTTCGGCGACCCGGCCACTCGCACCGTTGGCGAGATCATGGCGGATCACGATGCGCTCGATGCTGTCGATTCCCCATGCAGCCTCGACGAGAATCGCCGCTGCCTCGGTGGCGTACCCACGGCCTGCGTGATCCGACCGAATCCAGTAGCCGATCTCGATTGCCACCGGACCGACCCGACGCATCAGGGCGCAGTTCCCGATGAGCGCATCCGAGTCAGCGAGGAAGACGTGGAAGTTGTAGGCCCGGTCGGCGATCCAGTCGCGATCACAGATGGTGAGAAATTCTCCGACTGCGTCCTCTGCAGACGGGTCGTCTTGGGCCCAGTCCATGAAGTTGCGGAGCTCCGGGATACTGGCTCGCAACGCCTCGCTCAGCTCCGCTGCGTAGGCCGCGTCGACGCGTCGAAGCACGAGGGACGGGCCCTCGAGCACTTCCGCCGGGCGACAGTGCTCAGGCAGGAGCAACCTCGACCGGGATGCCGTTGAGGACGCTCGTACCCGACACCGGATCGATCGCGAGCGGATCGGTGAGCACATTCGAGTTCACACCGGCATGACGGGCGGCGACCTCAAGCTGGGCCCCCGGCTGGCCGTGACCCCAGCCGTGGGGCAACGAAACGACGCCGGGCATGACGATGTCGGTGACCTCGACGTCGGCGGTGACCTCGCCGACCCGGCTCCGCACCGACGCCTTGCCGCCGTCGACCACGCCCAGTTCGGCAGCATCGTCGGGGTTGATCTGCAAGGTGCAGCGGGCCTTGCCCTTGACCAGCACCTCGACATTGTGCATCCACGAGTTGTTCGACCGCAGATGACGGCGACCGATCAGGCGGAGACGGCCGTCGCCCGCCCACTCGACGACGCGGACCTCCAGACGAGCGAGTTCCTCGAGGAATGGACCGGCGAAGAGATCGATCCGCTTCTCCGGGGTTTGGAGTGCATCAGGCAGCCGCGGTTCGAGCGCGCCGAGATCGATGCCGTGCGGGTTGTCGCGGAGCTTCTGCAGGCTGAGGCCGTCGGGATTCGCGCCAAAGGCATCGCCGTGTGGACCGGTGCGCAGCATCGCATCGAGCATGCGATCGCTGCCGGTGTCGCCGTCGACCATAGCGATGAGGTCCTCGACGTTCCGGCCCTCGACCGGCGAACCAGGAGCCCCTACCTCGGCGGAGAGCAGCTGGTTGACGAGTTGGTCGTGGACGAGGGTGGCGTCACCCTCCATCCCCATCGCGAGGAGGGCGAGACGGGCGATGATGTCGTCCTCGGCGGGCTGTTCGGAATCGAACACCGGCGCCGAGTAGTTCGCGACATTGCGCACCGACAGGTTCGAGAAGGCGATGTCGAAATGGCTCTTTTCGAGCGCCGACGCCGGCGGCAGCACGACATCGGCGAAGCGGGTGGTCTCGTTGAGGTAGATGTCGATGCTCACCATTGCGTCGAGCGACGCAAAAGCCTCGTTCATCTGTTCGGAATCCGGGCATGACAGCACCGGATTGCCGGCGACGGTGAACATCATCCTGAGCTGGCCTTCGCCCGGCTCGAGGATCTCGACCGGTAGGTCGGCGGCGGGGAGTTCGCCCTGGATCTCGGGGTTGGCGTTGACTCGGCTCTGCCAGCGGCCCGTCCGGTAGGGCCGCCCCTGCTTCTCGGGGCGGACCCGTTCGATCGCAGATCGGGGAAACATCGAGCCGCCGGGTTCGTCGAGGTTGCCGGTGAGGATCGCAATGACATCGATCAACCAGGTGGTGAGCGTGCCGAACTCGACGGTGGTCGTGCCGATGCGACCGTGAACCGCAGCGGTCGGCGCGGTGGCGATGTCGTCGGCGAGTCGCCCGATCGTCTCGGCGGCGATCCCGGTGACGACCTCGGCGTACTCGGGCGAGAACGGCTCGACGGCGTCGCGGAGTTCGTTCATCCCGTCGACCAGCGCCGCGACCCGGCCCGTCGACACATGATCGATGCCGATCAAGCGATGGACGATCGCGGCGAGGAGGACGGCGTCGGTACCGGGACGGATCGCGATGTGCTCATCGGCGGCCTCGGCAGTGCGGGTGCGGCTCGGATCGATCACAACGACCTTGCCGCCCCGGTCACGAACGGCCTGGATGCGGCCCGGGTAGTCGGGGGCGGTGCAGATACTGCCGTTCGACACGAACGGGTTCGTGCCGAGC
>PABW01000082.1 GCA_002699625.1 Acidimicrobiaceae bacterium
GTCGGAGCCCGGCGGAATCGTTCCTCTGGGGAATACGAAGCTGCCTGTCCAGACACCGGTTCCGTCGGTGAGCAGTTCGATCGTGCCGGTCGCTCCGGACTCGCCCGCAGCATCGGTGAACGTGGCCTTGACCAGTGCGACGCCGACATTGTCGGACGCATCCACCGTGACCACGGCGACCTCGATCCCACCGCACTTCTGTTCGTACACCGGAGTGCTCTTTCCGGTCGGTGTCGGGGCGATCGAGATGATCGTCGGTGCCTCGGTATCGATCGGAACTGTCGTCGTTGTGGTCGTTGTTGTTGTGGTCGTGGTCGTTGTGGTCGTGGTCGTCGTTGTCGTGGTGGTTGTCGGCTCGGCGGTTGTGGTGGGGGGTGTGGTGGTTGTCGGCGCGGCGGTTGTGGTGGTGGGGGCCGTCGACTGGGTGGTGGTGGTCGTGGATGAGGGCAGGGTCGTGGCCGCAGGTGTCGATGTTGTCGAGGTGGTCGTTTCCACTGGTGTGACCGTCTCGAGTTGGGGGTCGGTCCGGTCGATCAGCTCGGTCACGGCCAACCCGCCGACAAGTCCGCCCACGACGACCGTGCCGCCTGCAACCGCGGTGAAAAGCAGCTTCGGGATCCGGCGAGGTGCAGCGGGGAAGCCGTCGCGACGCCACCGTCGGATCTCGTGGGCAGGGCGGGTGGCGTCGAGCAGCGCAGCCTGCAGGGCCGTCTTCGCCGCCTCTGGCGCCGGCTGCAGCGGGAAGGCTCCGGCAAGTCCACCGGGATCCATGAGCCCGGCTCGGCGACGGGTGCACGTCGAGCAGTCGTCGATGTGGCGACTGATGCGCTTGCGCCAGAGCGGGTTGAAGACACCATCCCACGAGCCGAGGAGGGCATCGAGCTCGGCGCACTCGCGCCGGCCGTGCCGAGCGACCAGGAGCGAACCGAGTGAGCGTTCCACTCGGTCCCGCACTCGCTGGACGAGTTTGTACGCATTCTGAACCGAAACGCCGAGCGCGTCGGCGAGCTCCTCGCCCTCGAGTTCGTGACGCATGTGAAGGTCGAGAACTTCGCGCTCGCGTTCGTTGAGGCCAGCGCTCGCCTCCGTCAGCAGCGTGCGGAGCTCGTCGCGGCCGAGATCGGCGGTCATGTCGACCTCCGTCCCGACGTCGACGCCCGCATCATCGACGGGAGTCGAGCGTTTCCGTGCGCGAAGTCGAGCCCGGCATTGATTGCGGGCCACGGAGTACAGCCAGGACCGCAACCGTTCGGTGTCGCGGAGCTGATCAAGCTTGTTGGCGGCGGTGAGGAAGGTGTCCTGGTAGGCGTCGGCGGCGTCGTCGCCACTTCGCAGCATCGCAAAGCAGAGGTCGTAGACGCGGTCGCCGTAGCGTTCGTAGATGTCGCCGAGGGCGCGCTGATCACCGGCCAGGTACTGGCGGACGAGTTCGGTGTCGGTGGCCGTGGTCGGCATCGACAGGGATAGTAGTCAGCGACCATGCCTGTCCTGATCGCGTCGAGCCCGCCGGTGGACACAAAGTCGGTCGACTCGCCGGCCGGTCAGGGGATCGTCGGACGGGTTCTCGACGCGGGATCTCAGGGCTTTGGGGCAGGGCCCCGAAGGTTCAGGGCACTCGGGGGTACGTGAGTCCGGCGATCTCCTGCACGACCCGGACGACCTGGTAGCTGTAGCCAGCCTCGTTGTCGTACCAGACGTACAGGACGCAGCGATTGCGGTCGGCGATCGTCGCCTGACTGTCGACGATGCTCGTGCGATCGGCCCCGACCAGGTCGCTCGACACGAGTTCGGTCGATGTCGTGTAGTCGATCTGCTCACCCAGATCGACACTCATCGACGCATCGCGCAGCACGGTGTTGATGTCGGCAACCGTCGCCTCGGTCTCAAGGGTGAGGTTGAGGATGGCGAGCGAGACGTTCGGCACCGGCACGCGGATGGCATTGCCGGTGAGTTTCCCGGCGAGTTCGGGGAGCGCCTTCACCACGGCCGTTGCTGCGCCGGTCTCGGTGATCACCATGTTGAGCGGGGCAGAACGGCCGCGACGCTCCTTCTTGTGGAAGTTGTCGGTGAGGTTCTGGTCGTTGGTGTAGGCGTGCACCGTCTCGACGTGCCCGCCAACGATGCCGAAGCGGTCGTTCATCACCTTGAGCGGCGGCACGATCGCGTTGGTCGTGCAGCTTGCGGCGGACAGCACGGTGTCGTCCTCGGTGAGGGTGTCGTGGTTGACGCCGTAGATGATGTTCTTCACCTCGCCCTTCCCGGGGGCGGTGAGCACGGCGCGTGAGGCGCCGTTGGCCTGGAGGTGCCGGCTGAGACCGTTCATGTCTCGCCACGCGCCGGTGTTGTCGATGATGATCGCGTCCTTGATCCCGTAGGCGGTGTAGTCGATGTCCTCGGGCTGGGGCGCGTAGATCAGCTTGATCGGGTTGCCGTTGACGATGATCTGGTCGTTTTCCTCGTCGGCGATGACCGTGCCGGAGAACGGACCGTGGATCGAGTCGCGACGAAGCAGGCTCGCTCGCTTCTCGACATCGTTGTCCTTTTGNGGTCGAAGGACGATCGCNCGNAGGCGAAGCTTGGCGCCTGAGCCNGCNCGTTCGATCAGGATCCGGGCGAGNAGCCGNCCGATCCGGCCGAAGCCGTACAGCACGACGTCGGTCGGCTCNTCGAGGAGCCGACCATGNCCCGTCATCACNCTCGACANCTCNTCGTGCAGATACGCCTCNAGGTCNTCGGTATCGGCATCCTGGAAGCCNGCGGCAAGCTTNCCGATGTCGATCTTGGCNGAGTCGAGCTGCATCGTCGTNAGGGCCACGAGNACGGGCATCGTCTCTTGGACCGACAGCTCGCGNTCGATGAAGTTCCGGGCNTACCGGTGGGCCTTCATGATCTCGATCGANGTGCGGGTCAGCTTCTTGCCGAAGANGTACANGATGACGTCGTTGTCGCGGTAGAGACGACCCATCAACGGGATCATCGCNTCGGCGGTGGCTTCATCCTCCCGCCAGCGTTCGAAGTGATCAGCGCCAAGATCGGTCATGGTTCCCTCGTNGTCCGTGCGTCGTTGCACNTGAGCGGACCACCCGCACGGTAGTGGCGNCNGNGGGAGCGTCCGGGCACCTTCTCATCCGGAAATCCGGATGGATTTCAGCTCAGNGCAGCGATCGCCCGATCGCGAAGCTCGAACTTCAACACCTTGTTGCTGGCGTTGAGNGGCAACGAATCGACGATCTCGACATGGCGNGGNCACTTGTAGTTGGCCATTTCCGCNCGGCACCAGNCGATGATCNCGGCNGGGTNGGGCGATGTCCCGACTGCGGGNACCACAAANGCGTAGCCGACCTCTCCCAGNCGATCGTCGGGCACGCCGATCACGGCGACATTCCCNATGTCGGGGTGCGCNAGCATCAGGCTCTCGATCTCGGCNGGNTAGGCGTTGAAGCCGCCGTTGATGAACATGTCCTTCACCCGATCGGTGATGTCGATGTTGCCGGCCGCGTCCATGACGCCGATGTCGCCAGTGTGGAGCCAGCCANNGGCGTCGATCGTCTCTGCGGTCNTCTCCGGATCATCGAGATANCCGACCATCACGTTGTAGCCCCGGACGACGATCTCGCCCGGTTCGCCCCGTGGGGTCTCCTCACCGTCGGGGTCGACGANGCGAACCTCGACGTCGGGGATCGCTCGTCCGGATGTCGTGGCGATCACCTCCGGATCGTCGGTGTGACGGCACATGGTGGCGATACCGGTCGTCTCGGTGAGGCCATATCCCGTGACGACCTTCTCGAAGCCNAGCCGTTNGCGCATCTGCACGATCATCTCGACCGGAATNGCCGCAGCGCCGGTGACGGCGAGNCGCAGTGTCGACATGTCGAAGGTGTCGAGATCGGGGTGGTTCAGGATCGTCTGGTAGATCGCCGGTGGCCCGGGCAACATCGATANCCGGTCGACGGGNATGCGAGCCATCACCGAGGGCACGTCGAANACCGGGTGCGGCAGGATNGTCGAACCGGTCATCAGGCAGGCGAGGATCCCTGCGTTGAGNCCGAACGAGTGGAAGAACGGGTTGATGATCANGTAGCGGTCACGGTCGAGACCGATGACGTCGCTCCACGACTTGTACCCCCGGCAGGTGGCCGAATGGGTGAGCATGGCNCCCTTNGGCGCCCCCGTNGTGCCCGAGGTGAACATGANGTTGCAGAGGTCGTCGCCCCCNACNTTNTCGGCCCGCGCNACGACNGCTGCNGCATCGACCNCCCCGGCCCGATNCATGAACGACGCGAAGTCCGTCGCTGTCTCCGGCACCGAGCCGCGGAGCACGANGANCTCCTCGAGNTTTGCNGGGAGTCCGGCCTCGGTNANCAGTGAGACATAGTCGGTGTCGAGAAAGTCGGTGACCGTGAAGAGNACACGCNCCTGGCTGGCCTCCATCACATAGGCCGCCTCGCGCCCCTTGAAGCGGGTGTTGATCGGCACGACAATGCCACCGGCCACGTGAACNCCGAGCGCCGCCGTTGCCCACTCCCAACAGTTCGGCGCCCACAANGCGACCCGGTCNCCGGCCTCGATGCCCGACGCCATCAGNGCGGCCGCNGCGCGATGGATCTCGGTTCGGAACTCGGCGAAGGTCCAGCTGATCTCACCGTCGGCGATCGCTNCANCCTCGGCGAAGCGCTCGGCGGCGTCGTCGATGAGCCGGGGGATGGTCGACCAAGGCGCGGTCATGTCACTTGCCCATCGTGGTCCAGGAGAAGTCTTCCCAGAGCTTGCGGCTCTTCCACCCGTCGTCGGTGCGGATGAGTTCGTGGTTGTACCAACCGCCGCAGTCGAAGTAGCCGGCGTTGTCGCCCGCGAAGTGCATCGGGTTGTAGAACATCGCCCGCACGGTGGCGGTGTCGCCGTCGATCTCGACCATCTCGTTGCTCACGAGGTGCTGTGTGGCATCGAACATGACCATCGTCGACCCCATCCAGGTGACGATCTCATCGAGCGTGCCCCGGATGCCGCCCGCCGATGTGTAGTCAATGTCGGCGTCGTCGGTGAANCAGGAGCGGTANAGCTCCCAATCCTTGGTGTCGACCGCGTGGGCGTACGTGGTCAAGAAGTCGGAGATGGCGAGCCGGTCGGCGAGGTATTGGANATCCACACCGCGAGATTGGCACAGGCNCCCGGCAGCGACGAAACGATCAGGCGGTTGTNGANGCGAGATGGTCGGGGATGGTGAGGCCCATCTCGGCNGCCAGCGGNTCGACGGACGTCGGAACCCGACCNCCGATGGCGTCCATCATCCGGTTCATCTGCTGGAAGTTCGCCGCNACCATNACCAGACGATCGGTGGCNTCCCGCCCGAANCGCAGNTCGGCGCGGATGCGNGCGTCGGGGTACTCGGCCGTGTCACGCAGGACGACGGCNTCGGTCAGCGCAAAGATCTCTNTGGCGTGCTCGACGCCNCATTCCTCNGCNCCGCCGACGATCCGGTCGGNTTGGATGTCGCTGTNGTGGTGGTTGACGCTCGCACGGAGCATCGAGNTGTGGGAGAGCAGTCAATAGAAGCAGTCGTTGAGATAGGAGGTTCTCGAGGCGACGAGTTCGATCTGGGCTCGGGTGGCCTCGTCACGCACGAAGGTGGGGTCACCCATTTCTTCCAGNGGCATGTACAGCACGGNCGAGACNTCGATCCAGAGCTCGGTGGCGCCGGGGACCGCCGTGTAGGCCGTCGGCGGGAACGCNATGCCNNCNGTNGGTACCCAGCCGTCGACATAGTCGACGCCGGGCACGGTTGCTTCGAGNGGTGCCCCGGCNACCGGTGCGGGCANNGGNGNGGGGTCGAGCCCGAGTCCGAAGGCGGCGGTGTCGANCGCNGCGAGGCGTCCGACCACGCCGACGAGNTCGACNTAGGCCTCGNCCCGCATGCCNTCGGCCTCCCACCGTTCGATGTCGGCCTTGCGAAGNGANCTNGCNTCGGCGGCAACCTTGNNGGTCGCTTCGAGNGNTGCNNCGCCNAGCNNNGTTTNCGGGNNCGNNCGGNCGGTCATCGCNGCTCNNGCNACGGCGGCCANNGCGAGCTTCTCCTCACCGGTCCACCAGACACNNGCCCGNGCNATGTCNTCGAACTGCCGNNCGCAGAGCGCCTCGAACTCGGCGATGAGGGAGGTGGTCATAGCGGCCATCATCGCTCACGGCAGGAGCAGGATCTTGCCAGTGGTCGAACGNNCCTCGAGTGCNGTGTGNGCNGCGGCGGCATCGGTGAGCGGGAACGTGTGGCCGANCCGGACCTCGAGGTCGCCGTCGGCGATCCANCGGTTGAGCTCGTTCCAGCGNGNGAGGCGGGCNTCNGGCGTGGCGATATGGGTGATGAGGGTGGGTCGGGTGAGGAACAGNGACTTGGCCATCAACGCCAGCGGCGAGATCGGCGGTACGGCTCCGGATGCGTTTCCGAAGGTCGCCATCGTGCCGCGGGGCGCAAGCAGGTGGAGCCCGGCGTCGAAGGTCGCGGCGCCGACACCGTCGAACACGACGTCGATTGCGTTCGTGCCGACCGCCGCCTCGACCCCGTCGACCAGATCGACCTNGTTGTAGAGGACGACATGATCGGCACCGGCCGANCGGGCGAGNTCNCCCTTCTCGGGCGAGCCNGCNGTCGCGACNACCTCGGCCCCCCGGANTTTCGCCATCTGGACGAGTAGCCGTCCCGTGCCTCCGGCCGCCGCGTGAATCAGACACCGGTCGCCGGGTNGGAGNGGCTTGGTGTCNGANACNAGGTAGTGNGCGGTCATGCCTTGGAGGGGGAGNGCGGCGGCGATNTCGAGGCTGACCCCNTCGGGGATCGGCATCAAGGCCTCCGTCGGAGCGAGCACCCGNCCGGCGTAGCTTCCCGGCACGCCGACCCACGCAACGCGGTCGCCCACGGCGACATCGGTGACGTCGGCGCCGACCGCTTCCACGATNCCNGCGCCCTCGCTCCCCGGAACGAAGGGCNNCTCGACNGGATAGAGGCCGGACCGNTGATAGGTGTCGATGAAGTTNACGCCGGAGGCATNNACGCCGACCAGCGCCTGGCCCGGCCCCGGCTCGGCCAGNTCGACCTCGGTGATCTGCAGGACCTCGGGTCCNCCGGTCTCGGCGAAACGGATGGCNNNGGTGTTCGGCATCGGGACTCCTGGCTGGTCGACGGTGATCGCCGGGCGGGGACGTACGCTCGTCATCATGGCCGGAGGCGCTGTCGCAGAACACAACATNGTGCTCACCGGCTTCATGGGGTCGGGAAAGTCGTCGGTGGGCNCGGCNCTNGCCGCNGNNCTGGGGCGCCGCTTCGTCGACACCGATGCCGTGATCGTNGAGCGCCACGGNCCNATCCNGGCGATCTTNGCCGAGCANGGCGAGGCGNCCTTCCGGACNCATGAGCGAGAACTGGCCGACGAGCTCGCCGATGAAACGNCGCTGGTCGTCTCGACCGGGGGCGGCATGCTCNTCGACCCNGCGATCGCCGAGCGGTTCGAATCCAGCGGACGGGTGTTCTGCCTNACGGCNTCACCCGCCACGACCATNGCNCGNGTNCGNGCCGANGGCATCGTCGATCGGCCCCTNCTCGACACCGCTGACCCNGAGGCGCGTGTCGCCGAACTCCTGGCCGAGCGCTCCGAGGCCTACGCGAGGTTCGAGGCGGTCCCGACCGACGGTCGAACCGTCGCCGAGATCGTCGACGACATCCTCGTTCGCATCCNAGGCTGACNCGTCGGGTTCGCCGGCCNNCTNCCGGCGTCTACGGCAGCACGCAGCGGTTCTCGGTGGCGCCGANGCCTTCGATGGAGCAGCGCAAGACNGCGCCGTCGGTGAGCCACTCGGGCGGGGTGCGCGCNGCGCCNACACCGCCCGGGGTNCCAGTGGCGATCACGTCGCCCGGCATNAGCGTCGTGATCGCNCTGAGGTCCTGNACGATGTCGACGACGTTGAAGCACAGCTCNGATGTCGAGCTCTGTTGCTTGACCACCCCGTCGACNTCGCTGCGGATCTCGAGNCCGCTGCCGTCGCCGAGTTCGTCGNCNNCGACNAGNACGGGCCCGAGCGGGCTGAGNCCCTCGAACATNTTGCCGGCGAGGAACTGGGTNGTGCGGCGCTGANAGTCGCGNACNGAGCCATCGTTCATCACCGTGTATCCGGCGACGGCGGCCAGCGCCTNGCNCGGNGAGGCGTGACGCACCNGCGAGCCGATCACGATGGCGAGTTCGACCTCCCAGTCGATGTGNGTCGACACNTCGANCGGTGGGAGGACGAGATCGTCGGTGGCGCCGATNAGCGAGTTGGCGAACTTGGCGAAATACGTCGGCGCTGACGGNCGGTCGCGGCCCATCTCCTCGATGTGATCGAGATAGTTCACGCCCACGCACACCACCTTGTCGGGCGCNGTGACCACCGGAGCNAGGCGGGCNGTCTCNCGGGGGATCGCCTCGCCGGTCTCGGNGACCTCGCCNCCGGCCCGCAGGACGTCCCCCACATCGGCGGCGTCGAGGATGACGATGTCGTCNCCGTCGATGCGACCCGCACGGGTCGAGNTGCCGATGCGGACGGTNCAAAGTCGACTCATGNCGACCATTCTGCCAAGCGCTCNCCGAGGCGATCGATCTGCTCGGNATCGAGGTTGGCGAAGCTGATGCGCAGCATGTGCTCGTCCNCTTCGGTGAACGCCGTCCCCGGAATGGCGAGGANGTCGTGGTCGACGACGAGTTTGCGGAGGGCGTCGTNGGTGGCGAGTNNGCCGGGNTAGCGNACCCATCCGAAGTAGGCACCGNCGGCGACGAGTTCGAAGNCGCCCGGTCGGTNNGCCATNACCGACTCGAAGCGTTGTTGNNGGNTGGCGATTCGCTCCGCCTGCTCCCGTCGCCACTCGGTGGCGTGCTCNAGGCCGGCGATGCANGCGATCTGCCCGATCGGTGGGGCGCAGATGGCGACGCAATCCANNATNTTNAGCGCCTCGAGTCGNGCGGGTTCTCCGGCGACGACCGCNCCGACNCGGTAGCCGGGGATGGCNAGATCNTTCGAGAACGAGTGCAGGCTGATNACGGTGTCCCGCCAGGNCGGATCNNCGAAGAGGGNGTGTGCCGNNGTCTCNGTGGGGCGAAACGAGCGGTAGGTCTCGTCGATGATGAGGGCGAGNTCGTNCGCCTTCGCNAGTTCGGCGAACTCGNCGATCCGCTCGGGNGGGANNGTGANCCCGGTGGGATTGCCGGGGCTGACCAGCACGATGGCNGTCGTGCNNTCATCGATNAGCGCTGNGCNCGCCTCGGCGTTCGGGATCAGACCGTCGTCGTTGGGGATNCGGCGTCNCTCGATCTCCTCGACGTCGAGCCACATNCNNTGGTTGAAGTAGAAGGGGTCNTGCACGAGCATGTTGTCNCCNNGTCCGGCGAGNGCCGATGCCACGATGCAGAACGCCTGGTTGCAGCCGGCGGTGATGAGCACGTCGTCGGCGACGACCTCACCGCCGTAGGCGCTCGACAGGTCGGNGGCGAAGNCCGAACGCAGCNCCGGAAGNCCNGGNTGNGGNGCATANGTNGCGACGNNTGGGTCGCTCGCCGCAGCNGCNATCGCGTCGATCACGNNCTGNGGCGGCGGGTACGAGGGTGCNGCCTGCGACACATCGAGCANCNGCCGANNGTTGACCCGATNNTGGACNANCGCATGNGCAGCGCTGATCGGGGACGTCATGAGATCCGTGATGGTCGGAGAGAAGCGCATCGTGCGAGAGTGTGGCCCACCNCATGACGACTGTCGATGCGTACCTGGNACGNATCGGTGCCGAACGGCCCGATGTNCTCGACCTNGACGCGCTNGCCCGACTCCAGCACGCCCATCTCGTCGCCGTGCCGTTCGANAACCTNGACGTGTTCCANCGGGTTCCNGTGTCGGTCGATCAGGANGCCNTGCTCGCCAAGATCNTCAGCGGCCGCGGTGGTTGGTGTTTNGAGAACAATGGNGCGTTNGCNTGGCTNCTCGNGCAGCTCGGCTTCCGGGTCATGCGGATCGGGGCAGCCGTGNTGNNCGACGGNCCGAACACGGTGATCGACCACCACACGATCGAGGTACAACTCGATACGGCGTACCTGGTCGACGTCGGGTTCGGTGATTCCTTNTCNCGTCCCCTCGACCTNAACCGGGCGGGGCCGCAGAACGGGGGCAAGGCTCCGTTCGAATTCATCGCNAGCCCGCAGGGCACAACCCTCGCCGAACACGAGGACGGCGTTCCCATCGCCAAGTTCCGCTTCAAGCGGGTCGCGCACGANCTCGCCGATTTNGCCGGAGCNTCCCAACGCCTCTCCGANGATGCCGAAGCGCACTGGCGGCGCTGGCCGTTCGCCACCCGACTCCTNGGCGATGGCNCCGACCGCGTGACCNTGCTCGCCGANCGNCTCAAGCTCCGGCGCGGCGACGTCNCCGAGGAGACGGAGATCGCCGAGGCGGACTGGAANGATGCNCTCTGGGAGTGGTTTCGGATGCGCCCACCNGNGTAAACGTCGGCGTGTCCGACGAGNGCATNTCGCTACNCGATGTCNGGATCGACNACNTCGAGGGANCCGCCCCGGGCCCACANCAGGANNANNAGGCCNACNCCGCAGTAGATCGTGCCGCCGACGGCCATCGGNGTGATCGTGTCGACGATCTGNCGATCGACCAGNGACGCCAACAGCGAGCCANNTCCGAGGGTGAACGTGCCNCGCAANGCCGCTGCNGTGCCGGCGATGCGNTCCATCGGTTGCAGGGCGAGCGAGATCGCNGTGGTGGAAACGAGNGTGCTGGATGTCGANGTGACGGTGANGAGNACCNCCCACACGACGAAGGGNGGNACGCCATCGCTCGTGANCGCAGCGACGAGCATCACNGCGAAGCCGCNGGCGTTGGTGCCNTAGGCGAGCAGCGCGAGTCGGGCGGCACCGATGCGGTGGACGTGGCGGCTCNCCTGCCAGACGCAGANACCGTTGACGGCCGAGGTGCAGGCAAAGGTCGCAGCGAACCAACCAGGCCTCCCGTAGACCTCGTCGACGATNGGCTGGGAGCTGCCGAGGAANACGAAGAATGCGCCGTANCTGAAGACCATNGCGAGGATGTAGCCCNCAGANGCGCGGTTGGTCATNGTCGTGCGGATNGCCCGACCGACTGCCGGCGGGTCGATCGGTCGGCGNCGGTCGNCGGGAAGCGTCTCNCCNAACCGGAACGTCCATNCGGCGCCGACCAGTGCGAGCGCGAAGCCGANGAGNAACACGGCCTGCCAGACGCCGGTGAGCAGGAGCANCTCGCCGAGCAGAGGGGCGATCGTCGGGCCGATGAGGAAGACNGCCATCGTGAGCGACAGGACCCGNGCCATCTGGTCGCCGGAGTAGAGGTCGCGGGCGATCGCGTTGCCGATGACGGCAGGNCCGGCGGCGCCGAGCCCCCACAGNAAGCGGGCGCCGAGCAANATNNCGAANGAGGGCGCAAGCGNNGCCCCGAGNGCGCCGATCAGNTAGAGCGCGAAGGAGGCGAGCAGNANCGGACGGCGNCCGAACCGATCCGACAGCGGTCCCATCGGGAGTTGTCCGGCCGCCATGCCGAGGAAGTAGGCNGTGACGACGAGCGAGACNTCNCCACTGCCGTCGGCCAACGAGAACTCCTCACGGATCTCGTCGAATGCNGGCAGTGCCGTGTCGATCCCGATAGCGAGGAGCGCCGATGTGAATCCGANGTAGGCGACGACGCCNGCCTCGGAGCGGACCNTNGNCGAGGCGGNTGNGGTCACCCNNCGCCGAGCCGCATGGAGAGTTCGGAGACCTTCTCGCGCAGCGCGTNGCGGTCGACACCGAACTCCTGNAGCCCGGTGANGATCTCCTCCTCGAACGCNCCCCAACCGAACTGGAGCGCNGCGCACAGCGCGACCTGGGCGAGNAGTTCGGGGTCGTCCTCCNCNCGNCCGGTGGCGGTGGCCTGACCGCGCACGATCCGGTGGATNAGATCGGTCATCGGTGAGCGGACCTCGTCGAGCTCGAGCTTNGCGAAGGTGCGATAGCTCGCNGCGTCGTCGGAGGTGTTGACCGGNAGGATGCCNTCNGAATCCCAGCGCTCNCCCATCTCCNCGGTGGCGACCGCNACGGCCTCGGCGAAGACCGCNTCCTTGGATCCGAANTAGTGGTGGATCAGGCCNTAGTTNACGCCNGCGTGCTTCGCGAGNTCNCGNCCCGAGATCTGCCGNGGCGACCGCATNGCCATNAGNTGNACCGCNGCCTCGATGAGGCTCNTGCGGACGGCTTCGGGGCCGCGNATGGGTTCGTTGGTGTCGAGATCGGTCANGNAGATTCCCTCACTCGTTCAGCGNTGGATCTGCGAGATATCGCGCACNGCGCCCNTNTCGGCGCTGGTGGTCATNGCGGCGTAGGCCCACAGCGCAGCNGACACCTTTCGGGGCCGCTCCTCAGCGGGTTGCCAGGCATCGNCGCCCTTGGCCTCCATNGCNGCGCGGCGNTCGGCGATCACCTCGTCGCTCACGCGAATNTTGATCGTGCGGTTGGGGATGTCGATGTCGACGATGTCGCCGTCCTCGATCAGCGCAATGGCGCCTCCCTCGGCGGCTTCGGGNGAGGCGTGTCCGATCGACAGACCNGAGGTGCCGCCGGAGAAGCGGCCGTCGGTGAGAAGNGCNCATTCCTTNCCGAGCCCCCGCGACTTGATNTAGCTCGTGGGGTACAGCATCTCCTGCATGCCGGGGCCGCCCTTCGGGCCCTCGTAGCGGATGATGACGACATCGCCGGCNTGGATGTGGTCGGTGTCGAGGATNCCGTCGCACGCNGAGTCCTGCGANTCGAAGACCCGNGCAGGGCCGGAGAACGTGAAGATCTCCTCGTCGACNCCGGCGGTCTTCACGATGCAGCCGTTCTCGGCGATNTTGCCGAAGAGCACGGCGAGNCCNCCGTCCTGGAAGTAGGCGTTGGGCACNCTGCGGATNCAGCCGTTNTCGCGATCGGTNTCGAGGCTGTCCCANCGGGTGCTCTGGCTGAAGGCCANGGTCGTGCGGATGCCGGCGGGNCCNGCNCGGTAGAACTCCTGCACCTCCGACGACGGGTCGCGCATGATGTCCCANTCGTCGAGGGCGGCGGCCATCGTCGGGGCGTGGACNGTGGGCTGNTCGGTGTGGAGGAGTCCGGCCCGGTCGAGTTCGCCGAGGATGCCCATGATGCCGCCGGCTCGGTGGACGTCTTCGATGTGGTACGTGTCGGTGGCGGGCGCGACCTTGCAGATGGCGGGGGAGNNCCGGCTGAGNCGNTCGATGTCGGCCATCGTGAAGTCGACGTGCGCCTCGCGGGCGGCAGCGAGAATGTGCAGCACGGTGTTGGTGGAGCCNCCCATCGCGATGTCGAGGGTCATNGCGTTCTCGAACGCCTCCTTGGTGCAGATCGAGCGGGGGAGGACCGAGTCGTCCTCNTTCTCGTAGTACCGCGTGGCNAGNTCNACGATCTGGCGACCGGCCTGNAGGAAAAGCCGCTCGCGATCGCTGTGNGTGGCGACNACGGTGCCGTTGCCNGGCAGCGCCAGACCGAGCGCCTCNGCGAGGCAGTTCATCGAGTTGGCGGTGAACATGCCCGAACACGACCCACAGGTCGGGCAGGCGGAGCGCTCCATCTCCTGCACGTCNTCGTCGCTGACGGACGTGTCGCCGGCCTTGATCATCGGGTCGATGAGGTCGAGCTTGACCTCGACACCGGCGAGNTTGGTCTTCCCNGCCTCCATTGGGCCGCCGGTGACGAANATNGTCGGNATGTTGAGGCGCATNGNCGCCATCAACATGCCGGGCGTGATCTTGTCGCAGTTGGAGATGCACACCAGCGCGTCGGCGCAGTGGGCGTTGACCATGTACTCGACCGAGTCGGCGATGAGATCGCGGCTCGGGAGGCTGTAGAGCATGCCGTCGTGCCCCATGGCGATGCCGTCGTCGACCGCGATGGTGTTGAACTCCTTCGCNACNCCGCCGGCGGCTTCGATCTCGCGGCACACGAGCTGCCCGAGATCCTTNAGGTGGACGTGGCCGGGCACGAACTGGGTGAACGAGTTCGANACGGCGATGATCGGCTTGNNGAAGTCNTCGTCGGTCATGCCGGTGGCNCGCCANAGCGCTCGGGCNCCGGCCTGGTTGCGTCCCTGGGTGGTGGTCTGACTGCGGAGNTCNGGCATGGCAGAGAATCTAGTTGGTCCGGTGGCTAACTCCGATNGTGGTTCTGCGGACGGGCGTAAGGTGACGTCGTGCAGGTCCCATTCCGGCTTCTNAACGCNCTTCGTCTGCACACCGAGATCGGCNTTGTCGCNGCNATGGCGGTGGCNATGGCNACCTTNTCCGCCACGCCGCTNGTCCTCGCCCCNCTTGCGNNNGAGTTCGAGGTCTCCACCGNNACNGCGGCGCTGTTNTCGGCNGCCCAGCTCGGTTCGTTCGTTGTCGGCTCGTGGACGGCGGGNCGAGNCGTCGACCCGTCCCGGNGCCTNTTCGTCATNNCGCTCGTGACNCTGTCGGNGGCCAATGTCGNGGCGGCGTTCGTCGGCTCGTTCGTNGTGTTGGTCGTGACGAGGTCGGTCTCGGGCCTNGCNCTCGGTGTNCTCACCTGGCTCGCCTACTCNCAGGTCTTCGGNGACGACGAGCGNACGGGCGACATCACCACNGTCGGNCCNCTNACGGCGGTNGTGTCGGCGCCGATCATCGGCGTGCTGCTCGAACTCGGCGACGTNCGTGCGGTNTTCCTNGTGCTCGCCGGCGTCTCGCTNGTGCCGCTCGTNTGGGTNCCCNCNATCGTCGTNCCCGACCGCACCCCCACCGGNCGNAACCGNGCGGTTCGGGCCGCGTTGGTCGTCATCGCGGCCCTGACCATCGCCACGCTCGGTGGCTCGGCNGTGTTCGTCTTCATGGGAGCGATCGCCGCCGACCGCTACGGGATGAGTCCGCTTGTGATCTCGTTGGCCTTCTCGGCCAACGCGTTGGTCAGCATCCCGACGGCTCGCTTCCGCGGTCGTCGACGCTTCGCTGGTGGCTACTTCGCACTTACCGGGGTCTGTGCGGTGATCTCGACCCAGGCTGACCAGTCGGCGGTGCTGTGGGTCGTGCTCTGTCTCTGGGGTGCCACGTTCTGGATGGCGGTGCCTGGCTCGTACACCCTGCTCGCCGAGCGGTCCCGCTTCCCGACCGAACGGGCTGGCGATGCCCAGGCCGCCATGGCCTTCGGACGAGCGCTCGGTCCGCTGGTCGCCGGTGCGCTGGTCGCCGGCGGTGAGTACGTCACGCTCGGGTGGGTCGGCGGCGGGCTGCTTGTGGTGGCGGGCGCCCTGCTCGTCGCCGTCGAGTTGGTGGTCCCGCCGATCCGGGCCGAGGCCTAGCCGGCGGCTTCTCGACTCCAGAGCGCGGCGCCGAGTGCGCCAGCGTCGTCGCCGAGTTGGGCCATCACGATCTCGACCTCGGGTCGGTACCGGGCGCCGAGTGTGAGTTCGTNGAGCCAGTACTTCGTCCCGGCCCGGAGTGGTTCGCCGATGTCGGTGAGNCCCCCGCCCAGGATGATGCGNTCCGGGTCGAAGATCATGACGAGGTTGGCGAGACCGACCGCCACCTGTCGGCAAAAGCCGTCGAAGATGCGCTCGGCTTCCTTGTCGCCNCGGTTCANCGCCTCGGCGACCGTGAAGCCGGTGATNGCNGCGACCGAACCGGCCAGGCTGAGCGCGGAAGGGAAGAGGCCGATCTGGGCCTGGGAGCGTCCGATCTGNCCGAGCGCNGTACCCGACGCGTAGTACTCCCAGGGACCCCGCTGGCCGGTGTGGTGGGTCGGACCGTTCGCGTCGACGACCATGTGACCCGACTCGCCGGCGAAGCCGTTGTGGCCATGGATCAACCGGCCNCCGCANACGAAACCGCTGCCGATNCCGGTGCCGAGGGTGATGAGCATGTAGTCGTCGCTGCCCNGCCCNGCGCCGAGTTTGCCCTCGGCCCAGGTGGCGGCGGTCGCGTCGTTCATGACGGTCACGTCNAGNCCCGTTCGGCCGGCAAGTTCGGTNCCCANGGGGTACTCGACGAGATCTGGNAGNTTGGGGGAGTAGTGGATGACCCCNGAGCGNTGGGCNAGGCCTGCNACGCCGAGGCCNACNCCNTCGAGNTCNCCGTCGNNGTTTCGNGTCATCCGGTCGATCATCCGGANGAGCGTTTCGAGCAGGACGGGNCCGGTGCCGGCGCTCGACTCGCGGTCGCGGTNGATGATGTNGCCNGTCTCCGGNTCGATGAGCANTGCCCGTGCGTTCGTTCCNCCGACGTCGAAACCCAGGATCATGGGANCGGAGGCTAGATGCAGCGGCCGGTNTCGGCGNGGGAATCGGTGANGGAATCCAGCACNGGCCNGATTTCNGTNGTCGACACCGCAAAGCCCNCGCCGCGNTCACGGCTGCGGGCGTACACGATCCCGAGCACGTCGCCGGTCTCGCCGAAGATNGGCGCACCCGAATCGCCGGCGGTGATCGCACCGTCGAACTCGAATGCACGCCGCTCGANNACATCCTCGATGTAGATGTCCTCGATCGTCACGCGAAGGAGNCGNGTGATNGTGGTGTCGAAGGACTCGAGGCCGACGTCGGGACTCCACGCCACGGCGGTCGCNGNGGCGCCCGNCGAGGGNTCGCTCATCGGCCGCCCGTNCNTCATCTCAGTCGGCTCGGATCACGGCGACGTCACGATCGGGGTCGAAGGCGACGACCTCGGCGGAAACGGCGAGGCCCGAGGGTCGGCGCAGGCTCACCTCATCGGATCCGGCGACCGTGTGGGCCGACGTGACGANCAGCACCTCGTCGCCATGGACAACNGCGACACCGGTGCCGAAGGCGGGCTCGAGGCTGCAGCCCTCGGCGGCGACNCCNACCACNACNCGGTCGACGGCCGTCAATGGGTCATCGACGCCACAGGCGACNGCGGCGAGGGTGAGGGCCGCCACGAGTGNGATGCGGGCNCTCACACGGACAANCGGACACCGCCGGCAGCGGCGCTTTCGACCGCGGCGTCGCACAGNTGCTGGACNCGNAGGCCCTCGGCGAAGTCGGGATCGCAGGGGCGTCGGGTNCGGACGGCATCGACGAAGTCACCGATCATCGCGCCTGATCCGCGGAAGATGTCGCGGTACGTGTCGTGCACCGTGTCNTGGCGAGCACCGTTCCAGATGTCGTCGGGGATCGGCAGTTCGGCGGCCGGNCCGGACTCGCCGACCTTCACGCNGCGCACCGACTGCACGGTGTCCCANTCGCAGACGGCATGGAGCGTGCCGTCNCTGCCATGGGCGTCGAACTCGTGCACCTGACCGAACGGTGTCGGCTCNTGGCANACCGCACTCGCCTGAACGGTGGCGTAGGCACCGGAGGTGAACTCGAGGGTGATCAGCGCNGAGTCCTCACCGCGCTNGTAGGGNCGNCCGTCGGGTCGGTNGGCGCGCTCGATGAACGACCGNGAGAGNCAGCCGACCGACGAGACCTCGCCGAAGAACCANCGGGCGAGGTGGAGGAANTGGCTGCCGATGTCGCCGATGACGCCGCTGCCGGCCTCGCTGCGATCGAATCGCCAGGCGTACTCNCCNTNGCGNGCGAAGCCGGTGAAGTAGCGGAGCCCGAGGTGGAACGCCTCGCCNAGGTAGCCNTCGTCGATCAGTCGCTTCAGGTANTGGTTCACGGGCATGTAGCGGTAGGTGAAGGGCACGAGGGTGATCGCCCCGGCGGCGGTCGCNGCGCGTGTCATCTCCTGTGCTTGGGCGACNTCGAGNCCGAGTGGTTTCTCGCACAGCACGTCGAGTCCCCGTTCGATCGCCTGGATCGACAGNGGGTGATGCGAGTCGTTCGCCGATGCGATGACGACGGCGTCGAGTGGTTGCTCGAAGAACNCGGNGGNGTCGGTGAAGGCGGCGGGGATCTCCCACTCCCGGGCGAACGTCGAGGTGCGGTCGGGGTTGCGGCCGAGGACGGCGGGCACGTCGACACCATCNAGGCGCCGCAACGCNGGGAGGTACATCGAGTCGGCCCACCAGGACGTGCCGACGATGCCGATGCGGATNNGCNNCGTCATGTCAGGCCTTTCGGGGCGGCGCCGTCGACCGCCGNACCGACAGGGTCGGTGCGAGGTCGATACGNGTGGGNTCGGTGCGGTCGTCCTCGATGCGCTCCANNACCGTCCGGATCGCCAGTTGACCCATCTGGTGTCGCGGCTGGTTGANCGTCGTGAGCGACATGTGNTTGAGCTCGGCGATGAACGTGTTGTCGTACCCNACGACGGACACGTCGTCGGGNACCCGCAGNCCNGCCGCTTCGAGGGTGCTGAGCGCGCCNGCGGCNACGAGGTCGTTGAAGGCGAAAATGGCGGTNGGCATCGAATCGGTCTCNGCGAGGTCGACGATCGCGGCCTCGGCGTCTGCTTCGTCNTCGCCACCTCGCANGNTTCGCGGCTCGAGCCCGAGCGAGCGCATGGCCTTCTCNTAGCCGCGCGACCGGGCGCGTGANGAGATGTTGGCNGCGCCGTCGATATGGACGATGTCGGTGTGGCCGAGTTCGACGAGGTGCTGGACCGCGAGCGCAGCGCCACGCTCTTCGTCGGTGGTGATCGTGTCGGACCCGGGATTGTCGCGTCCGGACGCCACCACCACGGTCGGTACCACCGCCGACGCTCGGACGATGTCGTCGTCGTCGAGCTTGGGGCCGACGAGGATCAACGCTTCGACTTGGAACTGCAGATGGGTTTCGACGGCCCGCCGCTCCCGTTCGGCGTCGCGTCCGCCGTTGAGGATCAACACATCGAAGCCGTAGTCGTCGGCGGCGGCCTCAACCCCGTACACGACCTCGGCGAAGAAGGGGTTGTGGATGTCGTTGATGATCATGCCCAGGGTCTTGGTGCGGGCCTGGGCGAGGTTGCGGGCGTGGAGGTTCGGCCGGTATCCGAGCTGCTCCGCCGCGTGCAGCACCGCCTGGCGCTTGGCCTCGCTGACCTTCGAGGAGTTGTTCATCACCAGGCTCACAAGGGCGCGAGAAACCCCGGCACGTTCGGCCACGGTCTCCATCGTCGGACGACTCATCTCCTCGGCTCCCCCTTGCGAAAGCGTCGCCCACCGTCGTGGGGCTTGACAAGTACGGTTGCCACCGTAAGATTTAGAGCGCTCTAACGCAATCGGACGTCAGAGCACATCGTTTTCCTCGGGGTCGGGTTTGAGCAGTTTCTTCCAGCGCGTTGCCGGAGCACCCATCAGTTGGGGTGTCTGCGAAGTCCCCGGCTGGGGGCTGGAACTCCCGGTCGACCGTGTGCTCTCCGAGATGCAGGAACTCGGGCTTGCCGCCACCGAACTCGGATCCGACGGCTATCTCCCGACCGACCCCGGCGAACTGCGCGAGGTGTGCGCGCGCTACGACCTCGAGATGATCGGCGGCTTCGTTCCCGTCGTGCTCCACGACCCCGCTCAGCGCGACGCCAGCCTTGCCGCCGCCGAACGGGCCGCAGCGCTGATGGGCGGAGCCGGCGGTCACTTGTTCATCACATCGATGGTTACCGGCTTCGACTGGGCGCCCCGCCTGGAAATCGACACGGCGGCCTGGGATTACGCTGCGGCGATGCTCGACGAGATCGAGGAGATCGTCGCCGCCCATGGCATGTCGCAGGCGATCCACCCCCATCTCGGCACGATGATCGAGCGACCGAGCGACGTGAAGAACGTGCTCGAGCGCAGCCAGGTCGGCTGGACCTTCGATATGGGCCACCTGATGATCGGCGGATACGACCCCGTCGAATTCCTGGCCGATGCCNGTGATCGGATNGCGCATGTCCACCTCAAGGATGTGCGNCTCGACCTCGCCGCANCCGTCCTTCGTGGCGAGCAGTCGATCATGCAGGGTGTGCAGAACGGNATGTTCTGCCCGATGGGCGACGGCGACGTGCCGGTCGCCGAGGTCGTCACCGAGCTCGAACGCAGCGGCTACGACGGCTGGTACGTGCTCGAACAGGACGCGGCCATCACCGACGGCGAACCGGCGCCGGGTGAAGGCCCCAAGGTCGATGTTCTCCGGAGCATCGAATATCTCCGTGCTATCAATGCGGAGTTCACCGCAGGTCAGAAGGCCTCGTGAACGCCCATGTTTGGCACGGGAACAACCCAAACCCTGAGGAGGGGGACAAACAATGAAGAAGCACTTCCGTTGGTTGGCAGTGCTGCTTGCGATCGTGCTCGTTGCCGCTGCGTGCGGTGACGACGACAGCAGCAGCGACAGCGCCGACTCAAGCGATAGCGCAAGCACCGAAGAAGAAGCGGTCGAGCAGACCCAGGGCGGTGACCTCACCTTCCACATGATCACGCATTCCGACGACGGCCCGTTCTGGTCCGTCGTGAAGCGCGGCATGGAAGCGGCCTGCGCCGATGTCGGTGTCAACTGCGTGTGGATGCCCGGCAACAACGACCCGGGTCAGATGGTCTCCGACATCGAGACCGCGATCGGTGAGGGCTCGAACGGCATCGCCGCGTCGCTGCCGTCGCCCGACCAGCTCATCGGCCCGCTCCAGGACGCCGTTGCTGCTGGTGTCCCGGTCTACACGCTCAACTCGGGCCTGAACGACTACACCACCATCGGTGCCACCACCCACATCGGTCAGTCCGAGGACGTCGCCGGTCAGGGCGCGGGTCTGCGGTTCAACGACCTCGGTGCCACCAAGGTCCTCTGCGCCCAGCAGGAGCAGTCGAACGTCGGCCTCACCGAGCGTTGCGCCGGTCTNGANGAGACCTTCAACGGNGACGTCATCACCCAGTTCGTCGGCCTCGACGCCGACCAGACNGAGCAGATCAACGGCATCAAGGCCGTCCTCGAGGCCGACCCGGCGATCGACGGCGTGCTCGGCGTCGGTCCGGTCATCACCATGTCGGCCCTCGCCGCCGCCCAGGACCTGGGCATCGANCTCACCATCGGTGGCTTCGACATGACGCCGGAGCTGCTCGATGCGATCGAGGCNGGCGATGTCGCCTTCACCGTCGATCAGCAGCAGTACCTCCAGGGNTACCTGCCGGTCGTCCTCATGTACCTCGAGGCCACCAACGCCAACCAGGCGGGCGGCGGTCTTCCGGTGCTCACCGGTCCGGGCTTCGTGACCCCGNACAACGCCGCTGCGGTCAAGGAACTCTCGGCCGCNGGCACCCGCTGATCCACATCAGCGATGACCGGCTCGGCNNCGGCTGAACCGGTCNCCTTCTGATCAGGGTCGATTCCGGGACGGGTCCAGTANCCGTCCCGGAATNGCCCGNTCGGGCGCCNTNGAGGCGNCACAAAACGGACACATTCCATTGGGGGGAGCCGTCACCGATGAGTGACACCACAGCCGGGGCCANCGCAGCCCCGAACGCCGACGAGCGGCTGGCGTACCGAGGGGTCTTCCAGCGAGCACTCGTTCGACCCGAGATCGGTGCAGCCATTGGCGCTGTCGCTGTGTGGGTTTTCTTCTGGGCCGTCTCGGTCAAGTTCGGCCAGGCCAGTGGTGCCCAGTCGATCCTCGACCAGGCCGCNGCNCCGCTTGGCATCATGGCGGTCGCNGTNGCGCTGCTGATGATCGGCGGCGAATTCGATCTCTCGTCGGGNGCCGCCACNGGCGCNCTCGGCATCTTGACCATCTTGTTGGTCCGCGANGTNGCCGGNGANGCAGCCGGCGCAGGTTTCAGTCTCTGGGTCGCCCTNCCGATCTCNCTGCTCGCCGCCCTNGGACTCGGTTGGTGGAACGGCTTCCTCGTCAACCGAACATCGCTCCCGAGCTTCATCGTGACCTTGGGGTCNTTCTTCGTTCTNAAGGGCGCCAAGCTCGGTTTNTCGAAGCTGATCGTCGATCAGATTCAGGTCGGCAAGCTCNANGANCTNGCCATNTACGCCGAGGANAATGGCGTCAGCGACAAGGGNTACGGCCTGCTCGACAAGGTCTTCGCNGGGGAGTGGATCCGCAACGANCANGTCTGGGACTCCCGCGACTGGGTGTACTCCATCGGNACCCTCGCCGGCCTCNCGCTTGTCGTGCTCGCCGTCTACGAATTCCACTTCCGCCGCAAGGATGTGATGAACCCGACCGGCCTCATCGGTGTNGTCGTCGGTATCGCCCTCGGCCTCGCNGGCGTCTGGCAACTCCACAACACCGATGGNGCNGGCGCGAACACNATCGGTGCTGCCCTNATCGGCGCGGGNATGCTNGTCGGCTTCATCGGCTGGGGCGTGTGGCGTTANGCCCCGCACACNCAGAGCGACACGACNGCCGGTCGCCCCNACGGGGTGACGGCACCGCTCATCGCCGGCNTCNTCTGNNTNGTCGCNGCNATCCTNGTCGGCACCTGGATGGATGCGCAGAACGGTGAGGACCTCACCGANGCCTTCGATCTCGGNGGTGGNACCAGCCTCGCNATCGCCATCGTCGTCGCCCTCGTGGCGATGATCTGGTCGGCCGGCACCGGTGGNGCCGCNGCAGGCAACGTCATCGGGTCGGCCATCTCGGCNGCNGCGGCCGCCGCCCTNGGNGAGGCCAGGGCNCGAGTCNTCTCCACGGGCATCGTGGCGATCCTCGCCACCCTCGGCTTCCTCAACCTCTCCACCGAGCAGGGCGCCCGGGCGATCATCTTCANCGCNCTCACCGGCGCNGCCTTNGTCAGCCTGATCACNGCCGCCACCCGCGGCCGNCGGCACTCNGACCGGGCCGGTTCGGCGCTGCTGCTGCTCACGTCGGTCGCNCTNGTCGTCATGGCCTTCTTCGTCCAGAGCGAGTCGTCGGCTCCGAAGTTCCGGGCCGAGGCCTTCAGCTTCATGCTCGCCTTNGCTGCGATCATGGCCNTCTGGGCGATCGCGAACANGCGCTTCGAGGTGCGCCGGTTCACGGACACCTCGGCCGATACNACGGCCCGCAACATGCTGNTCTNCGCNGTNCTGCTCATCGTNGTCGGCATGATCGCCCGCCTCGGCTGGGTCACCACCGAGGAGGCCGAGGTCGGCGGCTCGATCGTGAAGTACAGCGTCCGCATCCTGTGGTTCNTCGGCTTCACCGCCGTCGTGTCCTGGGTGCTNGCCCGNACCCGCTTNGGNAGNTGGACCTTTGCCGTCGGCGGCAACAAGGAAGCNGCCCGCCAGGTCGGTGTCCCCGCTGCCCGCACNAAGACCCAACTCTTCATGGTGGTCTCGGCCGCTGCGTGGTTNGTCGGTGTGCTGCTNGCGTTCCGCCTCAACACCATCCAGGCCAGCACGGGCGANGGCGAGGAGTTCGAATACATCATCGCCGCNGTCGTGGGTGGCACNGCGCTCACCGGNGGCTACGGCTCGACCATNGGTGCCGGNATCGGTGCCCTGATCATGGCGATGGCNGTGCAGGGCATCCCGTCCGCCCGGTGGAACTCCGACTGGAGGTTCGTCTTCGTCGGCGGCATCCTCCTNCTCGCNGTNGTCGCCAACAACTACATCCGCACCAAGGCCGAGTCGGCCCGCTGATCGAGGAGGTTCACGATGTCCGATACGCCATTGCTCGAACTCGAGAACATCTCGAAGTTCTACGGCAACATCATCGCCCTCCAAGGCGTCACCACCGAGGTGCGCGCCGGGCAGGTCACCTGTGTGCTCGGCGACAACGGCGCCGGCAAATCGACCTTCATCAAGATCCTGGCCGGGGTGCACGNGCACTCCGAGGGCACCTTCAAGCTCGAGGGTCAGGAGGTCAACTTCAAGAACCCGCGNGAGGCGCTCAANGCNGGCATCGCCGCCGTGTACCAGGACCTNGCCATGGTGCCGCTCATGTCGGTGTGGCGGAACTTCTTCCTCGGTTCCGAGCCNACCAAGGGCGTCTGGCCCCTCGAGTGGATCGACAAGGCCGAGGCGAAGCGCATCGCCAAAGAAGAGATGGCCAAGATGGGCATCGACATCCGCGATACCGAGCAGCCGGTCGGCACGCTCTCCGGCGGTGAACGCCAGTCCGTCGCCATCGCCCGCGCGGTGTANTTCGGCGCGAAGGTGNTGATCCTNGATGAGCCCACGTCAGCGCTCGGNGTGAAGCAGTCGGGTGTNGTGCTNCGCTATGTGGTCGAAGCCGCCAGNCGCGGACTCGGCGTGATCTTCATCACCCACAACCCGAACCACGCNTACCCGGTNGGCGATCGNTTCGTGATCCTCAACCGCGGCCAGTCGATGGGCAACTTCGCCAAGGAAGACATCAGCCAGAACGAGCTCACCTCNCTNATGGCCGGCGGTGCCGAACTCGAGGCGCTGCAGCACGAGATCGCCCAGGCNCAGAACTCGTGAACCGGATCCCGCCGACGCACCGCACGGTCCAGGAGACCACCCGTGGCACGCGCCGTCGNGAGCCGTACCCCCANTCGANNGAGATCGACCTGCAGGGTCGAGGAGGCTGATCGTCGATGTCGTCGCTCGATCTTCTCTCGATCGGAAGGGTGAGCGTCGACCTCTACGCCGAACAACCCGGCGTGACGATGTCCGACGTCACGACCTTCCGNAAGTCCATCGGCGGAACGGCCACGAACGTNGCCGTCGCCACCGCCCGNTACGGCCATGCCGTCGCGCTCGCGACNCGCGTCGGCGACGACCAATTCGGNCGGTACGTCGCCGATGCCCTGCGGAACACGTTCAATGTCGACCCGCGCTTCGTNGCCACCCATCCGACCNTGAAAACACCGTTGGCGTTNGCNGAACTCGACCCNCCNNAGGANCCGACGATCATCTTCTANCGNGAGCCTGCNGCTCCCGACATGGAGATCGAGACCACGCCACNGCTTCTCGACGCGGTCGACACGGCGCGNATCNTCTGGATCCCGGCGAGCCGGTTCGCGTTCGACCGCAGNCGNANGACCGTCACCGAACTGTTGCAGCGTCGCGANCGGAAGCATCACACCGTNCTNGATCTCGACTGGCGNCCGATGTTCTGGGACAGCGAGGAGCAGGCNCATNCGGCGATCTCGCCGATGCTCGACCATGTCACCATCGCCATCGGCAANCGCAAGGAGTGCGAGGTCGNGGTCGGCACNGATGATCCCGACGANGCGGCCGANCGCATGCTCGATCGNGGCCTCGANGCTGCGATCGTGAAGCTCGGGGGCGACGGTGTCATGGTCGCNACGCCACAGNTTCGCGAACGGCTCTCGCCCTACCCGGTCGAGGTNGTCTGCGGACTCGGATCGGGCGATGCCTTCGGTGGCGCCTTCTGCCACGGCCTCCTCGAGGGCTGGTCACTGCCCGACACCGTTCGGTNCGGCAACGCCGCAGGCGCCATCGTCGCNGGCCGCATGATGTGTGCCGACGACATGCCGACCGGTCCCGAGGTCGACGCCTTCCTTCAGGAGCGTGATCCTCGATGACGGCTCNACGAGAGAACACCCATGCCTGAACGCATCTTCATCGATCGCCCGCTTCCNCCCGGATTCGACGAACTCTTCGGCCNNGACTGGGAGGTNGTCGGCCCGGACGACGCCGAGCTTCCGACGTGTCGCGCTGCGATCGCCGGCGCGTCGCCNTGGCCCGCCGANCGCATCGCCAAGGGNGCNANGCTCGAGGTGATCTCNCGGTCGGGCATCGGCTTCGACACCGTNGATCTCGATGCCGCCGCNGCGCAAGGTGTCGTCGTGTGCAACACNCCCGACGCGCCGTCGATNTCGACCGCCGAGCACACGNTGAGCCTGCTCATGGCGGCGTCCAAGTTCACCGCCAACAATGTCGCCCGCCTGCGGGCTGGTCGNCAGGACTTCTACGCCGCGCANGAGGGCATCGAGTTGAGNGGTGCCACCATCGGGGTGGTCGGTNATGGCCGGATCGGCAGNCGNGTCGCCCGCATGTGCGCCGCGATGGACATGCGCGTCATCGTCNGCGACCCCTATGTGGAGGTCGNCGAACACGAACAGGTCGATCTCGACACGATCCTGACCGAGAGCCGGNTCATCACGATGCACACCCCGCTCACCGACGAGACNCGGAACCTGCTCGACGCNGCNGCGTTCGCNCGNATGCAGGACGGTGTCNTNATCGTCAATGCGGCCCGCGGCGGTGTGATCGATACGCAGGCGCTGGTCGACGCGCTCGACTCCGGCAAGGTGNACGCCGCCGGCCTNGATGTCACCGCCCCCGANCCGCTCGATCCGNNGCACACGCTCCTCAANCGCGACAATGTCGTGGTCACCCCGCACATCGCCTCGGCAACCGACAAAGGCCGNGTGCGGATGTACTCCGGCGCGATCGAGAACGCCCGCCAGGTCCTNGCCGGCGAGCGTCCNGTCGANTGTGTCAATCCCNATGTCTACGAAGTTCTGGAGGGACGTTCCTCGTGAGTGCACGCAAGAAGATCCGGGTCGGCGTCGTNGGCTTCGGTTGGATGGGNCAGGCCCATACCCGATCAATCCTGCGAATCCCGACCTTGTTNCCCGAGCGCGAGTTCGACGCCGAACTGGTGATGATCAGCGACAACATGGCGTCGCGGGTCGATCAAGCCGTCGCCGACTTCGGNTTTGGTCACGGCTCCGTCGACTGGAACGACCTGATCGCCAACGACGACATCGACGTCGTCGTGATCTGCGCGCCGAACATGCTGCACGAGCCGATTGCGATCGCTGCCGCCGAAGCGGGCAAGCATGTGTTCTGCGAGAAGCCNGTGGGNGGCACACCCGAACANACCGTTCGCATCGAAGCCGCCACGCGGGCGGCCGGTGTGATCACNGGTGTCGGNTACAACTACCGNTGGGCGCCNCTGGTGCAGTACGCCAAGCAGNTGATCGACGCTGGNGAACTCGGNGAGATCACCAACTACCGGGGTCGCTTCTTCTCGATGTACGGCGCCGATCCGATGGGTCTGCTCTCGTGGCGCTTCANGCTCGANGAGGCCGGCCANGGCGTGTCGTCGGACATTCTCAGCCATTCGGTCGACCTCGCCCACATGCTGATCGGCGGTATCGAGAAGGTCGTCGGTATGGGNCACATCCAGATTCCTGAGCGCCCACTGCCCAAACCNGGCGGCACNCACTACGACGTCGGCAAGCCCGGCGACCCGANNGGCACNGTCGAGAACGAGGACTACTTCGGNGCGATGTGCGTGTTCGAGAACGGTGCNCGTGGCGTNTTCGAGTCGAGCCGCTCGATCATGGGTCCGCAGAGCCANTGCGCGTTCGAGGTGTACGGCACGAAGGGNTCGCTGATGTGGAACCTCGAGACGATGAACGAACTGAAGCTGTTTCGCGCNTCNGAGNCCGAACTCGGNTACAAGACCGTCTACTCCGGCGANCGCTTCCCGTATCACGGCCACTTNGTGCCGGGNGACGCCAACCCGATCGGGTACGAGGACCTCAAGGTCATCGANGAGTTCGAATATNTGTCGTCGGTCGCCAACGGTCGCCAGCACACGCCNGGCTTCGCNGAGGCGATCGACTATGTCAGCGTGCAGGACGCAATGCTGCGCTCGTGGAAGTCCGAGAAGTGGGAAACCGTCGAGCGGCTGAGNCCGCGCGACTGANCCGAGCCACCNGGNACTGCATCAGGAGAGATCATGNAGACGATCCGACTCACAACGGCCGACGCCATCGTCAGGTACCTCATCGCTCAGAAGTCCGNGATGCCCGACGGCNGCATCGCCCCGCTCTTCCCGGGGGTGTTCGCGATCTTCGGTCACGGCAACGTCACCTGCCTNGGTCACGCNCTCGAGCAGCATCAAGACGANCTGCCNACCTGGCGCGGACAGAACGAGCAGGGCATGGCGCTNGCCGCNACNGCNTACGCGAAGACGGTGCGTCGTCGCCAGATCATGGTGGCGACCTCNTCNGTCGGCCCTGGCGCGACGAACATGGTCACCGCCGCCGGNGTGGCGCACTCCAANCGCATCCCGTTGCTGTTGATTGCGGGTGACACCTTCGCCAGCCGTCTGCCNGATCCGGTGNTGCAGCAGGTCGAGCACTTNGGTGAGCCGTCGACGACGGTCAACGATGCGTTCCGTTCGGTCAGCCGGTACTGGGANCGCATCATGAAGCCNGAGCAGGTGGTGTCGTCGCTGCCCCACGCNGTGCAGACGATGCTCGACCCGGCCGACTGCGGCCCGGCCTTCATCGGTCTGCCTCAGGACGTCGCCGCCGAGGCCTACGACTTCCCGGTCCGCTTCTTCGACGAGCAGATCCACCNTCTGACCCGNCAGCGGGCCGACATCCATCAACTCGACTCGGCCGCNGCGGCGATCGAGAACGCNGAGAAGCCGCTCATCATCGNNGGTGGCGGNGTGCACTACTCCTTTGCCGAAGCCGAACTTGCCGNGTTCGCCGAGACCCANNACATNCCCGTNGTCGAGACGGTCGCNGGCAAGGCATCGCTTCTCGCTTCNCANCCGATGTACGCCGGTCCNATNGGTGTCACCGGCTGCGAGGCGGCNAACAATCTGGCCGCCGAGGCCGATGTCGTCGTGGCGGTCGGCACCCGACTCGAGGACTTCACGACCGGCTCGTGGACCGTCTTCAAGAATGCCGACGTCACGATCGTCGGCATCAACACGGCCCGCTGGGACGCCACCAAACACCTGGCCCTTCCGGTCGTCGGCGACGCACGCGAAGCGCTCACCGACCTGACCGGTCGCATCGGGAACTATCGAGCGCCCGAGTCGTGGGGCGACACGGCGTCGGCCGAGGTGTCGCAGTACCACGCCTACATCGACAAGATCGCCGCTCCTGACGCCAACGGGGACGAACTTCCGAGTTACGCCCAAGTCGTCGGTGTCGTCGATCGGTTGGCTGGCCCCGACGATTTCGCTCTGGCTGCTGCGGGCGGTTTCCCGGGTGAGGTCAACAACGGGTGGCGTCAAAAGGCGCTCAATAGCTTCGACTGCGAGTACGGCTTCTCGTGCATGGGCTACGAGATCTCCGGTGGTTGGGGAGCGGCGATGGCGTTGCCGGACAAGGACGTCACCGTCTTCGTGGGTGACGGTTCGTACCTGATGATGAACAGCGACCTCTACAGCTCGGTGCTGTCGGGCCACAAGATGATCGTGATCGTCTGCGACAACGGCGGCTTTGCCGTCATCAATCGGCTGCAGGTCAACCAGGGCGGTGCCCCCTTCAACAACCTGCTCGCCGACTCCAGGATCGTCGAGGAGGTACGGGTCGACTTTGCCGCCCACGCCGCCGCCATGGGTTGCAACGCCGAGACCGTCTCGACCATCGATGAACTTGAGGCCGCCTGGAAGCGGGCCAAGGAAGCCGACCGCACGACGGTCATCGCCCTCCAGACACACCAGAATTCGTGGACTGAAGGTGGCTCATGGTGGGAGGTCGGTGTGCCTGAGGTGTCGGCGTATGAATCGGTGCGTGAGGCCCGAGCCGAGCTCGACGAGGGCAAGGCCGATCAGCGAGCAGGTTGGTAGCGCCGTGAGCTTCGACGGGCGTGTCGCCTTGATCACGGGAGGCTCCCAGGGCTTGGGCTACGCCACCGCAACCCTGCTCAAGGAAAGGGGTGCGAACGGCCTGCTGCTCGTCGGCCGCGATCAGGTGAAGGGTGAAGCGGCCGCTGCGTCGCTCACGGGAGACGGCTGCCGGGCCGTGTTCGTGTCGGTCGATCTCGCCGATGCTGACGGTCCGGAACGCTGCGTGGCTGCCGTCGATGAGACATTCGGGACGCTGCATGCCACGGTCAATTGCGCAGCAGGCACGTTCCGCGGGTCGGTGTGGGATTCCACGGCCGCCATGTGGGACGAGATGATGGCCCTCAACGTCCGCGCCGCCTGTCTCGTCGTCCAGGAGTCGGCCAAGCTCATGGTGCGGGAGGGTGTCGACGGTTCGATTGTGCTGATCGGTTCGGTCGCCCGCCACGGCGGGGCTCCCAATCTCTTGCCGTACTCGGCGTCGAAGATGGCGCTCGTCGCCGCGACCCGCAACATGGCCTTCACGCTCATGCGCCACCGGGTTCGGGTGAACATGCTCAACCCGGGCTGGATGGACACGCCCGCCGAGGACATCACCCAGCGTCGCTACGAAGGCGCGACCGACGGTTGGCTCGAACGGGCCGAGGCCGTGCAGCCGATGGGCAAGCTCATCAANCCCGACGAGATCGCGCACACGATCGTGCACCTGTGCTCNCCGGAGAGTGGGTTCCTGACCGGCCAGGACATCGACTGGGATCAGACNATNCTCGGTGTCGCNGCCGAACCCCGTCCNGGNCCCGAACTNGGTGAGCTTCCGCCGGAGTTGCGGGCGTGACGCGCGTCGGTGTCATCGGTGTCGGCGGCATGGGGGCCTGTCATGCCCGCCANGTNGNNGACCTNGCCGGTGCCGAACTCGNCTGGGTCGCCGACCCNGACGNGNNCGNNGGGCAGGCGCTNGCNGACGAACTGNGTTGCGAGTGGGTNGCCGAGGGCATGGATCGCATCGNTGAGNNCGACGCGCTCGTCNTCGCCTGNCCCGATCGCTTTCACCATCGNTACNTGATGGCCGGTCTCGAACGCGGCGTGCCGATCCTCGCCGAGAAGCCACTCACCGTGGAACTCGCCGACGCCCGCGANATCGTCGACACCGAGGTCGCACNGGGTCGNCGCCTGATCCAGCTCGGCTTCATGCGGGTCTACGACGAACGCCACACCCAGGTCGCTGACGCCCTCGAGCACCTNGGTGNGGCGCGACACATCCGGTGCGTGCATCGCAACACCAACGATGGNTCACGCNCGGTGCCGCAGATGCTCGTCGAGTCGATCATNCACGACATCCACACCGTTCGNTGGCTCGGNGACGACGAGATCGTCTCGGTCGCCACGTCCGTCATTGCCGGAGGGGNCGANACNCGGATGATCGTCNCCACGTGTCGCCTGGCGGGNGGNGCAGTCGCCGTGCTNGAGTTCGACGACATCGCCACCGGCTACGAGGTCTCGGTCGAGGTCACGGCAGAGCGCGGNAATGTCATCGCGGCTGAGCCTCTCCGGGCCGCGNTNCGGGCCGACGGCANGGTTGCNGGANCCATCGGCGACGACTGGTTCTCGCCGTTCCTCGANACCTACCGCGTCGAGATGCGTGACTTCCTCGACTCGGTCGAGGCGGGTNCCGCCCGTGGCCCGTCGGCATGGGACGGNTACGCCGCCCAGGCCGTGGTCGAGGCNGCNGCNNCGTCGGCTGCNGCCGACGGCGTCNCCGTNGGNGTCGACNTGCCGNNCAAACCGGCGCTGTATTCCCCNGGCCCATCTCCCATCGACAAAGACGGAGTTTCCNNATGACCGTTCGTTTCGTCGTGCTCGGCTGNGGCCGNATCGGTTCCATGCACGCCGCCTATCTNCACCGCCGGGTCGCCGGTGCCGAGGTCGTCGGCGTNTTCGANGTCGTCGCTGAAGCGGCNGAGAACGTCGGTGCCGAACTCGGCGTTCCCGTCGCCGCCGACCTCGAGGCNGCACTGGCGATCGACGCCGACGCNGTNGCGATCTGCACCTCCACCGACACCCACGTCGAGGTCATGATCGCNGCGGCCGAAGCTGGTCGGGCGATCTTNTGCGAAAAGCCGNTCAGCCTCGANGTCGCNGAAGTCGACCGNGCGCTNGNNGCGGTCGAAGCNGCCGGCGTNCCGTTGCACATCGGCTTCAANCGCCGGTTCGATCCGTCCCACAAGGCGGTTGCNGATGCCGTCGCCGATGGNNCGATCGGTGANGTCGAGGTCGTCAACATCACCAGCCGNGACCCGGCNCCGCCNCCGATCGCCTACATCGAGGTCTCGGGCGGCATCTTCAACGACATGGCGATCCACGATTTCGACATGGCTCGCTNCGTGACCGGTAGCGAGGTCGAGTCGGTCTACGCCCTCGGCCGCGTNCGGGTTGATCCNGCGATCGGGCAGGCCGGNGATGTCGATACCGCCGTCATCNTTCTCACCCACGAGAACNGCTGNCTCACCACGATCGACATCAGCCGTCGTGCNGTNTACGGCTACGACCAGCGGGTCGAGGCCTTCGGCAGNGGCGGCATGGCCCAGTCGANCAACCACCANGACGCCAACGCNGTNGTGGCCACCGCCGGNGGCTANCGCCAGCCGCCNCTCCAGAACTTCTTCCTTGAGCGCTANACCGCCAGCTATCTCGATCAGTGGGAGGCATTCGTNGCCGCCGTNGAGAACGGCACCCCNNCACCGATCAGCGGTGCCGACGGNCGAGCTCCGCTCGTCATCGGCATGGCCGCCAAGCGCTCGATGGACGAAGGCCGTCCNGTCCTGATNACGGAGATCATCTGATGAACGAACACCTNTTCACNCCCGACCGGTCGAANACCGTCCAGATGNAGATCACGCCCGAGTCNGCGGGGTGGACCTATCTCAGCTTCGCCATCGTCGGCCTGAAGCCGGGCGAACGCCACGNCCACNTGCTCGCCGNCCAGGAGACNGCGGTCGTGCCGATCAGCGGCTCGGCCACCGTGAAGGTCGGCGNCATCGANACCACNCTGTCNCGCACCTCGGTGTTCGAGGAGATGCCCCGCATCGCNTACGCCCCACCCGGCGTCGCGATCGAGATCGTCGCCANCGACGANGCATTCGAGTTCGCNATCGGCTCGGCACCGGCCGAGGGCCGCTACCCGGCGCGCATNATCGAACCGGCCGACATGTCNAGTGAGCTTCGCGGGGGCGGCGCCGCCTACCGCCAGGTCAACCANGTGCTGGCGCCGCCGATCGATGCCGAGCGNCTCATCCTCTANGAGGTCTANGTGCCTCGNGGTTCGTGGTCGGGTTGGCCGCCGCACTGCCANGACGGTTTCAACGGNTCGCCGTATCTGGAGGAGACGTACTACTTCCGACTCGACCCGTCCGACGGCTTCTGNATGCACCGCAACTGGCGGACCGACGAGGACTTNGACGAAGTCCTCACGGCCNGCGACGGCGATTGCGCCATCGTCACCAAGGGCTTCCACTCNACGGCNGCTGCGCCCGGGAGNCACATGTTCTTCCTCAACTATCTGGCGGGCGAACTCGTCGANGGNGAACGTGTCACCCCNCCGTGCTTCCACGATGCCTACACCTGGATCGAAGAGGACTGGGACAAGTTCGGCTGGGANCTCCCCAAGGTNCGNCCCTGACATGAACGACCTTNCGTCCATGCTCGATGACCTCACCAACGACAAGCGNCGTTTCGGCGTCTTCGCCATCGANCATCGCGACTCNCTGCGGGCGTTCGTGCGCCCCGACGATCCCGATTCGCTGACGGCGCAGGAGATCACCGATCTCAAAGATNAGATGGTGCGGGCGATNGCGCCCGANGCCACCGGCGTCATGCTCGAACCNGAGTACTCGATCCCGCAGCTCATCGACTCCGGNGCCAANCCNGCNNNNATCGGNTTCACCGCTGCNCTNGANGCGCAGGGCTACCTNGGCGANCCGGAGAANGGCCCGACCGAACTNCTCGACGGCTGGTCGGTCGAACAGGCGAAGNCCAGCGGNGCCTCGTGCGCCAAGTTGTTGCTGCCGTACCGCCCCGACCGCCCGTTGGCCGAGGCCCAGGAGCAGGTCGGNCGCGAGGTCGTCGCCGAGTGCAACCGGGTCGGNATCCCCGTGGTGCTCGAGCCGNTNTTNTANCNACTCGACGATCCNTCGCTCCGCCCGAAGCTGGTGCTCGAGACCGCNCANCGNTTTGCGGCGATGAGTCCCGATCTGCTCAAGCTGCCGTTCCCGGTCGANCCGTCCGATCCNGACGAGGATCACTGGTTNGCTGCATGTCGCACGATCTCGGAGATCGCNACGATGCCGTGGGTGTTGCTGTCGGGCGGAGGTTCATTCGACACCTACCTGCGGCAGGTGGANGTTGCGGTGAAGGCCGGAGGNTCGGGCTTCATGGTCGGNCGTGCCCTGTGGGGNGAGGCCGCACTCGCATCNCCCGACGAACGGCCTGNGCTCCTCGANGAGGTCGTGAGGCCGCGCATGCGGCAGCTCCGGGAGATCATCGACTGATGACGGNGCCGGCTCGGGACTACTCGCTCACCGGGCCCGAGTCGCAGCGCGCNATCGAACGNGGCCTTGCCGACGCCGAGTGGTACCGCTCGCCGATCGACCCGGCTCGGCTTGCCGAACTCCANCAACGGTCTGATCTNCGCGCCGGCATCGANGTCGTGCTCTGGCTNGTGTTGCTCGTGGGTGCGGGANGCTGGGCATGGGTCGCGCTNGGTTCNTGGTGGGCGATCCNGGCCTTCGNCGTCTACGGCGCTCTGTANGGCGGCGCAGCCGATCCCCGGTGGCACGAATGTGGCCACGGCACNGCGTTTCGNACCTCGTGGCTCAANGAACTGGTGTANNTCCCGGCCTCGTTCATGNTGTTGCGCGAACCCACGGTGTGGCGGTGGTCGCACNTTCGCCACCACAGCGACACGATCGTCGTCGGNCGNGACGCNGAGATCGTGTTCCCCCGACCGATCGACGTTCGGGCNTGGGCCGTCAACCTGCTCGGCCTCACCAGCGTGCCTGCGNTGGTNCGCCGGATCGTNCGCCATGCGTGNGGTCGACTCGACGCCGACGTCGCCGGGTACGTCCCGTCCNAGCTGCATCGCCGNGTCGTNTGGGAGGCCCGCNGCTACCTNGTCGTGATCGTNNGCGTGCTCGCCGCCTGTGTCGTNACGGCNGGTCTNGTGCCGNTGCTGTTCGTGGTGGGGCCGACGTTCTNCGGGGCGTGGCTGATGGCCTTCTTCGGGACGACCCAGCACGCCGGCCTTCGCGAGGACGTTCTCGATCATCGGTGGAACACCCGCACGGTGTACATGAATCCGGTGTTCCGGTTCCTNTACCTGAACATGAACNACCACGTNGAGCANCACATGTTTCCGNCGGTGCCGTACCGGAACCTTCCGGCCCTTCACGGCGAGATCCGAGACGATCTCCCGGAGCCGTCACCGTCGANCTGGGCTGCGTATCGAGAGATCTGGACNGCGGCGCGCGGTCAGGCGNCCGAGCCGACNTTCGAGCTCGANCGGGNCGTNCCCGAGTCGGTCTCGTCGACGACCCGTGCGGCGANGTCCGTNGANCACGGTGNNTGGATCGANGTCTGTGCGGTCNCCGACCTGGTACCCGGGGCCATGCGGNCGATCGANGGTTCCNACGGCCCGATCGTGNTCTGCCGGGCATCGTCNGGCGAGATGCACGCANTGGCNGGGATCTGCACCCACTCGAGACGNGTGCAGCTNNTCGACGGNGCCATCGTCGGTGACGAACTCGAGTGTNCCAAACACAANGGTCGGTTCCGGNTGGCCGACGGAAGCCCGTCCCGTCAACCNGTCACCGANGGCCTCGCGACCTACGAGGTTCAGATTGANGNGGANCGNNTNCGGGTNCGNTCCGTCCCGAATCAGGCCTCGGGGTCNACTCCGGTCTGAGNGACACACCAGTCCCACAGGTCGGCACGCCGCTCGGGNGTGTCGCTNCGCCTGGTCTGNGGNAGACGGTGGATCGNGCGNGGTGCCCGGTCGTGCCAGAACAGACCGTTCTCCACGACCACGGTGTCGTCGGCCGNGAGCCAGACGAGCGTGTCGGCTCCCTCTGCCGGTGAGCGCAGCAGTGGCCCGACGATCTTGCGGAAGGTGGGCAATGCCTCNTCGACNCCGGGNGTGTCNGCCCAGCCCGGGTGNAGTGAATGGAAACGCACACNGCTGTCGGCGAACTTCTCGGCCCAGATCTCGGTGAGGGTCACNTGGGCCCGTTTGGCNCGNGCGTACTGCTCGGCGCCCCGGTAGGGGTCGGCCGAACCGGGGCCGCTCATNTGGAGGCGGTTGACGGTGAGGCCGGNGGANTACATGCCNCCCGACGACATGGTCAGGACGCGGGCNGGGCCGTTNGACCGCAGNGTCGGCAGNAGTCGGGCGGTGAGCAGGAACGGCCCGAGCACCTGGGAGGCCACGGTGCTCTCGATGCCGTCGGCNTTCTCGGTGCGTTNGGCGCTGAGTGCGCCGGCGTTGTGGATGAGGGTGTCNAGGTCGCCGTGNGAGCCGATCACNGTGTCGGCGAGCGCCGTGACNGCGGCGAGNTCGCCGAGGTCGGCGTACAGGGGNGTGTGGGTCGCTCCGGTCGGGGAGGGGAGGGCTGCGCAGGNGGCGTCGGTCTTGNCCGGATTGCGGCCGACGACGAGCAGGGTGGCGCCGAGCCCGGCGAGNCGATGGGCNGCGGCAAGGCCGAGGCCCGATGTGGCGCCCGTGAGCAGGANGGTGCGCCCGGNGAGGTCGTAGTNGTCGAGGTCNGTCCAGTGCTCGGTNCGAGAACGNACGACCGCGCCGATGCGGGTGAAACTCGGAGCGATCGGCGTCTCNAGNACCCGATCGAGCAGCTTTGCGCTCATGCGACTGCNGCTCCGTCGAGGACCCGGATGAGACCGGCGGCGGCCTTGTCGCCGATGCGGTTGAAGACGAGNCCGAGGAGGGGGTCGAGNANGGCGAGTGGGCCTCGGAGTTCGAGCGNCGCGTCGTAGGTGACGTCGGAGCCGTCGTCGTCGCCCGTGGCGCTGATCGTGTCGATNGATCGGAACCANCTGTGGGTTGCGACGAGCGTGGCGGTCAGGGCCTCGTGGTCGAACTCGGTCANTTCGTAGACGAGTCGGGTGTTGCCCGCACTCGACAACACCACCTCGTAGGCCGCCTCGGCGCCAAGGCCGTCGCCNCGGANCTGGCTCACCTTCTGCACCCCCGGATCCCACTGNGGNAGGTTCGAGAGGTCGGCGACGAAGGCGAACGCNACGGGNGCGGGTCGTTCGGAGCGGACGGTGNTCGCGTAGCGGGCCATGCCAGTGCTACGAGGACACGATGTTCGNCGGATGCGGCACCGACCCCTNGNGCNANCCANCCACTTGCCACAAAGCTTTNTGGCAAGNTAGTTTCANNGAGGTGGATCCNCTGACCCTCACNTTCNTNTTGGGCCGTCTCGGTCGGCTGACCGANTCGATGACAACCGACATCTGTGCCGAGGCCGCCACCACNCCCGCCGAGATCCGAGTGCTGGCCTANCTCGTGCACGCNCCNGAGCACACGGCTCGGCCCAGCGANGTCGCCCGGTTCGTCGTGCAGACCTCCGGTGGTCTCACNGCCACCCTGAGTCGGNTGGAATCGGCGGGCCTCNTCGAGCGCCGACCCGACCCGNNCGACGGCCGCGGCAAGCTCNTCGTGCTNTCCGNAGACGGCCGTCGACTCCACGACACCGTNATCACCCGNCTNACCGNTGCCACCGCCGCCGCCGTCNNCGACCTCGACCTCGACGACGTCGGCACCCNTGTGCGCGACCTCATCATCGCCCTCGAACGAGCCGCCGGTCTGCCGACGTCGGCCGGTTTCGTCGCCANCCCGCTCGGCGNCCACGCATGACCACCACNCTCGCCCTNACCCNGCTCAGCGGACACTTCGCCGCCCGGATCGACACNCCGTTCGACGAANTNCTCGACGAAGCCAGNCACCAGGCCCTGCGCGANGCGCTCGTCGANCACAAGGTCCTCGTGCTGCCCGGCGCCGANCCGTCCATCGAGCAGCACATCNCCCTCGCNACCGTCTTCGGNGACGCCGAGCCTCCTCAGCCNCAGAANCCTNGTCACGAGGACTCCGATCTNGTCTGCGTNTTCGATAGCGCCGAGGGCTACAAGGCCGATCGGTGGCANGCNGANGAGACCTTCACCGACACNCCGTCGTCGGGTGCGGCGCTCGTGATGCGGATGAAGCCCGACGTCGGNGGCGACACGCTGTGGCTCGANACCGAGGCCGCCCACGANGCCCTCTCCAACGGCATGCGCACCCTGCTGGCCAATCGGCGGGCCCGACACGAGATCGCNCCGGGCGTCGCCGCCGAGCACCCNGTCATCCGGCATCACCCGGTGAGCGGGCGTCCNTGCCTCTTCGTCAANGAGACCTTCGTGCGNGGAATCGTCAACCTNCCNCCGATCGAGTCNGAGGCGATCCTNGCGATGCTCNTCAAGCACCTNGCCCGCCCCGANTTCGCCTACCGGCATCGNTGGGAGGAAGGCGATGTNGTCATCTGGGANAACCGCAGCACCCAGCACATCGCCATGGCCGACTTCACNGGCCGCCGAGTNGTCCACCGGGTCGGTTTCGTCGCCGAACCCTTNGNCGCCTGAACGGANCGTGATGCAGCAACCTCCGGTCAANCCCTTCCTCGCCCCGTCGGGCAACGCCATGGCCCANGGNCGGAGCGACCAGCAGGACAATGTGCCNTGGGCCGGNCCCGAAGGNCCNTCCGAAGTCCTCGATGCCGACAGCGTGCAGTACACCTGGCTCACNCCGTGCCACTTCGGNTGCATGATCTCGGGNCCNTANCCNGACGGCCGTCGGGTGATCTGGAGCAATGGTCGTCAAACGATCAACAANCTCGACTACGACACGCTNGAGATCCTGGCCGAGCATGTGATCGAGGGCGGCGAGGGAAAGACGCCGCAGGCCGAACTCGAGGACAACCTTCGTGGCCTCGACGAAAAGGAGGGTTGGGAGGCGATCGAGCACGCCATCGGACTCTCGCTGAAGTACATGACCGGCCTCGANGGCGTGTACGCCCTGGTCGACTGCGACAACACCTTCTTCCTCGGTCGCAAGGATCACGCNGTCGCCTATNTCGACAGCGATCCGACCGACCCGGCCTCTGCCATTGTCGAACGAGATCGCTGGTACAAGCCCNATCACATCGAAGGCTTCTTCGTCGGCATCAACATCACCTTCGACGGTTGGCTCGTGATGACCACGGATCANGGATGGGTGGTGCTCTTGAAGCGCGACTTCAGCGAGTACCGGGCGATCCAGATCCGGGGTGGTGCGGAAGATGCCGCGGCCTATTGCGCGGCGAAAGCCGAGGACTACGGCCACACCGGCTTCGGCTGGGTGCGCACCAGCACCTGTGTCGACGAGGACAACAGCATCTACCTGTCATCGTGCGACCACCACCACAAGGTGGTCTGGGATGGCGAACGGCTGAGTATCGACGAAGCCAATGGCGCCTGGAGCTTCCCGTACCGCAATGGCGCCCAGAACGGCAGCGGCACCACCCCGTCGCTGATGGGCTTCGGGCCTGACGAGGATCACTTCGTCGTGTTCGGCGACGGCGACGAGGTCGTCAACATCACCTACGCCTGGCGCGACGAGATCCCCGACGACTGGGAGCAGTTGCCCGATGCGCCGTCGCGTCGCATCGCCGGCCTCGGCCCCGCCAACATGGGCGACCCCGATCTGCCGGCCATCCAGACGGAGCAGTCGATCACGGTGAGCGGCTACGGGGCGATGACCGTCAACAACGAGCCGGCAATGCTTCCCGACGGCATTCCGGTGGGCGGAAAGCGCCTGCTGTGCTTCATGCTCGGCCACAAGCCGGAGTACACCCCCCACGGCTTGCACAAATTCGAGTGGAATCCGGTCGAGCGTCGGCTCGAAGAGGCGTGGGTCAACAACAACGTGTCGTCGCCGAACTCCGTGCCGTTCGTCGCGCAGGCGTCCGATCTCGTCTACACGTGCGGCTCTCGAGACGGAATGTGGACCATCGAGGCGGTGAACTGGACCACCGGCGAGTCGGCGTTTCACTACGTGCTCGGCGGATCGAAGTTCAACACGCTCGGTGCCGGGGTGACCGTCGACGACGACGGTCGGATCCTCTTCGGGGCCATGTACGGCAAGGTCCGCATTCTGCGCTGATCGGGCACACTGGGGCCATGGCCGCCCTCGCTGTGTCGATTTCGGAACGTTCGGTGGTGCTCGGTGAGCACGTCATCCCCGGACGATGGCTCCGCGACCATGGCGACGACATCGACAGCCTCAACCCGGTCTCCAAGCAGCGACTCACCGACACATTCGGGATCGACCCGCAGATTGCGCCGGCTGCGGTGCACGTCGACGGGACCTGGCTCGCCGTCGACTGGAGCGATGGCGTTCGCACCGGTCACGACCTCGACCGACTGCTGGCGGTTGCGTCGAGTCGGCGGTCGCTGTGGCCTCGCACCGGATCCGGGTTCACNCTCCCGGCCGGTGTGGATCTGTGGGACTCGCCGGCCGAGGCGACCTGGTTCGACTTCGGTGTGCTCGGCGACGACGCTGCATGGACCGAGGCGCTCGACCATCTCCGACGTTTCGGTTGGGCGGCCTTCGACGGCGCCGAACTCGGGGAGGAGCCCACCATTCGCCTCGCCGAACGCATCGGCTATCCGCGTGCGTCGATCTTTGGCACGGTCTGGAACATGAATTCCGGCTCGTTCGAACATCAGGATTCCGCCTACGAGTCGTTCGCCCTCGACGTGCACACCGACGGCACCTACAGCCACGACGGCCCCGGCACGATCGTGTTCGCCCAGCAACTGAAAACGGGTGANGGGGGAGACTCGGTGNTGGTNGATGGNTTCGCCGCCGCGCGCGACTTCCAAGCNCNGANCCCGGAGGCGGCCGATCTGCTCACCCGCTATGCCGTCACNGCGCACTATGTCGAGCCCGGCGTGCATCTCGTCGCCGAGCGCCCACCGCTGCGGGTCGACGAGCANGGCACGCTCGTGCAGGTGTCGTTCAACAACTACGACCGCTCGCCGNTACTCCCCGACGAGGGCCTCGTCGACGNCGTGATCGACGCCTACAACGGCTTNCGGGCGGTGTTCAACGATTCGTCACGGGCGCTCGTTCACCCGTGGCAACCCGGCCGCGTCCTCGTGTTCGACAACTGGCGATGTTTCCACGGCCGAACCGGCTTCTCGGGTGAGCGACACTTCAAGGGGTGCTACACCAACCACGAGGATCTCGAGGGCGCCTATCGGGTGGCAGGCCTGATCTGATCAGTCGGCGAGGGCCCGCTCGACGGCGTTTGCCACCAGTTCGAGATCGCTGCTCGACACGTCGAGATGGGTGACCAGCCGAGTCTCGGTCGTGCCGTCGGGAGTCGAATACCAGAGCGCCAGCACGCCGCCGGCTTCCATGGCATCGGTCAGCGCCGCCGGGTCGACCTGTCCCGCCGTGCAGAACACCATGTTGGTGTTCTGCGCTCGGATCTCGATGCCGTCGATTGCATCGAGTGCTTCGGCGAGTGCGGCGGCGTTCGCATGGTCGTNGGCGAGGCGCTNGACATGGTGCTCCAGCGCATGAATTCCGGCTGCAGCGACCATGCCGACCTGGCGGAGACCGCCACCGAGCATCTTCCGGTACTTGCGGGCTTCGCCGATCAGGGCGGCCGGGCCGCTGAGTACCGAACCCATCGGTGCTCCGAGCCCCTTCGAGAGACACAGCGACACCGTGTCGAATGGGGCGGTGAGCGTGGCGCCGTCAATGCCGAGCGCCACGGCGGCGTTCCACATGCGGGCACCGTCGAGGTGGGTGGCGAGGCCGTGTGCTCGGGCCACGTCGGTCGCCTCTTCCATGCGGGCGACCGACTGGACGATGCCGTCCTTGGTGTTCTCGAGACAGGCGACTTTGGTGCGGGCGAAATGGGGATCCTCGGGCTTCACCGTGTTGGCGATGGCGGCGGGGTCGGGGAGTCCATCGGCGAGCATCGGCACGACCTGAGGCTGGATGCTGCCGAGCACGGCAGCGCCACCGCCCTCCCAGCCGTAGCAGTGGGCCTGGTCGCCGACGATGTAACCGTCGCCTCGGCCGCAGTGGCTCATCAGCGCAAGCAGGTTCGACTGGGTGCCGCTCGTTACGAAGACCGCCGCCTCCTTGTTCAGTCGCTCGGCCACCATCGCCTCGAGGCGTTGCACGGTGGGATCGTCGCCGAACACGTCGTCGCCGAGCGGGGCGTCGACCATGGCCTGCTTCATGGCAGCGGTCGGGCGGGTGACGGTGTCAGAGCGGAGGTCGATCACCGGTGCAGTCTGACAGCTTGCGTGTGGTTCGCGGCAGCTGTCGGCCTGTTCACTCAGGATTGCTTCGCTGGCTACCCTCGGGGCATGGTCGTGAGTGTGCAGGAACACGTCGAACGTCTCGACGATGTCGGCTGGACGATTGTCGAACAGGCGATCGATCCCCGGTTCATCGACGAACTCGAGGCGGCGCTGCACGACCTCGAGGACCGGCTTGGCATCACGCCGTCGGCGAACACCTTCGAGGGAGCGAGCACCAAGCGGGTGTTCAACCTGCTCGCCTACGAGGGCCCGTGGCCCGAGGTCCCGGTCCACCCGGCGATTGCGCCGGTCATCGAAGGGGTGCTCGGCGAAGGGTTCCTGATCTCGTCACTCGCGTCGGTCTCGATCGGGCCGGGCGAGGCGGCCCAACCGATCCATGCCGATGATCAGATGATGCGCATCGC
>PABW01000116.1 GCA_002699625.1 Acidimicrobiaceae bacterium
TTCCTCGTCGTTCCACCAGCGAACGTCGTCGTACGACAGCGGTAGTTCGTAGGCCGCACATGCGAGATGCGGGCCGAGGATGTGGGGGTTGGCGGTGTTGATCACCGATGGCTCCGGCTGTCGCTCGAAGACCTCGTGGGGGTGACGCATCAGGTAGCGGTCGAGTTGGTCGTCGCCGGCAACGAGCACCGAGACGCTTGGCGCGTTACGTCGCCCGGCGCGCCCCGCCTGCTGCCACATGGACGCAATCGTGCCGGGGAATCCGTTGATCACGCAGGCATCGAGGTCACCGATGTCGACGCCGAGTTCGAGCGCCGAGGTCGCGACGATGCCGCGCAGCGTGCCGTCGCTCATCTGCTCCTCGATTGCCCGACGTTCCTCGGCGAGGTAGCCGGCCCGATACGACATCACCGCGCGTTTCAGGTGCGGAGATACCCGGCGGGAGATGTCGGCGGCGATGAGTTCGGTGCCCTTTCGGCTCTGGCAGAAGGTGATCGTTCGGTGACCGGACTCGACCAGCGCGGCGCTGACCGCGGCCACCTCGCTGTTGGCCGAGGCGCGCACGCCGGTCTCCTCATCGACGACCGGTGGGTCGAGCAGTGCGAACCGACGTGAACCCGTGGGGGAGCCGTCGTCGGTGATGGCCGTGACCGGTGCCGCACACAACGCCGATGCCAGCCGCTCGGGCTGGCCGATCGTGGCCGAGGTGAAGACGAAGACCGGATCGGAGCCGTAGTGGCGACAGATCCGGCGGAGTCGCCGCAGGATGTGGGCGACGTGTGTGCCGAAGACGCCGCGCAGAACGTGGAGCTCGTCGATCACCACCACCCGGAGTCGCATGAAGAAGGTGTCCCACTTCTCGTGCCGGGGGAGGAACCCACCGTGCAGCATTTCCGGGTTGGTGAGGATGACGTTGGCGTTCTCGCGGATCCAGGCCTTCTCTTCCGGGGTGGCGTCGCCGTCGTAGGCGCCGGCCACGAGGCGGGGGAAGTCGAGGGTGGCGAGCGAACGCAGCTGGTCGTGGGCGAGCGCTTTGGTGGGGTAAAGGAGGAGCGCCGTGCCGGGCGTGATCGGATCGGCGACGGCCTCGGCGATCGGGATCTGAAAGCACCGGGACTTGCCCGACGCCGTGCCGGTGGCGATCACGACATGTTCACCGCGTCGGATCGCGTCGATCGCCTCGGCCTGGTGATGCCACAGGTGTTGCGTGTCGGGCCGGTCGGCAAGGCCGGGGGGCAACGGTCGCTCGAGCTCGCGGTGGCGTTCGGCGCGGGGTTCGAGGTGCTCCACGTGCACCAGGCGTCCGTCGGCATCGAGTTCGTCGAGGAGCGTCTCGAACGGGGTGGCCGGGTCCGGCGCGAGGGCCATCGTCCGATGCTACGGCAGCCCTGTGACCGAATCACCTGCATGTGGTCCGATACCGTGCCCCGGGTGGACATCGTCGTGCACACTCATGTCGCCGATCCGTGGTCGGTGCTCACCGTGGCTGGTGAACTCGATGTCGTCGGCGCGCCCGAACTACGTCAGCACGTGATCCAGGTCGTGCGCGATGGTCATCATCGTCTTGTGCTCGACCTTACCGGTGTCGCGTTCGTCGACTCGTTCGGCCTTGGGGTGCTCGTCGGCGCACTGAAGCGGGTCCGGCTGCTCGACGGCGACCTGCGGCTCGTCATCAGTGAGCCACGGGTGCGGCGGGTGCTCGAGGTGTGTGATCTCGATCGAGTGTTCGCGATTCACACCGATCTCGATTCGGCGGTCGCTGCGGCGTGAGCACGGGTGCCGAGTCGGATCCGGAGGTTGTGGTCGGCCCCGGATCGATCGCGATCGAGATCCCGGCTCGATCTGACTTCGTGTCCTTCGTCCGTGTCGTGGTCGCCGCAGCCGCCGAACTGCGACCCGATATCGCGATCGAACGCATCGAAGATCTCAAACTCGCCGTCTCAGAGGCCGTCACCAACGCGATCAACGCCCAGGAGCGCGTCGGGACGATCGACCGGATCCGTATCGAATGTGAGGTCACCGACGACGAGATCACGGTCTTCATCCATGACCGGGGTCAGGGCTTCGATCAGGGCGAGGTTCCCGAACTTCCCGAGCCCGATCACCCCGATCGCTTGCTGCACGAGTCGGGGCTCGGCCTCCATCTGATGGCCATGCTGACCGACGAGACCGAGGTCTCGTCCGGCGATGACGGCACCGACGTCAAACTGGTGGTCTATTCCTCCAACCGTCGTCGCTTGGGGTGATGCGGCGGTAGGTTCCCCACGTCATGACAGCGGAGAACCTCGAACCTTCGCCACTCACGTGGCTCGGCGGCGACCGTCGCTTGGCGCGCTCGCTCGGTCGCCCGGTTCGTGATTTTTTGCAGATCGAGGCGTCCGGTGGGCTGCTCCTGATCCTTGCCACCGTCGTTGCGCTGGTGTGGGCCAACTCGCCATGGCAGGAGTCCTACGAGTCCTTCATCCACTTCCACATCAGCCTCGAATTCGGCTCGTTGCTCACGATCGACGAGCCGCTCGAGGCGTGGGTCAACGATGCCTTGATGGTCGTCTTCTTCTTCGTCGTCGGGCTCGAGATCAAGAAGGAACTCGTCAGCGGCGAACTCGCCAACCCGCGCGCTGCGGCACTCCCGGCGATGGCTGCGCTTGGCGGCATGATCGTGCCTGCGTTGATCTTCGTCGCCTTCAACGCCGGCGGGGTCGGCGCCGACGGGTGGGGCATCCCGATGGCCACCGACATTGCGTTCGCCATCGGCATCATTTCCCTGCTCGGTGATCGGGTCCCGAAGGCGATGAAGGTCTTCCTCTTGACTCTTGCCATCGTCGACGACGTCGGCGCGATCGTCGTGATCGCGATCTTCTACACATCCGACCTCTCGATCGGCTGGTCGCTTACCGCCGTCGGACTCGTCGCCCTGGTGCTGCTGATGAAGCTCGCCCGCATCTGGTACATCCCGCTCTACGTGCTCGTGGGTGTCGTCCTGTGGTTGGCGGTTTTCGAGTCGGGCATCCACGCCACGATCGCCGGCGTCGTCCTCGGGCTCATCTGCCCTGCGCATCCGTTGCGTGCCTATGCCGCCGACCCGTGCGTCGACGCCGCCGACAACCCCCATGTGGGGTCGGCGATCGCCGGCGAGGCGAACCCGAGAGTGATCCGACGAGCCAACTTCGAGATCCGAGAACAGTTGTCGGTGGCCGAGCGTCTCGCGGACCTCCTTCACCCGTTCAGCTCGTATCTGATCATCCCGTTGTTCGCCCTCGTGAACGCTGGGATCGAGATCTCCTCGGAAACCCTCGAGGATGCAGTCACGAGCGACATCACGCTCGGTGTGGTACTTGGCCTGATCGTCGGCAAATTCGTCGGTGTCTCGCTGTTCACCTGGCTCGGTGTGCGGCTCGGTCTTGCCGGTCTGCCGCAGGGTGCAACCTTCCGCCACGTCGTCGGCCTTGCCCTCATCGCGGGCATCGGTTTCACCGTGTCGTTGTTCATCACCGGTCTGGCGTTCGACGACCCGATGGTTGTCGACGAGGCGAAACTCGGCATCCTGGGAGCGTCGGTGATCGCCGCAACCCTCGGTTCGCTTGTGCTCCTCTGGGCCAAGCCGGCCACCGGTGCCGAAGCGTCCGACCCCGACGAGCCCCCCCACCCCGAACCTGCGGAGACCCACTGATGGCCAATGCGCTCGTCATCGTCGAGAGCCCTGCCAAGGCCAAGAAGATCCAGGAGTACCTGGGTGCCGAGTTCACGGTCGAGTCGTCGATCGGCCACATCCGCGACCTGCCGCGCAACGCCGCCGACGTGCCGAAGGCCTACAAGGGTGAACCTTGGGCCCGCACCGGCATCGACGTCGACAACGGGTTCAAGCCGCTGTACGTGGAGAACCGCGACAAGAAGGATCACATTCGTCTCCTGAAGACGCTGCTGAAGGAGGCCGACGAGCTCTATCTCGCGACTGATGAGGATCGTGAGGGTGAGGCGATCGCCTGGCACCTGATCGAGGTGCTCAACCCCGGCCCCGACGTGCCCGTCAAGCGGATGGTGTTCCACGAGATCACCAAGGACGCCATCCAACTTGCCGTGCAGTCGCCGCGCGAACTCGACCGCAAGATGGTCGATGCGCAGGAGGCCCGCCGCATCCTCGACCGCCTTTACGGCTACGAGGTCAGCCCGGTGCTCTGGAAGAAGGTGATGCCGCAGTTGTCGGCCGGCCGTGTGCAGTCGGTTGCCACCCGCATCGTCGTCGAGCGTGAACGTGAACGTATGGCGTTCATCGAAGCCAGCTACTGGGATGTGAAGGGTACGTTCGCGGCGGCGCAGGGCGACGACCAGCGCGAGTTCTCTGCGGCGCTCAACACGATCGACGGGGTCCGGTTGGCGAGCGGTCGCGACTTCGGCGACGACGGCCGCCTCGCCCGCGACGACGTCACCGTGCTCGACGAGGCTGGGGCCCAGGCGTTGGTCGGCGCGCTCGACGGCGTGCCCTACGAGGTCCGCGCTCGTGAGACGAAGCCCTACCGTCGCCGTCCCGCCGCACCGTTCATCACCTCGACCTACCAGCAAGAGGCGGGCCGCAAGCTTGGGATGAGCGCGCAGATGGCGATGCGGGCTGCCCAGGGCCTCTACGAAAAGGGCTACATCACCTATATGCGAACCGACAGCACCACGCTGTCGGACACGGCACTGCAGGCCGCCCGCACGATGATCTCGGAGCGCTACGGCACGGACTTCCTCCCCGACGCGCCCCGCCACTACGCCACGAAGTCGAAGAACGCGCAGGAAGCCCACGAGGCGATCCGGCCGGCGGGTGACACGTTCCGGCTCCCTGCGGAGGTCGCCCAAGAGGTGCCCCAGTCCGAAGCGCGGGCGTACGAGCTGATCTGGCAGCGTGCCGTCGCGTCGCAGATGACCGACTGCACCGGCGAGACCGTCACCCTGAAGCTCGGTGCAACCGCGCACGACGGCCGCGACGTCGAGTTCGCGGCGTCGGGCACCGTGATCGCCCACATGGGCTTCCGTGAGGTCTACGAGGAGACCAAGGTTCAGGATCGTGACAGCGAGGACGATGCCGACGAACGTCGCCTCCCCCCACTCGTCGAGGGCGACGCTGCTCGCGCTGCCGGCCCGCTCGAGTTCGAGGGGCACACCACGTCTCCGCCGAGTCGCTTCACGGAAGCGTCGCTCGTCAAACGCCTCGAGGAACTCGGCGTTGGGCGTCCGTCGACCTACGCATCGATCATCGGCACCATCCAGGACCGCGGCTACGTCTGGAAGAAGGGTTCGGCCCTCGTGCCGTCGTTCACCGCCTTCTCGGTGGTCAACGTCATGGAAGGCCACTTCCCCAACCTCGTCGACTACGCCTTCACCGCCAAGATGGAGGACGACCTCGACAAGATCGCCACCGGTACCGAGGAGGCCGAGCCGTGGCTCAGCCGCTTCTACTTCGGTGAGGGTGAAGGTGGCGAGCCGGGCCTGAAGGAGAAGGTGTCGACCCGGCTCCCCGACATCGACGCCCGCATGGTCAACACCATCCCGCTCGGCATGAGCGACGAGGGCAGACCGGTCGTGGCCCGCGTCGGCCGGTACGGCCCCTACGTCCAGATGGGCGACAGCGATACTGCCGACGACAACCAGACCGCGTCGATCCCCGACGACCTTCCCCCCGACGAACTCACCCTCGACAAAGCGATCGAATTCCTCGCGATCCCGAAGGAAGGGCGCATCATCGGCATGCACCCCGAGCACGGCCTCGAGATCTATGCGAAGGCGGGCCGTTTCGGCCCCTATGTCCAGGTCGGCACCCACGAGGATTGGGAGGAACGAGGGGAGGAGAAGCCACCCTCTGGTTCGCTCTTTTCCACGATGTCGGTCGAGACGTTGACGTTCGAGGAAGCCCTCCAGATCCTGTCGCTGCCGCGCACGGTCGGCGCTCACCCCGAGACGGGTGAGGTCATCACCGTGCAGAACGGCCGCTACGGCCCGTATCTCAAGATGGGCACCGACAGCCGCAGCCTCGAGACGGAGGCCCAGCTGCTCACCGTCACGCTCGAGGAGTGCCTGGCGATCCTTGCCCAGCCGAAGCGTCGCCGTGGCCAGGCCGCACCGAAGCCACCGCTGCGCGACATGGGCCCCGACCCCGAGACCGGCAACCCGATGATCGTCAAGGACGGCCGCTTCGGGCCGTACGTCACCGACGGCGAGTACAACGCCTCGTTGCGCAAGGGCGACACGGTCGAGGAGCTCACCGTCGAACGGGCCGCCGAACTTCTCGCCGACCGTCGGGCCAAGGGCCCCGCCAAGAAGAAGGCGACGAAGAAGAAGGCCGCCAAGAAGAAGTCGGCCAAGAAGGCGACGAAGAAGAAGGCGACCAAGAAGAAGGCCGCCAAGAAGGCCGCCGCTTCCAGCGACGACGAGTGATCGAGCCGCTGCTCGTGGTCCCCTAAGGTCGTCGGCGTGAGCGCCCCCGGTTCCAGTGCGGATCGCCTGCAGGATGCGGTCGGTGCCACGCGCCCGGGCGGCCGCATCGACTCGGTCTTCGGATCATGGGAGTTCTTCAAGCTCTGGGTCGCCCAGGTCATCTCGGCGACAGGTGACTGGCTCGGCCTGATCGCGATCATCTCGCTCGCCGAACGCATCAGCGACGGGTCGGAGGGAACCGCGATTGCGTTGGTCCTCGCGGCCCGTATCGCTCCCGGATTCTTCCTCGCCACTGCGGCAGGTGTGATCGTCGACCGCCTCGATCGCAAGCGGGGGATGTTGTTCTGCGATGTCGGTCGGGCGCTCGTCTTCTTCGCGTTGCCGTTCGTCGACAGCCTGCTCGGATTGATCCTCGCCTCGTTCGTTCTCGAGATCCTCACGATGCTGTGGTCGCCGGCGAAGGAAGCGGTCGTCCCGAACATCGTCCCGAAGGAGAAGCTCACCACCGCCAACTCGCTCAATGTGGCGGCGGCGTACGGCATGTTCCCCGTGGCGGCCGGCATCGCTGCGCTCCTCGCCAAGCTTTCCGAGGGCTTCGCCGACGAGGGTTGGGTCAACACGTGGCAGTTCAACGAGGAGGGGTTGGCCTTCTATGTCAACGGCCTGTCGTTCCTGGCCACCGCCGCCATCATCGGGCGTATCTACTGGACCCGCCGCACCCGCGAGGAGCGACTCGGCACGGAGCGGGGGAGCTGGGATCTGGGCGGGGCGTTCCGCGAACTCCGCGAGGGCTGGGAGTTCATCGCCGTCAACCCGATCGTCCGGGCGGTCAACATCGGCCTGGCCACGGGGGTGATCGGTGGCGGCATGCTCGTACCGCTTGGTGCGATCTTCGTCGATGAGGTCATCGCCGGTGAAGGCGCCGACTTCAACCTGATCCTGTTCGCGCTCGGCACCGGTATGGCGCTCGGAGTCTTGACGGCATCGGTTCTCCAAACCCGGATCAACCGGGCCCGGGTCTTCCCGCTTGCGCTCGTGGTCGCGGGCGCCGGCTTGCTCGTCGCCGGGTCGGCGTCGATTCTGTCGATCGTCGTGCCGATGATCGCGGTTGTGGGGTTTGCCGCCGGACCGATCTATGTCCTCGGGTTCACCTTGCTGCACGAGAATGTCGACGACGAGCTTCGAGGCCGGATCTTCGCCTCACTGCTGGTGCTGGTCCGCTTCTGCGTCCTGATCGCGCTCGCGATCGCACCGATCCTCTCTGAACTCCTCGACGGACTCTCGGATTCGATCTGGGGGCGTGAGATCGTGCTCGGGGGATTGGCGATCTTCGTGCCGGGAGTGCGCCTCACCATGTGGGTCTCGGCCATCATCATCGTGATGGCCGGAGGATTGGCGATGTGGAGCTTGCGCGCCGGGTCCGGTGCGTTCCTCGCCGAGGCAGAGTCGGAGCCGAGCGCGTGACCGGCCGACTGATCGTGTTCGAAGGGGCCGACGCTTCCGGAAAGTCGACCCAGGCCCGTCGCCTTGCATCACGCCTCGGCGCCGAGTTGACCTTCCAGTTCGGCGCGACCGAGATCGGCAGTGCGATTCGGTCGATCCTGCTCGACCCGGCGCATGCCGCGCTCGACGATCGGGCCGAAGCCCTGCTCGTCATCGCCGACAAGGCCCAGCATGTCGCCGAGATCGTCGGTCCTGCGCTCGAGCGAGGCGACACGATCGTGTCCGATCGCTACACCGCATCGAGCACCGCCTACCAGGGCTACGGACGCGGGCTCGATCTCGATCAACTCGACGCCATGATGCGATTCGCGACCCACGGCATCGAGCCGGATCTCACCGTGCTGCTCGACGTCGAGTGGTCGGTGGCCCGAGTGCGCCTCGGTGATCAGATGGATCGCATTGAGGGTGCCGGGGCCGCCTTCCACACCCGGGTTCGAAACGGGTATCTCGAACTCGCAGCCGCCGATCCCGACCGCTGGCTGGTCGTCGACGCCGACGGCACCGTCGACGAGGTCGCCGCACGTGTCGACACTGTGGTCGAAGCGTGGTTGGCGGCGAATCCGTGAGCTGGGATCTCGTCGTCGGCCAGCAGGAGGCGGTTCGTCGTCTCGAAGCTGCGGTCACGGCACCCGTCCACGCCTATCTGTTCGTCGGGCCGGGCGGCGCCGGGAAGCGTCGGGCTGCCACCGTCTTCGCCGGTGAGTTGTTGGCCGCTGCCGATCCCGACAACGCCGAACGCCACCGCCGACTTGCCGTCGACGAGTCGCACGCCGACGTCCACATGCTCGATCCGGTCGGCAACAACCTGCGCCGCGACGAAGAAGCGGAGCCGCTCATCGTGCAGGCCAGCCGGTCGCCGGTCGAAGGCAAGCGAAAGGTCCTGATCGTCAACCGCTTCCACACGGCGACCGCTGCGGCGGCGGCCTCGCTGCTGAAGACGATCGAGGAGCCTCCTGCAACATCGATCTTCGTGCTGCTCGCCGAGGATGTCCCGCCGGAGCACATCACGATCGAGAGTCGGTGTACGCGTGTCGACTTCCCGCCGATCGCCGAGGAGGCGATCGCCGATGCGCTGGTTGCGGAGGGGCTTGCTTCTCCCGAGCAGGCACCGATCATCGCCGCTGCTGCGTCGGGCAGTGTCGAACGGGCGCGCACGTTGGTGGCCGACGATCGGCTGGTGGCCCGGCGAGATGCCTGGTGGTCGATTCCGGACCGACTCGACGGTACGGGGGCAGCGGTTGCGGTGATGGTCGAGGAGGTGCGGGCGCTCATCGATGACGCCGGCAAGGCCAAGGTTGCCCAGCACGATGCCGAACTCGAGGCGATGGACGCCCGAGAGGAGCAGCTGGGTACTCGAGGCTCAGGTCGCAAGGATCTCGAAGCCCGTCATCGTCGTGAGCTGCGGCAATTCCGCACCGAGGAACTCCGCTTCGGGCTCGCCACACTCGCCACTCGGTATCGCGAAGCGATTGTCGCAGGCGACGATCGCCGCGGTCTGCTCGACGGTATCGATGCGTTGCGTCACACCCAGGACGCCTTGGTGCGCAACCCCAACGAGGCGTTGGCGCTCCAAGCCCTGTTGCTGAGGCTGCCGTCGCTCGCACGGTGAGGATCAGGCACCGGGACTTGGTACCGTTCGACCCCTCGCCCGAGTAGCTCAGTTGGTAGAGCGACGCTCTCGTAAAGCGTAGGTCAGGAGTTCAATCCTCCTCTCGGGCTCTCTGCTCTGACCCCGGCGCACCGGGGTGCCCCCCTTCAGGAGGTCCGTGTGGCGGACCAAGCCACCTTCGCCGAAGACGCGATGCCGTTGATGGACGGCCTGTACAGCGCGGCGATGCGTATGACCCGTAACGCGGCCGATGCCGAGGACCTCGTCCAGGAGACGTACCTCAAGGCGTTCAACGCCTACGAACGGTTCGAGGCGGGTACGAACCTCAAGGCGTGGATGTATCGCATTCTCACCAATAGCTACATCAACGCCTATCGCAAGAAGCAGCGCCGGCCCGATGAATCCGACATCGACGACATCGAGGATCTCTACCTCTACCGACGCCTCGGTGGTGCCGAGTCGGCTGTGCTGAGCCGGTCAGCCGAGGACGAACTCCTGGAGATGTTCGGTGAGGACGAGGTGAAGTTGGCGCTCGAGGATCTTCCCGAGCACTACCGGATGCCGATCCTGCTGGCCGACGTCGAGGGCTTCGCTTACAAGGAGATCGCCGAGATCCTGGACGTCCCGATCGGCACGGTGATGTCGCGGCTGCATCGTGGAAGAAAGCAGCTCCAGAAGCGGTTGTACTCGTTTGCCGAGGAGCACCGTCTCCTTCCCGACCCTGAGCCTGTGTCATGACCGACCCGTCTGGTGAGTTCGAATCCCGCGACTGCGGCAGCGGCAACCCTTGCGTNTCGACGTACCTCGACAACTGCCCGCAGGATGTCGANTGNCAGACNGTCATTCAGGCGCTCGTCGCGAAATGCAGCACGTGCAACGACACGTATGCGTTCGAGATGCGGNTCCGAACGGTCGTGTCGAGACGATGCANNGATCCGGTCCCNGACGCCCTGAAATNNANGATTTNCCAGGCGATCCANCAGGCCCAGCNCANGCGGTAGACCAGCGGCCGCNCGNNCAGCGCGGNTCCGGATGGTCCCCNTTCCGGAACTTTNCGGTGACACGNGGAACCAAANGCATGGGTCGCTCCGTAGNCACGACCATGCGGGTCATTGGAGAAAAGTTCACCAGCATCGAGCGCAACCTTCCGGTCATGGAAGNCGGGCGGGTCTGCCTTGAGCCCGGCTGCGCCACGCACCTCAGCCGGTACAACGATCAGGAGTACTGCGCACTCCACGCCCCGATGGTGGTGCCCCGGATGCGCGGCAAGGTGCTCGACGACTGACACACGCGCCCGGTCACGGGTGGCCGACGTCTGCATTCCCCGGCGAGTCCGCACCTGACTGCGGCTTGCGCCACCGGGGCGCCTACACTCTCCAGCATGTTCGCTGTCGTATGGCATTTCTGGATCGCACCGGTNCTCGTTGGCGCCACCATCCTTGCGATCGTCGCNTCGGTCGCCGGCTACCTCAACCAGGTGACGTACAAGCGTTATCCGCGGGACTGACATGGGNGGCGCCGTCGACTGGGACGTCGCCCGCACGATCGCTGCGAAGGTCGCGGGGCGTGAGCCCTNCCAGGCCGGGCGGTACCGCGACGGGCTCGAAGAGGACTTTGCCCGCTACACNGCGANGGCAGAGGACCTCGTCGCCGAGTGCACNGGTCTCCGGTCGCTNGACGGCAAGGCNCGCGGCTGTGTCACCAACCGNGAGGGNTGGGTCGANGCCAACCTCGCCAGCTTTCAGCGNCTCCTGAAACCGATCACCACCAAGCTTGANGACAAGATGGACGGCAAGGANTCCGTTCTCGGTCCNAAGATTGCGGGTGCCGAACTCGGCGCAATGCTCGGCTGGATGTCGACGCGGGTGCTCGGCCAGTACGACCTGCTGGTCATCGAGGACGAGAACCCCGAAGACCAGGACATCGTCTANTACGTNGCGCCCAACGTCTTGATGCTCGAACAGCGCTATGCGTTCCCNCCCCAGGAATTCCGCCTGTGGCTGGCGTTGCACGAAGTCACCCANCGGGCCCAGTTCACCGGCGTGCCGTGGATGCGCGAGCANTTCCTCGGCCTCGTCAANTCCACGATGGACTCCGTCGATCCTGATCCGAAGCGGTTTCTCGCTGCGGCGCAGCGCCTGCTTGAAGCCCGCAAGCGNGGAGAAGATCCGATGGACCANGGCGGCATGATGGCCCTGTTCGCGTCGGAGGAGCAGCTCGAGGTGATCAACGAGGTCGCNGGCCTGATGAGCCTGCTCGAAGGCCACGGCGACATCACGATGGACCGAGCNGGCAAGGATCTCATCCCGTCCCAGGANCGGTTCGCCCGGGTGTTGCGCAATCGCCGNCAGGGTGCGAGCGGGTTCACGAAGGTCTTCCAGAAACTCGCCGGNCTCGAGGCGAAGATGAAGCAGTACGCCGAGGGNGAACACTTCATCCAGTCGGTCGANGGNCACGGCGGTATGGAGCTNCTCGACAAGGCGTGGGCCGAGCCGGCCAACGTCCCGTCGATCGCCGAGATCCGCGATCCGTCGCAGTGGATCGAGCGGGTCGGCGCCTCGGCGCCCGCCGCCTGATCCGATGGCCATCGCGGAGCTGCTCGGTCGCTGCAGNTTCCCGGACGGNCACCTTCACCTCGGCGTCAGNGGTGGCGCCGACAGTGTCGCCATGGCCGTGCTCGCCCGCTCGGCCGGNCGTTCGTTCACGATCTGGCACGTCGATCACGGNGTCCGTNCCTCNTCGGCCGANGATGCGGCGTTCGTGCGTGATCTCGCCACTGCGTGGGGGGNGCCGTTCGAGTATCGACGNCTCGNCCTCGACCCCTCCGCGAACTTCGAGGCCACGGCACGNCGCCTCCGGTACGANGCGTTGCCCGACGACGTTTGTGTCGCGCACACCGCGAATGATCGAGCCGAGACGGTGCTGCTCAACCTCTTCCGTGGCGCCGGCTTGACCGGCACTGCGGCNCGGATGGGNCGGGCCCACCGCCCGATCCTCCACCTCACNCGAGNCGANACGGTGGCGGTGTGCGCCGAGGCCGGGGTCGTGCCGCGCNACGACCCGACCAATGACGACATGGCGATGACCCGAAACGCCGTCCGTCACCGNCTCCTNANCGAGATCGCCGAGGTGTTCGANGNCGACCCGNTNCCGTTGCTCAACCGNCACGCCGANCTCGTGGCCGATGCGNTGGCGTTGATCGAAACGGCCGCAGCCNAACTCGACCCCACCGACGTCCACGCCCTCCGGTCGGCNCCTCGNGCNGTGGCGTCCGAGGCGTTGCGCGCCTGGATCCAGCAGGAGTCCGGCGACCCGTACCGGGTCGATACGGCGACCATCGAGCGGGTCTGGCAGGTCGTGGCGGGNGAGCGGCAAGCCGCTGAGACCGTCGGCGGACATCGGGTCACCCGATCGAAGGGACGGCTGTCGTTCTCGGTAACCTCGGATCATGGACAAGCCCGCACCTGACGCCGCCAAGCTCCTCGGTTACTGGGAGGAGTGGGAGAAGGGCGAGACACCCCCCGGCAAGGTCCTCGCCAACCTCAAGACGGCCGGCATGCCCGAGTTGCTGCGGTCGCTGATCGAGGACGCCTCCTGAGCGATTCGGGTCACGACCCGTTTGCGCCGCCTCCCGGGCGAGGCGGACCGCAGATCATCCCTCGTCCCCCCTCGGCCCGACTCGGTGGACCGGCACCGTGGGCGGGGATCGACCCATCGCGTCGCCGTCCTTCGCTCGACCACATCGTCGATCGCCTTGCCTCTCGGCGCGACCCGATCACGCTCGGCGATGTCCCCGACGAGGCACGCGACTCGGCCGTGCTGTGTGTGCTCTACGAGACGCACGATGGTCCGCATGTCCTCTTGACTCGTCGATCGCCGACGATGCGCCACCATGCCCATGAGATCTCCTTTCCGGGTGGTCGCCGCGACGACACCGATCCCGACCTCTGGAGCACGGCGTTGCGTGAAGCCGAGGAGGAGGTTGCGCTCGACCCGTCGTCGGTGGTGCCGGTCGGCGGACTCGACCGCTTCATCACCGTCGGATCCCGCACCCTGATCCACCCCTACGTTGCGGTCAGCGAGTCCCCGCCGAAGGTGCATGTCGCGTCGCCTGGCGAGGTCGAGGCGATCGTCCACGTGTCGCTCGCTGAACTGTTGAGCGATGTCGTATGGCGCGAGGAGATCTGGACCTGGCAGGGCGCCACGCCGCGAGCGCTGAGCTTCTTCGAGGTCCCCGGAGACACGATCTGGGGAGCCACCGGATCGATGCTGCGCCAGTTGCTTGCGATCGCCACCGGAACCGACGACTCCATCCTCGGCGGCCCGGGCTGAGACTGTCGCATGAGGAAGGCCGGAGTGGGGGAGCGAAGGCCACCCACGAGATGCACGCAGCCCGGTGAGGCGGCTCCTGAAGCCCCCTCTCGGCGGCTAGCATCGCTCCTTTCCTCCCCGCACCCGGCGGGGAACGGAGAGGGACTCATGGCCGAAGTGCAGATCGAGCAAGGCACCGCTGCTCTTCGGGCGTACGAGCCCGACTGCAGAACGCTGCACACCCTCGTTCCCGTCGATGGCCGCACCGACGTGACGGCCTGTTCGCACCCGGAGGCCGTCGTTCGATGAGCGCAATGCCAGGTCCCGACGGCGAGTTCGACAAGGTGTTGGTCGTCGACTTCGGCGCCCAGTACGCCCAGTTGATCGCCCGTCGGGTGCGTGAAGCCAACGTCTACAGCGAGATCATCTCGCCCCGCTCCACTGCCGCTGAGATCGCAGCGAAGGCCCCCGCCGGCATTATCTTCAGCGGGGGCCCCGATTCCGTGCACGCCGACGGCGCCATCGCCATCGATCCCGCGGTGTACGACCTCGACATTCCGATTCTCGGCATCTGCTACGGCGCGCAGCTGATCGCCCAGCAGAACGGCGGCACGGTCGGCCGCACCGATCGGGGCGAGTACGGCCGCACCGTTCTCACCGTCGAGGGCGACGGCGGCACCCTGCTGTCGGGCACCCCCACCCAGCAGAACGTCTGGATGTCGCATTTCGACGCCATCACGGTGCCGCCGGACGGTGTCACGCCCACGGCGTCCACCCCCGACGCCCCCGTTGCTGCGTTCGAGTCGGCAGAACGCAAGCTCTACGGCGTGCAGTTCCACCCGGAAGTCATGCACACCGAGCACGGCCAGCATGTGATCGAGCGCTTCCTTCGCGACGGGTGCGGCACGCCGGGCGACTGGACCATGGCCTCGATCATCGACACCTCGGTCGAGCAGATCCGCCAGCAGGTCGGCGACAAGCCGGTCATCTGTGCGCTGTCCGGTGGTGTCGATTCCGCGGTTGCCGCTGCGCTCGTGCACAAGGCCATCGGCGATCAGCTCACCTGTGTGCATGTCGATACCGGTCTGATGCGCCTGAACGAGGCCGACCAGGTCATCGAGACGTTCGAGAAGAACTTCGGTGTGCGGCTGATCTTCGTCGACGCCTCGGAGCGCTTCTTCTCCGCCCTCGCCGGCGTCACCGAGCCTGAAGCCAAGCGCAAGGCGATCGGCGAACTCTTCATCCGGGTCTTCGAGGATGCCAAGGCCGAAGCGGCCNGNGGCTCCGATGGTCGCCGCGCCGAGTTCCTTGTGCANGGAACGCTGTATCCCGANGTCATCGAGTCGGGAAGCGAGCACGCCTCCACNATCAAGAGCCATCACAATGTCGGCGGCCTGCCCGAGGACATGGAGTTCGAGCTGGTCGAGCCGCTCCGCAGCCTCTTCAAGGATGAAGTTCGGCAGGTCGGCTCCGAGCTTGGCCTCCCCGACGACATCGTGCAGCGACAGCCCTTCCCTGGGCCGGGTCTCGGTGTCCGCATCATCGGTGAGGTCACGCCCGACAAGGTCGAGACACTCCAGCACGCCGATTTCATCGTTCGCGAGGAGCTGGCCAAGGCCGGCCTTGAGCGTGAGATCTGGCAGTCGTTCGCCGTGCTGCCCGACATTCGCAGTGTCGGTGTCATGGGCGACGAACGCACCTACGGCTACCCGGTCATCATCCGCGCGGTCACCAGCGAGGACGCCATGACCGCCGATTGGGCCCGCATCCCCTACGACGTGCTTGAGGCGATGAGCAGCCGCATCATCAACGAGGTGCCCGGCGTCAACCGTGTCGCCTACGACATCACCTCGAAGCCGCCCGGCACCATCGAGTGGGAATAGGCACGTGAGAGGAGAGCCGTGAGCCTCGACGCGGCGGCGTACCAGCGCGCAGCAGCGCAGTTCGGCGAGACCATCGTCGAGCTGACCGATGAGGAGTGGGAGCTCACCACACATCCCGATGATTGGACGGTGATCACGACGGTCGCCTGGGTCGTCGTCGGCGACGCCCAACTGTCCGCGGCGGCAGCGGGGGAGGCCCTGCGGTCAGTGGGGGAGTTCGATGCGGCCGTCCTCGGCGGGAATCCCGTCGCGGCCTGGCGCGGCACAGCAGTGGGCGCCATCGGCGCGCTCCGCGACATCGATCCGGCCGGCACGATCGTGCCGCACGAGCAAGGGCCCATTCTGCTCGGCGATCTGCTCGCCCAGCGCATCAGCGAGAACCTGGTTCGGGCGTGGGATATCGGCCAGGCCACGGGCCGTTCGGTCGAACTGCCCGAGGATCTCGTCGATGGCTGCCTGGACTTCTGGGCCGAGCATGCCGACGCCGTGCTCGCCGGAGGCATCCTGCCCGATCAGCCGGTTGCGCCTCCGGCCGATGCCTCAATCATCGATCGTTTCCTCGCCCTGATGGGCCGCAGCGCCTGATTGCCGCTGCCGAAGCTGGGTGAAGATCGCCCTGGGGTCGTTTACCAAACGTTCAGACAGGGCGCTCCGAGTCGTAACCGGTTGTCAGTTTGGTGCCAATCCACCACCCGTACCGTACGGCGCATGCATACCACGAACCTGCGTCGAGCTCGATTGCTCGTCATCCTGTTGACCGTCTTCGCCCTGTTCACCGCTGCATGCGGTGACGACGACGACACCACCGAGGCCGACTCCGGCTCTGACTCCACGGCGGCGCCTGCAGCCGAGGAGCCTGCGGAAGAGCCCGCAGAAGAGCCCGCCGAGGAGCCGGCTGAAGCGCCCGCTCTCGAAGGGTCGATCGCCGTTTCCGGTTCCTCAACCGTGTTCCCGATCGTCCAGAAGCAGGCCGAGGAGTTCGCCGCTGCGAACCCCGGCGTGGCGATCTCAGTCGATGGCCCCGGCTCGGGCGATGGCGCGAAGCTCTTCTGCGATGGTGAGATTCCGATTGGTAACGCCTCCCGCGCGTACAAGGATTCGGAACTTGAGACCTGTGCTGCGAACGGAATTGACTTCATTGAGATCCGTCGCGGAATCGACGGCATTTCCGTGATTACATCGGCGAACAACGACGCTGTTGAGTGCGTCTCGTTCAATCAGATCTACGCCCTTCTGAGCGAAGAAGCGACGGGCTTCGAGAGCTGGGCCGACGGCAACGCGCTCCTGAGCGAGATGGGTTCGACCGCCGGCGAGATGCCGGATGCGCCCCTCGAAATCTTCGGCCCTGGCGAAGAGTCGGGCACCTTCGACTCGTTTGGCGAGATCGTGATCGAGGCGGTCGCCAAGGGCAAGACCGGCCTTGACCCCGACGCCCGCGACTTCGTGAAGACCATTCGCCCCGATTACACCTCGTCTGCCAACGACAACGTGATCATCGAGGGCATTGCTTCGAGCGACACCAGCCTCGGGTGGGTCGGGTTCGCCTTTGCCAAGGAAGCGGAAGAGGCTGGCGAAGCCAAGCTTCTCGCCGTGTCGAAGGAAGACGGCGGCGAGTGCGTCGTGCCGACCCCGGAAACGATTGCATCGGCCGACTTCCCGATTGCCCGCTTCCTCTACACCTACGTGAACCCTGCGATGGCCGAGAGTGACCCGGCCGTTGCTGCGTTCGTCGACTACATGATGAGCGATGCCGGTCTCGAGTCGGTGACCGCCGTCGGTTACATCGACCTTGCGGAGGCTGACCAGGAACTCGCCCAGTCGGTGTGGGCGAACCGCATTACGGGCCGCAGCTTCAGCGGCTGAGTGCAACATCGTTCGGGCTGACGCTCGAACGTTACGAACCCCCTCCAGACGGCGGGGTATGTGTCGGCGCTGTCCGGTGCATACCCCGCCGTTGGGCGTTCGGGGCAACCTCTAGCTTGCGCGTCGTTCACGATTCGTTCACCTTTTCGGTCGCCACCGTTCACTCTGGAATCTCTTTCGGGTCAACTTTGGTTCGTACTGTCCTACGGTCGCCATGCCTTCCCCGCTCCCCACCTCGCGGTCCCGCCTCCTCTCGATGGGCCTAACTGCCGTCGCCGTCGCCGTCGTCGGCTTTGGCATCGACTCGCTGAAGGACGTCACTGAACCGACCGCCGCTCCTGCGGCCACGACGGCCGCTGTTGAGGAGGAAGCCACGCCCGTCGGCGAACTCGCGTCGGAGATCGCCATATCTGGCTCGTCCACAGTCTTTCCGATTGTGCAACTCCAAGCAGAGCGGTTCGAGGAGATCGCTCCCGGTGTCGCTATCTCCGTCGACAACCCCGGGTCCGGCGACGGTGCGCAACTTTTCTGCCAGGGTGACGTTCAGATCACCAACGCCTCTCGGCTGTTTAAGCCCGAGGAAGTCGCGTTGTGTGAAGAAAGCGGGATCGAATTCATCGAGATCCGCCGTGCTATCGACGGCATCACCTTGGTCACCTCGCCGGCGAATACCGAGATCGACTGTGTGTCATTCAACGACCTCTACGCCCTGGTCTCCTCGGAGGCCCAAGGTTTCGAGCGTTGGGCCGACGCCAACGCGCTTACCGCCGAGTGGGGCGGAACCCAGTTCCCCGAGGGGCTCAAGCTCGATGTGTTCGGCCCTGGCGAAGAGTCCGGCACCTTCGACTCGTTCGCCGAGATCGTGATCGAGGCGGTTGCCGATGGCGATACTGGTCTCGACATCTCTGGCCGCGACTTCGTTGAGACGATCCGTGCCGATTACACGTCCTCTCCCAACGACAACACCATCATCGAGGGAATCTCCTCGTCCTCCCATTCGATCGGTTGGGTCGGGTTCGCCTTCGCCGTGGAGGCAGCGGAAGCGGGTGAGGCCAAGCTCCTGCAGGTTGCCGTCGAGGATGACGGAACGTGTGTAACACCGACCGAGGAGACCATCAGCGCAGCGGTATTCCCGGTCGCTCGATTCCTCTACACCTACGTCAATGCGGCAGCGGCGGAGGAGGACGAGGCGATTGAGGCCTTCGTCGACTACATGCTGAGCGACGAAGGACTCGCTGCCGTCAGCGAAGTCGGCTACGTCGATCTCAACGGTGCTGACTCGGTGCGGGCAAAGACCGTTTGGGCGGCCCGGCTTACCGGTCAAGGCCAGTGGAGCGAGGACTGAGCATGGCGACAACCATCGACCCCACGACCGACACCAGCACGCTGGCACCTGTCGCCGGTCGTCCCTTCCCGCTTTGGCGGCGAGGCGTGACCATGACGATCGAGGGTGTGCTGTATCTGCTGGTCGCCCTGCTGGTTGCGATCACCGAGTACTTCGTGGCTGGACCGATCGGCGACTTCGGACTCTCGAACTGGTGGATCGCTGCGATCATCTACGCCGCGCTCGAAGGCTACTGCTGGCCCAGCGGCCAGACCGCAGTGATGCGACTGATGGGAAGCTCAATCCAGCTTGCTGACGGTTCCTACGCCGGCCCGCTGCGCATGGCAGTGCGACAACTGATCCGATTCCTCGTCGTTTACGCTGCGCCGCTCTGGGCCTTCGAGTTCAACATCTGGCGGATTGTGGTCATTGCAGCTGCAGTCGCGGTACTGATTGAGGTGCTTGACCGTGCCGGCGCGGGGGCAAAGGCGCCCTGGGACTTCCTCGTGGGGTCAACGGTGGTGGAAGGTGGGGCCGCAGGGGCTTCCCTTGATCTCGGTCCAGTTCGATCTGTCGCCGATCTTCGCCTTGCGCCCGGGCGTGCGGCACAAAACGAGCGAGCTCGCAAGGCCATGTTTGCTGCGGGCCTCTCGTCGGTCGTCGTCAGTGCGCTGATCGTGCTGAACATTTTCACCGAGGCGTGGGCGTTCGTTTCCGATCAGGAGTTCAGCTGGGGTTTGCTGATCGACGTGGGTTGGTTCCCGCGACGAGGGCAGTTCGATCTCTCGACGCTCTTTGTCGGGACGCTGTGGGTGACGGTGATCGCCATGGTGGTCGCGGGACCAGTCGGCATCGGTGTGGCGTTCTACCTCTCGGAATATGCGGGCGATCGCACCCAGCGAATCGTGAAGCCGCTGATCGAGACTCTGGCGTCGATTCCGTCGGTGGTATTGGGCCTCTTCGCCATCTCGTTCATCTTTCCCAAAATCCTGCAGCCGATCTTCGCTGACATCGGCATCTTCTCCTTGCTCGCTGCCGGCCTCGGTGTTGGCGTGCTCACCGTGCCGATCGTGGCTTCCATCTCGGAGGACGCAATGCGGGCGGTGCCGACCGAATTGCGGGAAGCGAGCTACGGCCTCGGTGCCCGCAAGGCCACCACATCGCTACGCGTCGTTTTTCCGGCCGCCATCTCGGGTATCTCGGCTGCCTTGATCGTCGGCGTGTCTCGAGCCATCGGTGAGACGATGGTGGTGTTCATCGCCGCCGGCGGCTCTGGTGGAGCGCTTTTCGAGAGCGATCCGACCGAACCTGGGCAGACGCTGACGGCGGCGATGGCCTCCGTGGGTGCCGGCACCGACTCTGTCGCCGGCTCGGGCATCGCCTTCCAGAGCCTGTACTTCCTCGGCGCCCTGCTCTTCCTCGCAACGCTGCTTCTCAATGTGGCGTCCGACTTCATCGTCCGCCGATTCCGACAGGTGTACTGAGATGCGTGGTGACGTTTTCGACTCCAGAAGCCTGCAAAAGCAACCCGGCGCCGATCGTTCGGGCCAAGCCTTCTTCGGTCTGATCAGTCTTGCCGTCCTTGCCGCCTTCGTCATGGTGGGTGCGGTGTTTTGGGATGTCATCCAGGGATCATGGGACATCTCGACCAGTCGGATGTGGGGCTTTGTCACGACCTCCTTCGTCTCCAACCCTGACGAGGCCGGGGTCGTTCAGGGAATTCGCGGATCAGTGATCATCGCCAGCATCGTGATCCTGTCTTTCCCGATCGGCATCGGCGCAGCGGTCTATCTTGAGGAGTACGCCACCGACAATTGGACGACGAGGTTGATCCAGGTGACCGTGCGTAATCTTGCCGGCGTACCCTCGATCGTGTACGGCCTCCTCGGGCTTGCGGTCTTCGTGCAGACCTTGAAGGGACTCACCGGTGGTGACTCTGTCATCTCCGGCGCTCTCACCCTCGCCATTCTCGTCCTGCCGATCGTGATCATCACCTCGGCCGAGGCAATCCGCGCCGTGCCCGGTGCCTACCGCGATGGCGCCTACGGTCTGGGCGCTACCCAGTGGGAGACGATTCGCACCCAGGTGCTGCCTGCTGCCATGCCCGGCATTCTGACGGGCACCGTGCTCTCGATCGCCCGGGCCCTTGGTGAAGCTGCCCCGCTTCTCGTTGTCGGGGCTGCCGGTTACTACACCACCGGCAACAATGACTTCCTCGAGCAAATGCGCGGTGCATTCACTGCGTTGCCGATGAATATCGCCACCTTCACCAAGGAACCGGCGGCGATCTGGCGTGGCCATGCGGCGGCTGCAAGCCTTGTCCTGTTGGTACTCGTCTTCTTGATCAACCTTGTGGCGATCATCGGACGAGCCCGAATCGCGAAGCGCCTCGGGCGCTGATCACCGGAGAAACGATGTCCGTGACGGAATACGAAGCCCTCCCCGACGTACCAGACCTCATCAATGATGATGATGGCAGCGGCGCTGACCGCGAGGTCTTCAACGTGTTGAACCTCAATGTCTACTACGCCGAGAATCGAGCGGTCGCTGACGTCAATCTTGAGGTCAAGGAACGGGAGATCACCGCATTCATTGGGCCATCCGGCTGCGGAAAGTCGACGGTGTTGCGCTGTTTCAATCGGATGAACGATCTGATTCCGATCGCCCGAGTCGAAGGCTCCGTTCGCTATCACGGCGTGGATCTCTATGCCCCCGAAGTCGACCCAGTCGCCGTTCGGCGGCGCATCGGGATGGTTTTCCAGAAGCCGAACCCGTTCCCGAAGTCGATTTTCGACAATGTCGCGTACGGGCCCCGGGTGGGTGGGATGAAGGGCAACATGGAGGAGATTGTTGAGGATTCGCTCCGCCGTGCAGGCCTGTGGGACGAGGTCAAGGATCGTCTTGATGAGTCGGCACTCGGCATGTCGGGCGGACAGCAGCAGCGGCTGTGTATCGCCCGTGCCATTGCAGTCAATCCCGACGTCTTGCTCATGGACGAGCCATGTTCGGCTCTCGACCCCATCGCAACCGGTCGCATCGAGGAACTCATGAAAGAGATCCAGAACGACTACACGATCGTGATCGTCACCCACAACATGCAGCAGGCTGCCCGCGTGTCGGACCGCACGGCATTCTTCACTGCTGAAGTCGACGATCGTGGCGATCGCCGCGGTCGGCTCGTGGAGTTCGACGAGACGTCGACGATCTTCTCGAATCCGGCCGATGAGCGCACGGAAGCCTATGTGACGGGCCGGTTCGGCTGATGGAGAACCGTAGCCAGCTCGACGAGCGCATCGCCCTGATCGAACGCAACCTGCTTGAGATGATCGAGATGGTGGCCGACCGGATCGCCCAGGTCACCACAGCGATGCTCGAGGGCGATGTCGCACTCGCCGATCAGCTTGTTGCCGGTGACGACGAGATCGATCTGCTGTCGACTCAGGTCGAAGAGGGTTGCGTCGACACGCTCGTGCGTGAACAGCCGGTCGCAACAGATCTGCGGTTTATTGTCGGCACGCTTCACGCGAACTCTGATGTCGAACGTAGCGGCGACCTGCTCGCCAATATTGCGAAGGCAGTCGGTCGGCTCCAGGGTGCGCACCCCGATGACCAGGTGCGCGACCTCGTTG
>PABW01000012.1 GCA_002699625.1 Acidimicrobiaceae bacterium
AACCCATTCAAACGATAACTAATCTTGTCACATCCGTCGTTTACGATTTGAGAGTGAAAAAGGAACGTTCTGAAAAGCAAAGCCCCGAATCGTTAACCGAAATTTCACGCTGGGAAATGCGGAATCTACACCGAGAGAACCCAGGGCAGGAATTTACTCAACGAATCGATATTTCCCTATATTATGCTGAGCTTTCAATTGGCCCTGTCCTCTCTATCGCAACAGGAAGCAATATGGAGCACATGCTAAAACCTTTTCAGACTTTCACAGCACCTATTGTGGTTGCAAAATATATTCAACATTTACTGGTATGGTGGCTGACGCTAACAGGAAATAAGAACCTGGCGGAAGCGGCCCTTTACAACAACCTATTGGATCATGAAAAGCTTTCAGGCTGTTGGCTTCCTCACTTTTCGTTTTTAGTAAATGGTGAAGCTACAGCAATTGAGGCAAAAGTAAACACCAAGAAATTACTGCGCCTCAGTGAATCTGACCTGCTCGAAAAAGTGTCGCACTTCCTTAAACCAATTCCAAATGACCCCACAAAAGAACAATATATTCCTCCGGAAAGACAGGGAAAACGAGGAAAATATGATCCCGGACCTGTATTTGGAACCTCAATAGACTTTTTGCGAACTGAATTTGATATACAAAAGTTTTTTGACGAATAACAGAATCATGTTGGGTAGGGCTTAGAGATGTGGCTAGGCTATCTCATCACTGTTCAAAGATTTTCGGGGATGGTGTAATTGGTAACACAACTGGTTCTGGTCCAGTCATTGGGGGTTCAAGTCCTCCTCCCCGAGCCAGCGAAACGGCGCCCTTCGGGGCGCCGTTTGTGGTTTTCGGCCGGATCCTCACGAAAGGCTCACATTTCTTTCGCGAGACGCTCATGTGCGGTCACGAGGCTCGTCGGTATGCGACGCCACCTCCCCCGATGCCTTCCGGTTCTCGCCCTCGCCTTGCTTGCCGCGGCCTGCGGCGGTTTCGATCGATCGATCGAAACCGCAATGGCCGAAAATGAACCGCTCCTCGTGATCGACCTGACCGAACCGCCCGGATCATCGAGCACGACGACCCCACTTCCGGTCGTCACGCAGGAGCCGGTCGTGTCGAGCACGACGATGGCTCCTCTGGTCGACGAGCGGCCCCTGTCGCAGGGGCAGGGCGCCACCCGTGCTGCGAGGGGCCGCATCGCACGTGATGGCAACCCGACCTTCGACGGCGACTTCGCCGACCCGTTCTTGCTTCCCGATGAAGGCGACTTCTATGCCTACGCGACCAACACGCTGTTCATGAACGTCCCGGTGCTCGCGTCTTACCGCGACGGTTCCGGCGGCATGGTCGGCGACGCCTTGCCGGAGCTTCCCGCATGGTCCGAGCCGCACCATGTCTGGGCTCCATCGGTCAGTGCGGTCGACGGCACCTACGTCCTCCACTACACGACCCGGCACACCGCGTCGGGTCGGCAGTGCATTTCTGTCGCTGTCGCCGATCGTCCGGCCGGCCCCTTCGTCGATGCGTCGACCGGGCCGCTCGTGTGCACCCTCGACCTGGGTGGTTCGATCGATCCGAGCACGGTGGCCGACGAGGACGGATCGCTGTGGCTGTTGTGGAAGTCCGACGGCAACTGCTGCGGCATCCCGACCATGCTCTTCGCCCAGCCCCTGTCCGCCGACGGCACCGAACTCGCCGGACCGGCCGTCGAACTCCTTCGTAACGACCGGTCCTGGGAGCGCGACGTGGTGGAGGCCCCGTCGATGATCGAGGTCGACGGCGAGTACCACCTCTTCTATTCCGCCAACCGGTGGGACACCGAGGCCTACGCCGTCGGCCATGCCGTCTGTGAGAGCGTCGCCGGACCGTGCGTGAAGGATCCCGAGCCGTGGCTCGCCGATACCGAGGCGACGTCAGGGCCCGGCGGGCTTGAGGTCGTCGCGGCGCCGTCCCTCGGCACTGATCTGGTCGTCTATCACGGGTGGACCGGTGATCTTGTCGGCTACGGCGACGGCGGTATCCGTTCGCTGTATGCACGTCCGATTCGCTGGGTTGACGGCGAGCCGGTCCTGGTGGAGCGCAACGCCGCATAGCCATCGGCGCGCCGATACCGTCGATCTCATGTCATCCCCCAACGTCAATCCGAATATGGAGTACCGACGCCTCGGTGCGTCCGGTCTGCGCGTGAGCGTGCTGTCCTTCGGCAGCTGGGTCACCTTCGGCAACCAACTCGACACCGGTCTCGCCCGCGACTGCATCGACGCCGCCGGCGAGGCGGGCTGCAATTTCTTCGACAACGCCGAGGTGTACGCCGGTGGTGAATCCGAGACGATCATGGGCCAGGTCTTTCAGGAGCTCGGTTGGCCTCGCTGGTCGTATGTGCTCACCACGAAGGCGTTCTGGGGCATCCACCGCGACATTCCGAACATGAACAACACGCTCAATCGCAAGTACCTCATGCAGTCGATCGACGGTTCGCTCGAACGGCTCCAGACGGACTTCGTCGACGTCTTCTACGCGCACCGGGCCGATCCGGAGACGCCGATGGAAGAGGTCGTTTTCGCGNTGAGCGAGATCNTCTCCGCNGGCAAGGCCCACTACTGGGGCACCAGCGAGTGGACCGCCGAANAGGNACGCGAGGCGATGGGTATCGCCGAGAAGCACGGCCTGCACAAGCCTGTCACCGAGCAGAGCCAGTACAACCTGCTCGAGCGTCGTATCGACACCGAGTTCGCTCGCCTCACTGTGGAGACCGGCTACGGCAACACGATCTGGAGCCCGCTCGCTTCGGGGCTGCTCACCGGCAAATACCGCGACGGCGTTCCTAAGGACTCGCGCGCGGCGCTCGACGGCTACGAGTGGCTCGGCGAGCGAATGACCGACGCTGACGCCATCACCAGAGTCGAAGGCCTGCGGCCGATTGCCGAGCGCCTCGAGTGCACGATGGCGCAGCTTGCCCTCGCCTGGTGCACCCTCAGCCCCAACGTCTCCAGCGTCATCACCGGCGCGTCCCGTGTCGAGCAGGTCGTCGCGAACTTCGGTGCGCTCGATGTGATCTCCAAGATCACACCCGAGGTGAAAGTGGAGATCGAAGCGGCTGTCGCCTGACGGTTTCGGTTGGGGGCACCCCGCCCGATCGCTACACTCGGCGAGCCGACCACTTCAGTGGATCGAACCTGCCCCGTTCGTCTAGCGGCCTAGGACGCCACCCTCTCAAGGTGGTAGCACGGGTTCAAATCCCGTACGGGGTACCACCTCGGCTTGGCTCGCTTGTGGGCAGCGAGGCTTACCGCCGTTGCGAGCTGCGCAGAGCGTTACTCCTCGAGCCTGCTTGCCGGATTCAATCGGCCCTGATTGTCGACTGCGGCTTGCATCGTGCGGCTTCCTGCAATGACAGACCCGACAACTGTCACGGCGAAGATCACAATGCCAACGATGAAGATTCCAAGGTCATCCACGGGAAACCGCCCCCTCTCGCGCTTCGTTGGTGACGGTCACGGGCGTAAGCAGCAAAGTTCCGAGCGAATGAATTGAGGGGACCCAAAGTCCAACGAAAATCCCTGCCATCTCTTGGTCCTGGATGAAGTAGAGCCAAACCGAGAAAAGGAACGATGCAAAGCCGGAGATGATGAACGGAAGTTTTATTTTGAGAGAGTTCGGCATGGGTTGCATGTTCGCACCTTAATGGGTATCCAAGACCTTTATCCACGGTTTGGGTTCCGTCGTCGGTCATGCTGCGACGCTCTCCAGTTCGGCGTCGTGTTTCACCGACATGCACACATGACGGACCGTTGAATCCTGCCAGCGGCCTCCCCAGGCAGGAGGGATATGTTCGACAGTGGCTCGCAAGTTGCTGAGAGGTTCCGTGATGCGATTCTGCGTCCGTTGATTCGTCTGGGAGCGCTTCGAGTGGGGCTTAGGGGTGCTCGAAAAGCCGCTCCAATATCCTCCTGCTTCTCGGCGGATAGCGGCGGTGTCGGTGCGCGGTGGAGAGCCTCTCGGGGCAGGAGCCGCAGGACGCCTAGCCCCGCGCGCAGGTCACCAGCGACCAGATGTTCCACGATGACATCGGGCGACCGTGTCGTGAGCGCACCGCCCAATCAGTTGGCGGGTCCGCCCCAGTCGAACAGAATTCCTTCTTGGCCGGTTGAGTAGACGCCAGTGCCGTCAGCGTTCACTACAAAGATCTCGCCAAACACGTATGGGCCACTGGTGAATCCGATTGATTTGCCGTCCGGCGACCACACCGGGCCACCATCGTTTTCATCGTTGTCGGTGAGTTGACGCACTTGTGTGCCGTCAGCGTTCATCACGAAGATCTCTCCATCGCCATCATCGAGACTAAGGAATGTGATGGAGTCACCAGTTGCGATGGAGTCACCAGTTGCGGAACTGCAACCAGCCACGACAAGAACTAGCACCACGCCGCTTAGAACTGTCCGCACAACAGCCAAACTTCGCCGAGACTCCTTGCTCAAGAACCTGGTGCGCACCAATCGGACGGGTTCTTCTGACCCCGTTCGGACTGGAAGCGCCCCGAGGCCTCGCCACCGTCCTTGGGGACTGCTTGCTCTGGGAGCACGCTTCGAGGCGGGCTAGTCGTGCTCTCATGATCGCTTCGACGGCGAGAAGTGGGTGTGTTGGCCCTTAGCTGGTGATTGGACTTTGGCTCTGCTCGATACGCAGTCCGCCAGGGTTCATCTACTCGACTGCAGTGATGGGACGCGAAACCTCGCCGTAGTTGCACCAGTAAGCGCCATCTGAAAGCTGGACAAGAAACCCGTCGCCAAGTTCGTTGTCAGCACAGTCAGCCGCGGAATAACCATCGAGGTCACCGAACGGGAGGCAGATAAACCCGATCTCACCCCCCGGGGCCATTCCACCTACGCCCCAACATGCGCCCTCACCCGTCGATGTGGCAGTGATGACAGCGACGCCCTCGTTATCGAAAGTAGCGAGCGGTGGCGGGAAACACTGCTGCTGGCCGAGCTGAGCTCCAGCGAAGAAATCCCCGGCGGAAGTTGGGTCACACGCAACCGCGAAAATTGGCGACTCCGTGAAGTTTTCGAGGGTCAACGTGACCGAGAACTCGTTGCCCGCTGGCACATCGATCGATTCAAGGTCAGCTGAAACCCAGGGGAGGTTGTCCCAGTCGTAACTTTGCATGGAGTTGATGAGCATCTGGTCGACGTCACTAAGAGCTGTGATTTCTTGTACGGCTTCAAGCGTTGCGTACATTTCATCGGCTTGCTCAACGGTAAGGAACGACATGCACTCGTCGCTAAACCAAATTTCGGTGGACGTATCCCAAAATTCGTCATCCCATGTCTGTGGATCAGTCACGTCTGAGTACGAAACGCCGGTCGCAGCCACCACATTGTCGAGCCAGCACTCCAGGAAATCTGGGGCCTCAAAGTCAAGCCAAGTTTCCTGCATCTCGCTCAATGTTGCGATCCGCTCTTCACTGTCGGCGCTGATTGGTTCTTCGGATTCAGCCGGAGCGCTTTCTTGGTTCTCTTCGTTCGCTGCGTCAGATTCCTCAGTGAGGCCCTCGTCTGAATCTTCTGCGTCCGAGTCATCTGCGCCTGACGAACCGGTGTCTGAAACTTGATCTGCCTCAGGGGGGCTTGCAGGCTCTTCTGTCCCAGATGCTCCACACGAGGAGAGCAAGTAAGCCGCGAGGACAAGCAGCAAGGACAGCAGTGAAGTCTTCTTGGGCACAAGGCCTCCCGAGATCGATGATCGGTTGCGGACGGTATCGGTGTTTTAGGAGTCGCCCTATTCGTCTGACCTTGAGCTGAAGGGCAGTCAGCAGGCTCATCCCAGTCGGTTGCGTATCCCTGCTGCCCGGTTGAACGGAGACCGGAGCTGTCGGCGTTCATCACGAAGATTGTTCTTCTCGGTCTCCAATCGATCGGTTTGTTGAAACTATGCGGCACCATACGCCATGAAGGTGTCTGGATGTTCCTGGGTGTGTTGGTCGTTAGCCGGTGAAGGTGGGGGTGTCGCTGACCGGCTCAGCGGGTTCAGCAGCGGGCGGTGTCTCCTCTACTGGAACCGTCGTGGTGGTGGTCGTGTTCGCGGACCATTGGGCGTGCAACGTGTCGCTATCTGAGGCGGGAAGCGTGTACGTGTCACCAGCTGCGTAGCTTGTGCCGGAGCCATCCGAAGCCGTGTTCCAACCGAGGAACGTGTATCCCGTGCGGGTTGGTTCGCTCGTCGGCAACGTTACGTCGCTGCCGCGATCACTAGACATGGCGACCGGTGCGTACTCGCCCTCGCCAACGTCAAACGACACAGACGCCGGGAGCGCATATACGAGAACCGGGTACTGCTCCTCTGCGCCTCCGAAGATGGCGAAAACATTCCCACTTGCGATCAGGTTGCCATCAGCCGACATTGCCAGCGTAAGGCCTGGAGCAAGCTCCACGTCGTACACCCAGGCGCTGCCATTCCATTCGCCGACCTGCAGATAGCTCGTTTCGCTGAGGTTGCTGCCCAAACTGAATGCCCCGGTGAATGCAATGCGGGTGCCGTCCGCCGACATTGCCGCTGAATAGCCGAGAGCATCACCAGAAGATTCGGTAGCGCTGATGGTGTCGCCGACTTGGTTCCAGTCACCGTCGATGTAGTCCATCACCCGAACACTGGCACTTTCGGCAGATATATCGACGTTGGTGAAGACAACCCGGTTGCCGTCAGCAGACATCGCCACGGACCAACCGCTAATGCCTTCTCCATCAAAGTCGGAGCCGACCTGGATCCAACCGTCGCTGACGTCGTAGTCAAAAACTTGAAGATCGAACTCTTCCCCACCCCCGAACTCTTCCCCACCCTCAAACTCTTCCCCAACCCCAAACAAACCGGCGAGTACTCCGGGTCCGACAGCGACACGGTTGCCGTCGGCGGATATTGCCACCGCACCGTTTACGCCATCCGTGCTGCCGATGGCGTTACCCGTTTGGGTCCAGCCATTCACACTGTCGTAGTCAAACGCTCGTGCCTGCAGGGTCGAGCCCGCAATAACACGTTCACCGTTCGACGACAGCGCGACCGACCACCCGAAGAATTCGGGAGGGAATTCGGTGACAGATCCGGTTCCCTCGATGGTTTCGCCGACTTGTTGCCAGGTGCTTCCGTCCCAATCAAAAACCCGCACAGCCCCAGGCGGGGTGGAGTCTTCAGGGCCAGTTTCAGCGCCACCGACGGCTCCAATGTCGTATCCGTCGGGGCCGTAGGGGTCACCTACAGCAATGCGGTTTCCGTCGCCTGAAATCGCAACCGAATACCCGAATAAGTTGAAACCGGCTGTGGTTACTGTGATGTTGTTGCCCAGTTGTTGCCAGGCGCTGCCGTCCCATTCGTGGACTTGCACATAGCTCAACTCGTCAGTGCCTGGCTCGGCAGGCATGGATCCGATCACGACGCGAGTTCCGTCATCAGAAACCGCTACCGATGTACCGAAGCCAGGGGAGTTGGCGTCGCCGTCGATGTCGTCACCGAGTTGGCTCCACGCACCCTCGCCAACCTCAGAAGTCGAAGCTTGTCCTGAGGCGGTTGCTGCCACCGACAAAGACGAAACGAAGGCGATGAGCAGACCTACGATCGGGACATGTTTCCGATTCGGTCTCCGCACCAGTGCCACCGGGCGAAGGTAAAGACCGCGGATCGACTAGCGCAAACGATGTGACCGCAATCTTTCGCCGACACTCAGCAATGCCGACTGCTCTGTCTTAAGTCGATGAGTCTGGGGGATCTGGGAGCGTTTCGAGGCGGGCTAGGCGTACTCTCAGGATCGCTCCCATGTCCTCGCTCTGCTGGGCTGTGAGAGGCGGGGTCGGTGTCCGGTGGAGTGCCTCACGGGGCAGGAGCCGCAGGACGCCGAGTGCGGCCCGTAGGTCACCGGCCACGACATGTTCCTCGATGACGTCGAGCGACCATGTCGTGAGCGCACCGATACGGTCGTTGACCTGCTCAACGCGCTGTCAGTGGCGACGTTCCAGCTCACGAACAATCTCAGAGCGGTGGTTCACCCACTCGGTAACCGTCGTTCGAGCCACCCCCGCAGCCCCTGCGGCCTCACGGTGCGTGCCACTGGTCAACAACACGTCGATAGCGAGAAGCTGCGAGTCGGACAATCCGGACGGTCGAGTCTGGTCAGGAACAGTCATCAGGATCGGACCTCACCCGGGTTCCAACGCGTGATGGGAGAGAGATCGGCAGCGAGATCAGTGAACTTACGCACGAATCAGTAGCTACCTGATGACCGATTCGAGGAGTGGCCTTGATTTCTCAATGTTCTCGAGCCACGACCAGATCTGGTTCCTACTACGAGTGCTTAGGGGTACGCTGCGCTCGAGAGCAACTCGTGGGAACTGATCGACCTGAATTGCATCGGAGCCGACCGTTTGAGGCTCAATCAGCAAAGAACTCCTCGCCCAGGTCGCAGGTCACGGCGACGTTGAACAAGGCGCTGAAAATCTCCGGATCGGGTTCGTCCTCGCTCGAGATATCCGCAAGAGCGACGAAGTCGAGGTTGTCGAGCATGCATTCGGCTTGATCGACGGTGAGTTCCCCATCCTCGGTCATGCCCGCGATGAACATCGCCCGACCCGCTTCCGTTTCGAGCATCGCCTCGACAAGCTCGGGGGTGAG
>PABW01000083.1 GCA_002699625.1 Acidimicrobiaceae bacterium
CTTCTTCCCGACGCCGGGAACGAGGCAGAGCACAGCCACATCGTCCTCCGCGACAGCGCGACGCAAAGCGTCGGGGCCGTGCACCGAGAGGATCGCCAACCCGAGGGCGGGGCCGACGCCATGGGCCGAGATCAACGACTCGAACACCCGTCGTTCGGCGATGGTGGCGAAGCCATAGAGCGTCTCGGAATCTTCTCGAACGGCGTGGTGCGTGTGCACGAAGACCTCGCCGTCGACTTCGCCGATCGTGACCGAGGTGGACGGCGTGACCTGCACCCGGTGACCAACACCACCGACCTCGATGAGGAGTTCGCCGTCGGGCCCACGGTCGAGCAGACGACCACGCAACGAACCAATCATGACGCACTCGCTTTCTGGGCGGCGGTGACGGCCGCACGGGCACGGCGGCCGGGAACCCGGGCAAGGTGGCACAGCGCCACGGCGGTGGCATCAGCGGCATCGACCGGGGACAACGCGTTGGGCAGGCCGAGGAGCGTCCGGACCATCTCGCCGATCTCGTGCTTGCCGGCCGATCCGGAGCCGGCGACCGCTTGCTTGATCTCGTTGGGCGAGTACTCGACGACATCGCAGCCCGCAGCGACGGCCTCGGCCATTGCGAGCCCGCTCGCCATCCCGACGCCCATCGCGGTCGAGACGTTGTGCTGGAACAGCACCCGCTCGATCGCCACCACGTCGGGGCGAAGTTCTGCGATCAGCGCCCGCAATTCCAACTGGACCTCGGCAAGCCGGTGCGGAAGATCGAGCGCCGGGTCGGTGCGGATGACGCCGGCGGCCACGGCGCGAGGCGTGCGGCCGTGCTCGACACAGCCGTACCCACAACGCGAGAGCCCCGGGTCGATCCCCAACACGAACATGTGTACGACCCTAGCGGGTCATCGAGAACGGGTGGTGCCAGCCGAGACGGCGGGCGTGACCGTCGACCTCGCCTGCGCGTCGTTCAGGCCGACGCTTCGTCCATCAGTTCGTCGCTGACGTCCATGTTGCCGTGCACGTCCTGCACGTCGTCGAGATCGTCGAGCAGATCCATGAGCTTCATCAGCCCTTTGACCTGGGCGACGTCGGTGACCTCGACGGTGGAGGTCGGGAGCATGGCGAGATCGGCCGACTCAACCGCAATACCGGCCTCGTCGAGCGCCTCACGAACCTGAGGAAGGTCCGATGGCGGGGTGGTGACCCGCCACATCTCTCCCTCGTCGACGATGTCTTCGGCACCCGCATCGAGCGCGACAAGCATGACCTCGTCCTCCTCGACCGACGACGGCACGAGGAGGACGCCCTTGCGCTCGAACTGCCACGACACGGCGCCGGGCTCGGCCAGAGAGCCACCGTTCTTCGACAGGGTCGAGCGGACGTCGCCGGACGTGCGGTTGCGGTTGTCGGTGAGGCACTCGATCAACAGCGCAATCCCACCCGGCGCGTAACCCTCGTAGGTGACCGTCTCATAATTGACGCCTTCGAGCTCGCCCGTACCGCGCTTGACGGCACGCTCGATCGTGTCGAGCGGCACCGAGTTGTCGCGGGCCTTCTGAAACATGGTGCGCAGTGTCGGGTTGGCGTCGGGATCGCCGCCGCCCTGACGGGCCGCAACCTCGACCTGCTTGATCAGCTTGGCGAAGAGCTTGCCGCGCTTCGCGTCGGCCGCACCCTTCTTGTGCTTGATCGTCGCCCACTTGGAATGACCGCTCACGGCGTGACCTCCGCTGTCTCGTCGCTGGCCTCCGCCAGACCGTCGGGGAGGAGCCCGGCGTCGATCAACCAACGCCGGTGCAGTCGGGAGTCGCCCGACATCTCCGGATGAAACGAAGCCACCGTAACGGGACCGTGCGAGCAGAGCACGGGTTGTCCGTCGACGGCGGCGAGCACGCTGACATCGTCACCGACCGAGTCGACGACCGGCGCGCGAATGAAGACCCCGTGGAACGGCTCATCGAGCCCCGTGACATCGAGCTCAGCCTCGAAGGAATCGATCTGGCGGCCGTACCCGTTGCGGCGAGACACGATCGGAATGGCCGACAGACAGTGCTGGTCGGCACGGCCGTCCTCGATCCGTTCCGAGCACAGAATCATGCCGGCACAGGTACCGAAGACCGGCATGCCGTCGGCCACCCGCTGACGAAGCGGATCGAGCATGTCGCCCTTCACGAGCAGCATCGACATCGTGGTCGACTCACCGCCCGGAATGACGAGCGCGTCGATCCTTGCCAACTGTTCGTTGGTCTTGACCTCGTACGCTTCGACACCGAGATCCCGAAGGATCGAGAGGTGCGCAGCGAAGGCGCCCTGGAGCGCCAGGACACCGACAGTGACCGAGCTGGTCACCAACCCCGCTCGGCGAGTTTGGTTTCGAGCGTCGCCATCTCGAGACCCTTCATGGCGTCACCGAGACCGGTCGACACCTTCGCCAGGATCTGGGGATCCTGGTAGTGGGTGGCGGCCTCGACGATGGCGTTGGCCATCTTGACCGGCTCGTCGGACTTGAAGATGCCAGAGCCGACGAACACGGCCTGCGCGCCCAGCTGCATCACGAGGGAAGCATCGGCCGGGGTGGCGATGCCGCCGGCGCAGAACACCGGAACGGGGAGCTCGCCTGTCTCGGCGATCTCCTGGATCAGCGGCAGCGGCGCACGCAGCTGCTTCGCCCACTCGAACAGCTCGGCAGAATCGGCCTGGGTGATCTTGCGAATGTCGCCGTTGATTGAACGGATGTGGCGCACGGCCTCAACCACGTTGCCGGTGCCGGCCTCGCCCTTCGATCGGATCATGCAGGCACCTTCGCTGATGCGACGCAGTGCCTCGCCGAGGTTGGTCGCACCGCACACGAACGGCACGTCGAACGCGAACTTGTCGATGTGGTGGGTTTCGTCGGCCGGGGTGAGGACCTCGGACTCGTCGATGTAGTCGACGCCGAGCGACTGGAGGATCTGGGCCTCGGCGAAGTGGCCGATGCGGGCCTTGGCCATCACCGGGATGGAGCAGACCTTCTGGATGCCTTGAATCATCTCCGGGTCGGACATACGGCTGACGCCACCTTCCTTGCGGATGTCGGAGGGCACACGTTCGAGAGCCATGACGGCAACAGCGCCGGAATCTTCGGCGATACGAGCCTGTTCAGGGTTGACGACGTCCATGATGACGCCGCCCTTGAGCATCTCGGCGAGCCCACGCTTGACGAGGGGGCTACCGGTCGATCGCGCCTGGCTGGAGAGGGACTGGTCAGTCATGGCCCGATTCTACTCATCACTCCCCAGGACGAGACCTTGGGATGCCCGGTCGACGGAGAACTCGTCTGTGCCCTGTGGCACAAGCGCGACCCATGTCGTGCCTGACTCCAGGACGATCTCGTCACCACCAGCCCGTGCCGAAGAGCCAATGCGCCATTCGTCGCAACGCCCCACAGTCGCTCCAGATGGCAGTGAGTGGGCCGAAGTCGACGACTGCCACACAAACGCGACGGTGTTCAGAGTTCTCGAAGGGCGTCGACCCGCTCGCGCATCTCGGGCTGGACCGAGTCGATGCCACTCCCGATCATCCAGAGGTGATCGGTCCTTGCGTTGTGACTGATCCGCGCCGACTCGACGGCCTTCTCAAATGCGGATGCGAGCGCCGGCGGGTAGCGGGTAACGCCGACGGCGTCGAAGTCGGCTCGCACGAGCCGGCGATCATTGAGCAACCGCTTGCGCAATCCGGCGGCGACCGGGCCGAGAGCCGGCGACGCAAGCGTCGTGGCCGCCGAAACGCCGTTGCCGAACAGTGTCATCTGGCGGGCGATGACCGCTTCGATCTCCAGCCGCTCGAGCTTCGTAAGCACACCGCGGGTGACGATGAGGCGGGTGTCGTCCGGCTTGCCGACGACAGCGGCGTCGATCGCTGAACTCTCGACGACGTAGAGGATCGGCTCCGCGATGCCGTGGCTGGCGCAGATCGACTCGACAAGGCTCTCCAACCGAGGCTCGCTTCCCTCGTCGAGCCGGGAGGCCCCGAGCACACGAAGCGCAGGGCCGACGGCGCCGTTGAGCAACCAAAAGAAGAGCGCAGCGCCGACGACAACACCGAGGACGGACCCGGCGACGGGGTGGACGACCATGGCCAAGACGATCGCGACGATCAGGCCGAGCGGTGCCGCAGGAATCGCTGCGAGAGCGCGGGACGACATGGTGGGCACGGACAGGGCTCCGGTCGGCCTAGAACTCGACCTGAACGTTGCCGCGGCTCTCGTCGTCGGCCTCGAAGTACTCACGCTCGGTGAAGCGGAGCGGACCAGCGAGGATGACGGCAGGGAAGGTCTCGATCGCCGTGTTGTACTTCAGCACCTGGTCGTTGTAGTGCTGCCGGGCATAGGCAATCCGTCCCTCGGTGCCGGTCAACTCTTCCTGCAGCTCAAGGAAATTCTGGTTGGCCTTGAGATCCGGGTAGGCCTCGCTGACCGCGAAGAGCTGGCGCAGCGCACCGGTGAGCATGTTCTCGGCACCGGCGGATTGCTGCGGGCCCGTCGCCGTGGTGGCGGCGTTCCGGGCGGCGATCACCGACTCGAGGGTTTCCTTTTCGTGAGAGGCGTACCCTTTGACGGTCTCGACGAGGTTCGGGATGAGATCCCAGCGGCGCTTGAGCTGAACATCGATCTGGGCCCACGCGTTCTCGATGCGGTTCCGCAGCTTCACCAGGTTGTTGTAGAGGCTGATCACATAGAAGACCAGCACGACGACGATGCCCAGAACGATCAAGATGATGACCATGGATTCCTCTCGAGCGCGGCACCCACCACGCAGACCTTCAATGTATCGCTGATCGGCGCACGCCTGGCGTGAGTCAGCGAGGAGCACCGGCGGCAAGGCGCTCGTACCGGCCGAGATAGAGCTGGGCGAGGCGGGCCATCGAGAACTCTTCGGCCCGCTTCAGGCCCGATTCGACAAGCCGCTCGCGCTCGTCTGCCCGGGAAAGAACGGCGGTGAGAGCATGAGCCAACTCGCGGGCATCGTTCGGCGGCACCAGCAAGGCGTCGCGACCCTGACGGGCGACGTTGGCGTAGCCCGGGATGTCGCCGGCAACCACGGCGGTGCCGGCGGCCATCGCCTCGAGTAACACGATGCCGAACGACTCACCACCGAGTGAGGGTGCGCAGAACACGTCGGCGCCACGGAGACGGACGATCTTTTCGGACTCGGAGATGGTGCCAAGCCACTCGATGCGGCGGTCGCCGGCATGCTCGGCCATGAGTTCGGCGGTCTCCTGCCCCTCCCCTGCCACCCACAGACGGGTATCGGCAGGGAGCTGGGACATCGCATCGAGCAGAATCCTCAGGCCTTTGCGAGGCTCGTGACGGCCGAGGAAGAAGATCGTCGGGCCGGTCGTCGGGTGGGGTGTACCCGACGCGAACCGGGCGAGTTCGACCCCGTTGAACGTGAGGTCGTACTGCCCACCCAGGGCCTCCTGGGCCATCTTCTTGGCGTCCTCGCTGACGGCACAGCGATCGTCGAGTCGGCCGGCCAGGAAGCGCGTGGCCCGCGGCATCATGTCGTAGGCCAAGCTGCCGCCGGCTGCGTGGAAGGTGCCGATCAGCGGAGCCGGACGAGTGAGCAGGGCCGTGTGGTTCGGCCCGGGCGACAACGGTTCGTGGAGATGGATGACATCGAAGTCCTCATCGCGCATGGCCCGAATCACCCGCAACTGGGCGGAGGGGTCGGGAGCCACCGGGGCCATCGAGCCGTTGGCGGCGGTTGGCAGGCTGTTGCCGAGCGGGGTGACGCCCGCGTCAGGGGGCGGGCCATCGCACGGGGCGAGCACTCGGACTCGCTCCCCCTGCTTGCGCAATGCCCGAGCCAGGCCGAGGGCCTGCATTTGCACGCCGCCGGGGAGCGTCAGGCTGTAGGGGCAGATGATCCCGATCCGCATGGTTCTAAGTCTGGCAGACCGAGGTCCGCTCAGAGGTCCCGGAGGTGTTCGGGGACCTCACGACCGAGCGCCTCATAGTCGCTCGGCCAATTGGGGTTGAGCAGATGCCACTGCTCGGGCGTCTCCCGGATCATGAGCTCGAACTCGTCGGCGATCATCTGCGTGACGCGCTGAATGTCGTCGCGTAGCCGCACGCCCTTCGTGCGCTCGATCTTCAGCGGAGGGCGACACCACCCGTGACGGGCGTGGTCGCGCCACGGCACAGCCGCCGGCATCAAGGGCACCCCGGTGCGGAGCGCGATCATGGCCGGACCACCGGGAAGGGTCGTCTTCTCGCCGAAGAACTCGACAGGTACACCAGTGCCCTGCAGGTCGCGGTCGCAGAGCAGGCAAACGAGATGGCCTCGGCCGAGGGCATCGATGATCTGCTTACCCGCATCGGGGCCAAGTGGATGGATCTCCATGCCCAGCGACTCGCGCAATCCGACGAACCACTCGAAGAGTTCGGGCGGCTGCAACGGCTCGACGATCGCCGTCACCTTCACCTTGATGACGCGGGCGAGCCAGAACGCCGCCCATTCCCACGTTCCGAGGTGGGGCAGGGCGAGGATTGCGCCGGACTTGCCCGGGCCGCAGTTGGCCTCGATGGACGCGACCCCGTCGTAGGAGAAGCCGCGGTCGAGTTCGTCGACGCTGACGCCGGGCAGGCGAAACGACTCGACGTAGTAGCGGCTGTACCACTCGAACGTCTCAGCGATCTTCCGTTTCTTCTCGATGTCGCTAAGCGGGCGGCCATAGACGCGTTCGAGGTTGCGGCCGACGACCGTGCCAGCGTCGCCAGCCATCAAGCCCGCAGCGAACCCACCGGCGCGAGCGACACTCGTGGCAACGCCGTCCGGGACGGTGCGGGCCAGAAAGGAACCGGCTTTGTAGGCCGCAACGCCGGCCATGGTTCAGGTTGCGACGCTCAGCCGTTGCGGGCCTCGCGACGCTCGCGCATGCGCTGACGCCACAACGGCTCGACCGAGGTGCGGGTGCGCGGCCGGCGCCGGGCCCGACGGGCTGGGGCGGGACGATCGTGCTCGGCGGTGGCCTGCTTCCAGACCTTCACGAACCGCTGGACGGCGGTGATGGCGGTGAGGACCAGCATCACCCAGAGGGTGGCGATCAGCAGCTCCGGGAACAGCAGTGCGAACGCGAGCACGACGATGCGCTCGGCACGTTCCATGATGCCGCCCTTGGCATCCCAGCCGAGCGACTCGGCCTTGGCCCGCTGGTACGAGATGAACATGGCGAGACCCATGATCGCCACCGGCAACATCATGATGCGGCCCGGTTCGGTGCTCGCGAGGTACCACGCAACACCTCCGAAGAGCATCCCGTCGGTGAGTCGATCGCTCACCGAATCGAAATAGGCCCCGCGCTTCGAGCCGGTGCCTGCGGCACGGGCCACCGCTCCGTCGAGGGCGTCGGGAATGGCGGTGAGCAGCAGGAACAAGAAACCGACGCGCAGATAACCCGCACCGATCGTCACCGCAGCGACGCCGGACATCACGATGCCAATCAGCGTGATCACGTCGGGCGTGATACCGGTCTTGACAAGGCTGCGGCCGATGGGCGTCAGACCCCGGTCGACCTGCGTGCGCAAGTTACCGTCGAACATGTGAACCCCTCCCGGGTTGCTCCGCTCAGGGTACCAGCCGGGCCCGGATCGGCTGTTGAGGGCGGGACAAGGGTCACATCGCAGCTACACGTCGTAGCCGGACCAGTCCTCGGGATTGTCCTCAACGAAGCGATCGATGATCTCGCCGTTCACGCCGTCGACGAGCACCAAGCCACGCTTCTCGGGAACCTTTTCGTTGCTGAAGAGCAGGATTCGCCATGTCGGGCGGCTGCGCAGACCACGCCAGCCCAACTGCGCCGACGCATGCCCGGCCGGGAACCCGACCTCTTCAGCGGCAGCACCGAGCGCCTGCTCTTCGTCAAACGAGAGATCCCAGCCGCCCTGCCAGTGGTAGAGCCCGATGACAATCAACACGATGCCGGCGACACCGAACCCACCGTTGACGAGCACGGCCTCATCACCGGCGGTCTGCCACAACACGATGCAGCCGATGCCGATCAGCGTGTAGAGCACCGCCGGGATCTTGCGACGGCTGTTGTTGGGAAAGAGGTAGGGCGCCGTGACCTGGGACGGGTCAAGGTCGGCCGGGAGTTCGTCCCGGATCTCGCCGAGATCGACATCGTCGGGCCCGGTGACACCGTCGTTGTGTTCGTCGCTGGTCTCAGCCACATCGCTATGTTCGGCCATGTCCCGAGGCTAGGCCCATGCGGGCTGCGGGCCACGTGTCAGGCGCTGGGCCATGCGGTGTGGAGACGTTCCCAGGTCGCCGCGAGGGACTCAGGCATCACGCGAGTGTTCGCGATCGCCGTCATGAAGTTGGTATCGCCGTCCCAGCGGGGCAGGACGTGCACGTGCAGGTGGTCGGGAATCCCGGCGCCCGCTCCCCTGCCGAGGTTCGCGCCGACGTTGATCCCCTGCGGCGAATAGGCCGCTTCGATCGCCTGTGTTGCGAGACGGACGCCGTGCCACAGCTCGGCGTGTTCGGTGTCGTCGAGTTCGGTGAGCCGCTCGACCGCCCGCATGGGCAGCACCATGAGGTGGCCGGAGGTGTAGGGGAAGGCGTTGAGCATGGCGAAGACCCGCTCCCCTCGCCAAAGGATCAGTGTGTCGCGGTCGGGATACCCGGAGTGCAGGATCGCCTCGAACAGGGTCTGGTCGTCGGCGATGTCGAGCACCGGTCGCTCGTCGTCGACACCTTGGACGTCGCCCCCCTGGACGTAGGCACTGCGCCAACCCGCCCAAAGATGCTCCACGGCTCAGACCTTGTTCTCGACGTCGTCGCCCAGACGGGCGATGAAGTCGTCGACGGTGACGTCTCGCTCGGGTGTGTCGTTGCCTCGTTTGTTGACGCCGACCGTGTCGTTCGCGACGTCGTCGTCGCCGACCACGAGGATGTAGGGCAGCTTTTCGACCTTGCCGTTCCGGACTCGCTTGCCGAGCTGTTCGACCGCGCCGACGACATCGACCCGGAAGCCCGACGAACGCAGGCGAGCGGCGACATCGTGCGCGTGGTCGGCGTGGACCTCGGCCACCGGAAGGACCCGGACCTGGGTTGGTGCCAGCCATGCCGGGAAGGCGCCCGCGTAGTGCTCGATCAGCACGCCGAAGAAGCGCTCGACCGAACCCATCAGCGCCCGATGGATCATCACGGGTCGCTTGCGCTCGCCATCGCTGGCGACGTACTCGAGATCGAAACGTTCGGGCAGGTTGAAGTCGAGCTGGATGGTCGACAGCTGCCACGCCCGGCCGATGGCGTCCTTGACGTCGACGTCGATCTTCGGGCCGTAGAACGCACCACCGCCCTCGTCGGTGATGTAGTGGAGCCCGCTGCGATCAAGCGCGGCTCGAAGACCTTCGGTGGCCTCGTCCCACAGCTCGTCCTCACCCACCGACTTCTCGGGCGGGCGAGTCGAGAGCTTCGCCTGGAAATCCTCGAAGCCGAACGCCCGCAACACCGAGAGCACGAAATCAAGCAACGACATCAGCTCGCTTTGGATGTCCTCGCGCGTGGTGAAGATGTGGCTGTCGTCCTGGGTGAAGCCACGACTGCGCATCAAGCCGTGTACGGCACCCGACAACTCGTAGCGGTAGACGGCGCCAAGCTCGAACAGGCGCACCGGCAGCTCGCGATAGCTGCGCTGGCTCGCCTTGTAGATCATCACGTGGAACGGGCAGTTCATCGGCTTCGGGTAGTACGTCGCACCATCCATCTCCATGGGCGGGTACATGCCGTCGGCGTAGAAGTCGAGGTGGCCTGAGGTCTCCCACAGCACCGACTTCGCGATATGCGGCGAGAACACGAANTCGTACCCNCCGTTTTCGTGACGGTCGCGGCTGTAGTCCTCCATGATCTTGCGGATCAGCGCGCCCTTNGGGTGCCACACGGCGAGTCCGGGACCGAGTTCGTCGGGCCACGACACGAGGTCGAGNTCGGCGGCGAGACGACGGTGNTCGCGTTTCTCGGCCTCGGCAAGCATCTGNAGGTGGGTCTTCAGCGCNTTTTTNTCGGCCCACGCCGTGCCGTAGATGCGCTGCAGCATCGGACGGGTGANGTCGCCNCGCCAGTACGCACCGGCGACCGACTGAAGCNTGAACGCGCCGAGGCGACCGGTCGACGGCACNTGCGGGCCGGTGCACATGTCGCGGAAGCCATCNCCNTTGCTGTAGTAGCTGATCGAGTCNCCGCCGCCGATCTCGCCGGCGTCCTCNCCGCTGGCNGCACCGGACGTGACNCGCTCGATGATCTCNGCCTTGTANGGCTCGTCGGCGAAGAACGCCGCCGCCTCGGCTGCNGNNAGNTCGTGGCGTTCGAACGCCTGGTCGGCNTTNACGATCTCCTGCATGCGGGCCTCNATCTGGGCGAGGTCATCGTCGGANAGTGTCTTGCCCTCGGGCAGTTCCACGTCGTANTAGAAGCCGAACTCGACCGGCGGNCCGATNGCGAGCTGCGTGCCGGGGTNCAGGTCGAGGATCGCNTGGGCCATCACNTGNGCGGTCGAGTGCCGGATGGTGTGCAGGCCACGCTCGGTGTCGCCCGTGACGATCTCNACCGNNGCGCCGTCGTGGAGNGGTNNGTCGAGGTCGACCTCGACACCNTCGACGACGCCGATCACNGCNTCTTTGGCGAGACGAGGGCCGATGGANNACGCGAGGTCGTANGTCGTCGTGCCGGCCGGNACTTCACGCGAAGAACCATCGGGCAGCTGTACGGAGATCACGTCGCTCATAGGACGATCAGGCTACCGGCGCNCCCNGCCCCCGAGGGGTGACGTCGCCGCGGGAAATCGGNNGGCGCTACGCCGGAACGGGCTTCAGGACATCCGCAGAGGAACGNCGCTCTGGCATCTCGGGCGAGNNCGTTGTGTGGGGAGCCTGCGCAGCAGNNNNCGGCGTCTTGCCGGCGTACTCGTTCACATAGTCCTGGCCCGTGAGAGNCCGAATCTCGAACATCACCTCATCGGTGATCTGACGCAACCGAAGCCGNTGGTCGCTCACCGAATCCGANGCGGCNGGATGNATCGGCGTGCCGAAGTGGATCTCCACGGGACGAAAGACNTTGGGCANCNGTTGGTCNGGCGGTTGGATCGACCGNGCACCCTTGATGCCCACCGGNACGATCGGACAGCCGGTGCGGATCGACAAACGAGCAGCGCCCGTGTGCCCCTTGTGAAGGAANCCGGNNCGAGANCGNGTGCCCTCCGGGTAGATCGCNAAAAGGTCGCCGCNCTCGAGAACTNGAGCGGCCGTATCGAGCGCCCGTNGGCTTGCGTCGCCGCCGCTGCGGTCGATCGGGATCATGCCGAGCGCCGGNAAGAGCTTGCGAGTCTTCCAGTCGTCNAGNTACTCGGCCTTNCCGACNAANCTGACCGGGCGCGGCGCCGCAGCCGGCAAGAANAAGCTGTCGATCACGGANGTGTGATTGGGCGTGAGAATGGCACCGCCNGTNGCCGGGATGTTCTCGACGCCCGNGACCCGNATNCGCCANANCGAACGNAACATCGGCCGCAGCACGGCTCGCANNATCGCCTGTAGCTCTTGTTCGCCGTCAGCCATCACGCTCACCCTGAACCTCTCCGAGGGCAGTATGGCCCNGAGGANCGCTGATCCGTCCGCNGGATCTCGGTTGNGCGCGTCAGTTCATGAGTCGTTCACAGTTCGACCCCGAGCAGCTCGGCCGCTGNCGACACCCCCCGCCCNGCCTCGGCGGCGGCGTCGATCGCCGCCAGTGCCGTCGGCGTGTCGAGATCGTCGTCNAGCGCTGCTCGGGTGGCATCGAGCGCGGCGTCGCCGGGACCGGCCCGACGCCACCGGGCGAGTCGTGTCTCGGCGTCGNCGAGGAGATCGTCGTNCCAATTCCACGGCCGTCGNTAACGGTGCAACAACAGCGCNAGCCGGATCGCNGCAGCNTCGTGNNGTTCNCGGAGGTCGCCGACGAACACGAGNTTGCCGGTCGACTTCGACATCTTGCGNCCATCNCAATGCACCATCGCCTGGTGCAACCAATGCCGGACGAACGGTTGGCCCGTGACCGCTTCGGACTGNGCNCGNCACGACTCGTGGTGCGGGAAGAGGAGATCNACACCACCGCCATGGAGGTCGATCGTGGGNCCCANCTCACGCAGGGCGAGGGCNCTNCATTCGATGTGCCANCCAGGCCGGCCNCGCCCCCATCGGGCCTCCCACGCCGGNTCGCCATCGTCGCTCGGACGCCACAGCACGAAATCGAGCGGNTTGCGCTTGGCCGGATCGTCCGGCCGCTCACCCCACTCGNCGGCGAGTTGACGCATCCGNTCGTCGCCGAGGCGNGCNAGTGATCCGAAGCCGTTCGCGGCCCCGGTGTCGAAGTACACCGCACCGTCGACCAGGTAGGCATCGCCCTGGGTGAGCAGGGTGTCGATCAGGCCGCGNATGTTGCCGATCGCACCGGTTGCNCGCGGCTCGGACCACGGNGGCAGCGTNTTCAGGGCCGCCATGTCGTCGTCGAACCGGNCGGTCTCACCGAACGCGAGATCGAGGTAGTGCACATCTCGCTGCCGAGCGGCACGNATGATGTNGTCGTCGACGTCGGTGATGTTGCGCACATAGCGCACCNGGTGACCTCGATCGATCAGCCGGCGCTGNANCACGTCGTAGGTGANGNAGGTCGCAGCGTGCCCGAGGTGGGTGGCGTCGTAGGGCGTGATGCCGCAGACGTACATCGTCACGGTCTCGCCNGGAGCGAACGCNGNGACCTCNCNCCGGCTGGTGTCNTAGAGGTGCATGGGNGCNGCCGCGTGCATCGCCGAGACCGTAGNCCCGNCGTCGTAACCTCCGANNTGTCATCCCGGTCCGAAACAGGATCGATCCGAACGACGAATCNCAGGAGGCCCGACGTGGGCGTGCTCGACGGCAAGAAGATCCTCATCACCGGCGTGTTGACCGACGCGTCGTTGGCGTTCGGGATCGCCAAGCTCGCACAGGAGGAGGGTGCCGAGATCATCCTCACCGGCGCCGGCCGAGGTCTGCGGCTCACGCAGCGCACCGCTCGCAAGCTCCCGACCGAACCGTCGGTCTTCGAGTTCGACGTCACCGACCCTGCCCACGTGCCCGCTCTGCGGGACGCCATCGCTGCCGAGTTCGGCACGCTCGACGGGGCGCTCCATGCGATCGGCTTCGCTCCGGAAGCCGCGCTCGGCGACGACTTCATGGGCGCCACCTGGGACGACGTCAAGGTCGCGGTCGAGATCTCGGCCTACAGCCTCAAGACGCTCGCCGAAGTCGCNGCGCCGCTGATGACGAACGGCGGCTCGATCGTCGGGCTGGATTTCGACGCCACGGTCGCCTGGCCGGCGTACAACTGGATGGGATTCGCCAAAGCCGCACTGGAATCGGCCAACCGNTACNTGGCCCGCGAACTCGGNNCNCAGGGCATTCGCGTCAACCTCGTCGCTGCCGGCCCGATCAAGACGATGGCCGCNAAGTCGATCCCCGGCTTCACCCAGTTCGAGGANGTGTGGGACGACCGGGCNCCGCTCGGCTGGGACGTCGAGGACTCCTCCGCCGTCGCCNGGTCGACCGTTGCNCTGCTGTCGGACTGGTTCCCGGCCACCACCGGTTCGATGATCCATGTCGACGGCGGCTTCCACGCCATGGGNGTCTGAGNCCGNCTCGGGGCGGCAGTGCAGAGACGGCCCTAGACCGGCGCCGGNGNNGCGGCGTCGCTGCCGCCATCGGTCTCGTCGGCGATGTCACCGACGAGCGCCTCGAGCACGTCTTCGAGCGTGACCATGCCGAGCAACCGNCCGTCGTTGGCGCGAACNAGNGCNACGTGACGACGCCCTCGCCGCATCGANCGCATGAGNTCNCGCACNGGNTGGTCGGGNGTCACGATCACCATGCGNCGAACCATNTCGAGCGGTACCGGAATCTCNCGATCCGCNGCNGCNAAACGCANCAGNTCCTTNGAGTGCACGAATCCGACGACATCGTCGAGCGTGCGNCCGGTGACNGGGATNCGGCTGTGGCCNGATTCGGCGACNAGCGCCTCNAGATCGGCGACCGAGGTCGACCGGGGNGCGGTGACCATCCGGCTGCGAGGCACCATGATCGACCCCGCNGTGCGGGCCCGNAAGTCGAGCGCCCGATCGAGGAGATCGTGTTCGAGATCCTCNAGCTTNCCNTCCTCGACGGCGCCCTCGATCACACGNTGGAACTCGTTGACCGTCAGCGCCGTGTTGAGTTCGTCGGCCGGCTCCATACCGAGCAGNCGGGTGATGCCGTTCGACACNGCCGTCAGGAACCANACGATCGGGGCGAAGAGCTTGACGTANACCCGGTGAANCGGGGCGAGGATCCGAGCCGANCGCTCCGGGGTGGCGATNGCNATGTTCTTCGGNACCATNTCGCCGATCACCATGTGCACCACCACNACNAGCGACAGCGCNAANGTGAACGAGATNGCGTGNAGCACGTTNGACGGGATCTCGACGAACGACTCGATCNCNGATTCGATCAGCGTGGCGANCGCCGGCTCGGCGACNAAGCCCAANCCGAGCGATGCCATCGTGATGCCGAGCTGGGCGCCGGCNAGCTGNGACTGCANGTCCTTGATCGANGCCAANGCNATCGCCGCTCGNCGGTCGTCGTCNTCGGCCATCGGCTCGAGGCGNGTGACCCGGCTCGCCANCAAGGCGAACTCGACNGCCACGAANAAGGCGTTGGCGANCANCANCAGGAGCGCAGCGAGGAGGAACCAGCCGGTCACGAGTCGNCCTCCTCGGCGGGCGCCACGATGCGAACGGTCGCAATNCGGAGNCGGTCCATNGCGACAACCTCGAGNCGCCACCCTTCGAGTTCGACCATCTCCCCCGGTTCGGGGATNTGGCCGAGCCGGTCNAGCACNAGGCCCGCAAGGGTCTCGAACTCGCCTTCGGGCATCTCGAAGCCGGTCGCNGCCTCGACTTCGTCGGGGTGNAGCGAGGCGGGCACGACGGTCGAGCCCTTTGCCTCGACGCGGGTCAGCAGCGTCGGGGCATCGTCGTACTCGTCGTCGATCTCCCCCACGATCTCCTCNAGGATGTCCTCGAGGGTGATGATCCCGGCGCAGCCACCGTGCTCGTCGATGACGACCGCNAGTTGATTGCCGCCCTGGCGGAGNTCGACGAGCAACTCGTCGAGGTCNCGCGACTCGGGGACGGCCGGCACGGGAGTCATGAGTTCGGTGACCAGGGTCGTNGCCCGGTCCTCGACCGGNACACCGTGCACCGACTTCACGTGAACGACACCGAGTACNTCGTCGAGATCCTCACCCGCCACCGGGAAACGACTGTGACCCGTGCGTGACGCCAGGGCNACCAAGGCTTCGACGGNGTCGNTCGACTCGANCGCTTCGACTCGCACGCGGGGCACCATGGCNTCGTCGGCCGATTTGTCGGCGAGCCGGATCGATCGGGTCAGGAGTTCGACCTCACCCTCGTCGAGCGTGCCCTCCTCCCCTGACGAGCGGATCAGGTGCTCGAGTTCTCCGCGATCGGGAATCACTTCGAGCTCCTCGGTCGGCTCGACCCCAACGCGTCGGGTGAGCCGAGCCGCCATCCCGTCGAGCAGCGCGACGAGGGGTCGGGCGACCACGCCGTAGAGCTGGGTGGGCCGAGCCATGGCCAGCGAGGTCTCGAGGGGTCGGGTGGTGGCGATCGCCTTGGGAATGAGCTCACCGAAGATCATCTGCACGACCGTNGCGACCGCCAGCGCGATCGCAACCGACACCCCGGTCNNCANCTCACCGAACGCAGCCTCGATGCCAGGCTCNAGGACGCGGGCTACNGCGGGTTCGGCCAGCACGCCGAGGAGCAGTGANGTGATCGTGATGCCGAGCTGCGCCCCCGACAAGTGGTACGAGAGGCGCGACAACANGCGCTGCACCGCCGCAGCACGCGCCTGGCCCTGGCCGGCCCGCTCGTCGATCCGAGCGCGGTCGACCGCGACGAGGGCGAATTCCGCCGCCACGAACCCGGCGTTGGCGACGACAAGCGCGAGCGCGGCGAGGAGCCGTATGGCGGTGTCGATCAGGACCCCTGAGCCCATTCGTGCATGGGCGAAATCTAGCCGTAGGGTCGCACAATGACCGCCACGTCCCCGACCGCGCCTGCCCCGGAGCGCTTCGAGCGCCCGCTTGCGTCGGTCGATCCGGACCGTTCGCTGGGCTGGCTCCGTCGCCTCCGTCCGGTCGTGCTGGTCCAGAAGCGGCACTTCATCGGCTCGATCGTCGCCGGACTGATCAGCATGGCCGCCACCGTGTCGGTGCCGATCATGTTGGGTGGCGGTATCGACGCGGTCGCCGACGGCGACACCCCCACGCCATTCGTCGCTGGCCTGTTCGGGCTCGCCGTCATCCGGTTCGTCTTCGGCTTCACCTACCGGTTTGGGCTCTTCCGCTCGGCGCTGCGCATCGAGAAGGATCTCCGCAACCTGATGTACCAGCGGCTCACCGAGCTCTCATTCGATTTCTGGGACCGCACCCAATCCGGCCAGGTCATCAGCCGGGCCAACACCGACATCCGGTCGATCCAGCTGCTCTTCGCGTTCGGCCCGCTCGTCGCCATGCAGGTCGTGCTGTTCTTCTTCGCAGTGGTCGTGATGCTCACCGTCGACATCACCTTGACCCTTGTCGCCATCGCGCCCCTGCCGTTCGTCTATGCCGTCGGGGTCCGGTTACGGAACCGCGTGTTCCCGTTGCAGTGGGTGGTCACGGCGCGCCAGGCCGAGATGGCCACGATCGTCGACGAGAACATCCAGGGCATCCGAGTGGTCAAGGCGTTCAATCAGGAATCCGCCCAGGTCCAGAACCTCGCTCGGGCCACCCGTCGTCTCCGCTGGGCCGGCACCGCCGTCGCCGACACCCGCGCCCGCCACGCACCGGGCATGGAATCACTGCCTCGTCTCGGCCTCGCACTCGTGCTGCTCTACGGCGGCCTGCAGACCATCGACGGTGAACTCGCCATCGGCGACCTCGTCGCCTTCTCCACCTATGTCGTCTTGCTCGCCACGCCATTCCGACTGTTGGGCTTTATCCTCATCCAGTGGCAGCGCGCCGGCGCCGCAGCGATCCGGGTGTTCGAGATCCTCGACGAGACCCCGTCGATCGTCGAGCCCGACGACGCCGTCGCCCTTCCCGACCCGGTCGGCCGCATCGAGTTCGACGACGTCCACTTCGGATACCCCGTGGGTGAGGGCGAACCCGTGCTCCGCAGGTTCACCGCCACGATCGAACCGGGAGAGTCCGTCGCCATCGTCGGCGCCACCGGAAGCGGCAAGTCCACGATCGCTCGACTCATCCCCCGCTTCTACGACGTCGACTCGGGCAGCGTGCGTGTCGACGGCCACGATGTCCGCACGCTCGCACTCGGCGATCTTCGTCGGGCCGCGGCCACCGTTACCGACGACCCCTTCCTGTTCGCGGCCTCGGTTCACGACAATGTCGCCTTCGCCCGCCCCGATGCCTCCGACGGGGAGGTCCAGGCGGCCCTTGCGGACGCTGCCGCCAACGACTTCGTCGCCGATCTTGCGCATGGGGCCCACACCGAGGTCGGCGAACGAGGTCTGACCTTGTCCGGCGGTCAACGTCAGCGACTCGCCATCGCCCGCACCCTGCTCGCCGACCCACAGATTCTGATCCTCGACGACGCCACCAGCGCCATCGACGTCGCCGTCGAAGAGCGCATCCACGCCGCACTCGATGCCCGTCGCGCCGGACGCACCACGATCCTGATCGCCCACCGGCTCTCCACCATCGCCCTCGCTGACCGGGTGATCCTGCTCGACAACGGCGCAGTCGCCGCCACCGGCACCCACGAGGAGTTGCTGGCCACGAACGTGCGCTACGCCGCGATCCTCGCCGACACCGTCGGCGCCGACACCGAACAAGGTGACGCCTGATGTTCTCGATGGGAGGTGGACCCGGCGGCCTCACCGGCGGACCGAGCTCGATGGCATCCAACGCCGCAGCCGGCCTCCCGGCGGCCGATGTTCCCGGTGAGCTGCGCACGAAGGTCGAGAAGGTCCTCGAGAACGAACCTGAGCACGTCATCCCGAACGTCGGCTGGCGGTTCGACGTCTGGGACCGCGAACCGTTCTCGCTCCTGCGCTTCCTCCGACCTCACCGCTGGCGACTTCTCGGCGCAATCGCCCTCGTCCTGATCGAGACGGTTGCCCTCCAGCTCGGTCCGATCCTCACCCAGATCGCCATCGACGACGGCGTCCGCGCCAACGACCGAGCCGTGATCGTCACCCTCGCCGTAGTCTACGTGGGGGCAGTGATCGTCGCGGCACTGCTCGGATGGGCCCGCGTGAGTTACACGGGTCGTCTCGGTGAGCGACTCAACGAACAACTTCGCATTCGGGTGTTCAGCCACATGCAGCGCCAGGGCGTCGGCTTCTACACCGAAGAGAAGGCGGGCGTCCTGCTCACCCGCATGACCTCCGATATCGAGGCGCTGTCCATGCTCTTCCAGGAGGGAATCGTCAACCTCCTCGTGCAGATCTTCACCCTGCTTGTCATCACCATTGCGCTCTTCTTCTACGACCCGCTGCTGGCGATCATCACGCTCCTGGTGACCCTGCCGCCCACGCTTTTTGCGTCGCTGTGGTTCCGGAAGGTCTCATCGGTCGGCTATCTCCGGGTGCGCGACCGAATCGCCGATCTGCTCTCGCACCTGCAGGAGTCGCTCGCCGGCATTCGCGTCATCGCCGCCCACAACCGCCGGGCCCGCAACCTTGTCGACCACCGAGCGGTCGTCGGCGATCACCTTGATGCCCAGGTCAACACGAGCCACGCCAACTCGCTGTACGCCCCCGGCACCGAGATGATCGGCATCGCCACCCAGGCGGCGCTGTTGGCGGTCGGCGGTGCCATGGCGGCCAGCGGGCGGATCACCGTGGGCGAACTCGCGGCGTTCCTGCTCTTCCTTGCGTCGTTTTTTGCCCCGATCCAGACCCTGGTCCAGCTCTACAACAGTTACCAGCAAGGGGGTGCTGCGATCGTCAAGCTTCGCGAGTTGCTCGGCACCGAACCCGCTATCCCGCAGGCGCCCGACGCCACCGACCTTCCTCCCATCGACGGCACGATCGAACTCGACGGGGTCACGTTCGGTTACGAAAGCGACCGGCCAGTGCTCCACGAGGTATCACTGCGCATCGACCCGGGCGAGACCGTGGCGTTCGTCGGCGAGACCGGCAGCGGCAAGTCGACCATCGCCCGTCTCCTCACCCGCTTTCACGACCCCGACGTGGGAACAGTGCGCATCGACGGACACGACGTGCGCGAGATCACCATCGATAGCCTGCGAAGCCAGCTGGGGGTTGTGCCCCAAGAGCCCTTCCTCTTCGCGGGTGTCGTGCGCGACAACGTCGCCTTCGCTCGCCCGGACGCCGACGACGCCGAACTCCAGGCAGCGCTCGACGCCGTCGGGATCGGCGATCTCGTCGAGCGGTTAGGCGGGCTCGACGCTCCCGTCCACGAGCGGGGCGCGTCGCTCTCCGCCGGCGAACGTCAGCTTCTCGCCCTCGCACGAGCGTTCGTCGCCCGACCGCGTGTGCTGATCCTCGACGAGGCCACCAGCAACCTCGACCTCAACTCCGAGACGCAGGTCGAGCGCGCGCTCGATGTCGTGCTCGAAGGTCGCACGGCCGTGATCATCGCCCATCGGCTCGCCACGGCTCGCCGCGCCGACCGGATCGCCGTGGTCGACGATGGGCGCATCGTCGAGCTCGGGAGCCACGACGAACTCGTCGCCCAGCGCGGACGCTACGCCGCGATGTTCGAGACCTGGGTCCGTCACGGCGGAGCCGCCTGAGCGACTCCTCGGTTGTGCCCCGGACGCGACCTCAGGCCCCGGCCTCGTCGGGGTCGTCAGCTTGTGCGGGGGAACTGACCACCAGCACGACACCGTCCGACACCGTCAGCGACACCACGGACTCGGTCGCCTCGTTGGCGATGCCACGCCCGTCGAAGGGAGACAACACCTCGTCGGCGAGCGGAAACGCAACCCCGCGAGTCGTCACCCGAGCCGGGCCTCCGATCGGCAGGAGCGCAAGATGCTGACCGATGCCGACCTCGAGACGACGCTCACCGCGCACCACCCACACGACATGATCACCGACATCGGCACGCACCTCGGCGGCGCTCCAGTCGGGCTTGGCGAGTGCGAACAGGTTGGCGAGCTGATGATCAAGACGCCCGTCAGCGCGCACGACGACCTGAATCTCGGTGGCGCCGGAATCGACGGCGGCCGCGAGGGCCAGCTCGAGGTCGGTCTCGTCCTTTCCGACCGGGTGGCGGTCCACGACCGCCCCACCCTCCGCCGCGATCTCCACGGCTGCGGGGTCGGCGGAGTCAAGATCACCGATCAGACGATCCGGGATCCACCCGGCGGCCAACACTGCATGCAGCCCGCTGTCGGCCGCGATCACGACATCCGGACGCGTCGCGATGCCGACGAGTTGCTGCGGCGATGCAGCCGCCACGATCAACGCTCGACGCTCGGGTGTCATGGGGCGGACTCTAGAACGGTCGCGTGTGCCGACCCCATCGAGGGGACCGTCAGAACGGGTAGAAGCCGACCGGGTCGAGAGCGGTGCCGTCGAGTCGGACCTCGAAGTGCAGGTGCGGCCCGGTCGACCAACCAGTGCTGCCGAGCAAGCCGATCGCGTCGCCTCCCGACACCTGTTGCCCGGTGCTCACATCGATGTCCTGCAGATGTGCGTAGAGGGTCGTGTAGCCGCCACCGTGGGTGATGACGATTGCGTTTCCGTAGCCGGTTCGCCACCCCGCCGAGAGCACCACGCCATCGTTGGCTGCAAGGATCAGATCGCCCGTGTCGCCGTTGAGATCGATGCCGTTGTGCGCGCGGGTGGTCCCGAAGATCGGATGCACCCGCGGGCCAAACGAGCTCGTCAGGGCGCCGGCCGTCGGCCGGTGGGTGATCACAAAATCCTCTGAGGGCGGGGACGCCACGGGGTCGTCGGCGGCTTCCTCCTCCGCCAGACGCTGCGCTTCCTCCTCCGCAAGGCGACGGGCTTCCTCCTCTGCCAAGCGCTGAGCCCCGGCCTCAGCGGCGATTCTTGCCTCTTCCTCAAGACGCCGGATCTCTTCACCGATCAACCGATCCGCATCGGCGAACTCGTCGGAACGGGTCTGCCACTCGGCGATCCGCTCCTGCACCTCGGCTCGCAACTGTTCAGCCTCGGTGCGGGTGACCTCGAGTTCGGCACGTCGAAGGTCGAGTTCGGCCCGCTCGGCCTGCGCCTCGGCGAGGAACGCCTGCGCAGCACGGTTCGCCGCCTCCTGCTCGGCGATGGCCCCTCGGAGTTGATCGACGATCTCGTACTCGTCGCCGACGATGTCGTCGAGGTACTCGCGTCGGAGAGCCGAACCGATCAGATCGTCGCTGTTGAGTTGATCGAGGGCATCGGTGGCAGGTGCGACATAGGCGTCGACCGCTCGCCGGCGCAGACGATCGCGGATGGCCTCGATCTCTCCGGCGAGGATGTCGGCCTCGGTCTGCGCCTGGGCGGCCTCGGCCTCCGCCGTCTCGATGGACTGCGCCGACGCAGCGATCTTGGTCTCCTGAAGAGCGATGTGGGCATCGAGCGCCTCAAGCGCCTCGACAAGCTCCAGATCCTCCGCCGACAAGGCGTTGAGTTGGGCGGCTGCGTCGGCTGCCTCGCGGCGGACGTTCTCTCGTTGGCTCCGGAGATCGTCGACGGAGTCCTGGGCCAAGGCACCGGGAACGATGACGCCGAGCACGAGGCCCAGGAGCAGCATTCCGACAGGAGTGCGGAGTCGACGGTGAACGAGCACAGCCGTGATCGTAACGTAAATGCAACACTTCTTGAACGCGGGTGGGGCGGTGCCCTTCATGCGATGATCGGCACCATGCCGCTCGCCGACTACCGAATCGAACCGTTCAGCGCCGATGAGATCACCCATGACGTATACCACCGGGGCACCGGGCCCTGCGTTCTGATCGCGCCCGAGATCCCCGGGATCACACCGAACGTCGCCGGCTTCGCCGACCGACTGGTCGACCGCGGTTTCTCCGTTGCGATCGCATCGCTCTTCGGCACCCCCGGGAGACCGTCATCGACGCGGCGTGCCCTCGGCGTGATCGCCAAGGCGTGCGTGAGCCGAGAGTTCCACGTCCTTGCCACCCGGGACTCCTCCCCCGCCACCGCCTGGCTGCGGGCCCTTGCCCGCGACCTCCACAGACACCACGGCGGCCCAGGCGTCGGGTTCGTCGGCATGTGCTTCACCGGCGGTTTCGGACTCGCAATGCTGCTCGACGACACGGTGGTTGCACCGGTACTGAGCCAGCCGAGCCTGCCGTTCGGACTCGGCGGTGCCCGGAAGGCATCGACCGGGCTCAGCGCCGACGAACTCGCAACCGTTGCCGCCAAAGGCTGCCCTGCGCTCGGGCTTCGCTTCACCGGCGACGCCCTCGTCCCTGGGGAGCGATTCGCCACCCTGAAACACGCACTCGGCGACAACTTCGTCCACGAGGAGATCCCGAGCCCCAGCGACACACCCGGGGCCGAGACCGGCAAGCAGGACCACAGCGTGTTGACCGAGCACCTGGCTCCCGATGACCAACCTGATCACCCGAGCCAGGTGGCGTTGGCCCGAACCCTCGACTTTCTCGCCGAGCGACTCACCCCGGCCTAGGCGCCAAGCAGGAGGAAGAGCCCGAGCACGGTGTAGAGGATCATCACCGCCAGCATCGGATACTGCGACCTGACAGCGAGTCGGTGGTCGTAACGACTGATCGCGACATCGTGAGCCGTTGCGACACCTGCGACGTGACCGATCGCAATCGCAAGAGTCTGCACCCACGCGATCGTGGCCGGCGACACAATCGTCCAGTCGATCGCGTAATCGGCGGTACCGAACAGATCCCAACCGCGACCGGCTGGATCGCTGATCCGGATGAACATCCGCTGCCCGGTGAGCACGAGGAAGCTGAAGTAGTGGGCGACGGCGTAGGCCGCCGCGATCGGGACGAGCGTCGGCCCGAACACCCGGCTCAGCTTGGCCGACTCCTCACCGGTGATGTTCGCCACCGCCGAAATGGCCACCGAGTACGCCATGGCGACCAGACCGGTGATGACGAGCAGGCCGATCGTGCTGCTGACCGTGCGACCCCAGCCGGTCTGTTCACCAGCGATGTCGAGCCAGACCGAACTGCGGGTGAAGCCGTCGAACGTGGTCGAGCCGAGCACCACAAGGATGAACGGCACCGTGCCGAGGATGTCAGGCAAGGTCGACAGCCCAGCGAGCGGTGAACGCAGCCGCAGACGACCGTCGTCGTCACGATGGATCGGTGACATGGCGGCCAACTTCGTGAACAGCACGGCAAAGCCATCGGCTCGGCGCACCCAGCCGCGACCTTCCACGGCTGCGCCACCGATCATCGCCAACGAGTAGACGGTGAGAAACACGGCGATCGATCGGGGGCTGTCAGTCGAGTGGTAGGCGAGTTCGAACCACAGGTAGGCGAAGATCACCGCAACAGCCGGCCAGAGGCTGAGCGGACCCGTCTCCTCGATCGGGGCTGCTTTTTCACCCCGGATCTTGGTTCGAACCCATGCGCCCGAGTCGGCGATCGTGACGAAGGGATTGAACATTCGCCAGACGTCACCGAACAGGAAGGACACGAGCTGCAAGCCGACCCAGAACCAGATCAGCAACGCATCGCCCGCGATGTTGACTGCCCCGTTCGGGTTGCCCCTCCAGGCCGCCCACATGAGCACGCCGAAGAGGAACACACCGATCGACTTGGTGAGGAACTCGAGGCCGCGGATCACCGGGCGTCGGGTGTCGACGAGGGTCCGCCCACCGTCTGCTGCGGCGACGAGCCGCGGCTGCGCCCAGAACGCGCCGAGCGCCACAAAGGAGCTCGCGACGGCGAAGCCGGCCGCCCACGCCAACTGCCAGGCCGGCAACGGCAGATCGGTGCGGCCGCCGATGCCGTGGGCACCGGCCGGCGTTGCACCCACCATCGCCATGCCTGCGAGGACGGTGGCGATGCCGAGGTGACGGCGGCGGGTCATGAGACCGTCAGCTCGATGAGGAGCTGACCGGACTGCTCGAGTTCGACCTCGAAACGCCCGGGGATGAGGGCGTCGAACTCGAGGGTGGCAGGACCCTCGGGTTCGATGTAGAGGTCGTATCCATGGACGTGCACCTGCTCATCGGTGTTGCCCTCGACGATCATGGTCACCTTCGCACCGAGATCGACGGACTCGCGACGAACACCGCCGACGAGACCACCTTCATCGCCAAACTCGAGAATGATCTCGTCCTCGGAT
>PABW01000084.1 GCA_002699625.1 Acidimicrobiaceae bacterium
CGACGCCTCCGACCTTCGATCGTTCGGGTCTCCTGACCCGCATCGACGACATTCTCGAGCTGGGGCAGTACGCAGCCCATGACGATTCGCTGCTCGCCCGGTTCCCGGATCTGCGCGACAACCGCGCCGATCTCGCCGGTGCCGTCGACGACATCGACGCCCTGTCGATCGCCGCCGACATGGGCAGTGCCAACAAGGCGACGCGGACGATACGGGTCGGCAACAAGGGCAACAAGCACAAGTGGACCATCGATGTCGCCGACGTGCGGGCAGCGTTCGTCGATCTGATCGCCGCCTGCGATGACGCGGTCGCCGAAGTCACCACGGCAGCGCTCGCCCACATGGCCGCTCGGCTCGGTCGGTTCGTGCTCGACACCGCCGAGGAGCGCCGCGAGATCGGTCGGCTCGAGTTTCACGATCTCCTGGTCCGAGCGCGCCGCCTGCTGCGGAGTCCTGCACACGGCGCCACGGTCAGGCATTCGCTCGGCATGCGGTATCCCCGCCTGTTGCTCGACGAGTTCCAGGACACCGACCCGATCCAGATCGAACTCGCCGTCCTGATCGCTGCTGATCCCACCGTCGACATCACCGGCAAGGCGTGGCACGAGATCGAGACCCGTCCCGGGAGCCTTTTCCTCGTCGGCGATCCGAAGCAGTCGATCTACCGGTTCCGTCGGGCCGATATCGGCACCTTCCTCACCGCTCGAGAACACATCTCGGATCGCCCCGCCCTCACCGTCAACTTCCGCACCACCGAACCGGTCATCGAATGGATCAACGACATCTTCGGCGCCTTGATCGTCGCCGAGCCGGGAAGCCAGGCCGAGTATGTCGCCCTGTCGGCACATCGTCAGGAGTCGGCACCTGTCGGTCCGGCCGTCGCCGTGCTCGGCGCCGACACCCACGCCGAGAAGCTCAGCGCTGACGAATTGCGGACTGTCGAGAGTCGTGACATCGCCGCCGCCGTATCGGAGCTGCTCCACGGCCCCTCGCCGTGGTCCGTCGACGATGGCAAAGGGGGCTGGCGGTCCGCCATCGCCAGCGATATCTGCATCCTGCTTCCCACACGCACAAGCTTGTCGGCGCTCGAGACGGCACTCACCGCAGTGGGCGTGCCGTACCGCACTGAGACCTCATCGCTCGTCTACGCATCGCGCGAGATCCGCGAGGTCCTGCTCGCCTTGGCCGCCGTCGCCGACCCGACCGACGAACTCGCCACCGTCGCCGCGCTCCGCTCGTTCGTCTACGGCTGCGGCGACGATGACCTCGCCCACTGGCGCCTCGGCGTGCGTGGCCGGTTCACGCTTCGAGCACCGATTCCCGAGGGACAGGAGTCCCATCCGGTCGCCCTCGGTCTGCAGCATCTCCAGCAGCTTCACGAGGCTCGTCTCTGGTCGACCCCGGCCGAACTTCTCGATCGACTCATCCGAGAGCGGGGTGTGCTTGAGACCGCGATCGCTGGCGGTAACCCTCGCGATGTGTGGCGGCGGCTGCGCTTCGTGATCGATCAGGCTCGGGCCTGGGTCGATGCTGGCGGTGTCGATCTGCGGGCCTACCTCCGTTGGGCCCGCCTTCAGGGCGCCGACAATGCCCGGGTGTCGGAAACGGTGTTGCCGGAGACCGACGACGACAGTGTGCGGATCATGACCATCCATGGCTCGAAGGGCCTTGAGTTCCCGATCACCGTGCTGGCCGGCATGACCACCAAGATCCAGAAGTCGGATCGCGGTACGTCGATCTCCTTCCCGCCCAACAGCGACCCGGTGTTGCGCTTGTCGTCGGCCGTCACCTCCGAGGGCTACAGCACCTGGAAATCCGTCGACGAACAGATGGACGAACACGAACGCCTCCGACTCCTCTACGTCGCCGCCACACGAGCACGCGATCACCTGATCGTCTCGCTGCATCGCACCGAGTCGACATCGTCCACCGGAGCGTCGGTCATGGCCGGACCCGCCATCGAATGTCGAGTGTCCACGCCGTTCGTCCCGACGATCGCGTCACGCCCGGCACCCCGCCCGCCCGAACCGGTGGCGATTCCCGATCGAGACACCTGGCTGGCCGAACGCAGCGACGCGCTCAGGCGGGCGAGCGCACGGACGGTCGTCGCCGCCACCACCCTCGCCCGGGAGGCAGCCGAGGCTGCGGATCCCGGTCTCGACAAGCGGCCGCGAGATCTGGATCTGCCGCCGTGGCAGAAGGGTCGCTACGGCACGGCGGTCGGGCGGGCGGTGCACGGTGTGCTCCAGGTCATCGGGCTCGCCGACGGTGCCGGCCTGACGGCAGCTGCGGCCGCCCAAGCCGCAGCCGAGGGGGTGGCCAACCGCCAGGACGTGATCGAACGCCTCGCCCAGCACGCACTTGCGACGACGGTCGCCGCCGAAGCGACCGCAGGCGAGTTCTGGCGAGAGCTGTGGGTTGCCGCCCCGATCGGCGATCACCTCGTCGAGGGCTACGTCGATCTGCTGTACCGGAGTCCCAGCGGTCTCGTCGTCGTCGACTGGAAGACCGATCAGGTGCAGGACGACGCAGCCGTTGCGGCGAAGGTCGCCCGCTACCGTCTCCAGGGGGCGGCCTACGCCGCCGCCGTCGAAGCCGCTACTGGTGAGGCGGTCGACCGCATGGTGTTCGTCTTCCTCAACGATGATGGTCCCGTCGAGGTCGAGCTCCCCGATCTGGCGGCGGCCATCGCCGAGGTGAGGGCCGGCGCCGCCGAGCTGGCCGAGGCGTCAGCGGTTTCGGAGGCGGTCGTCGAGTTCGAGTGAGAGGCGCACCAGCCCGGCACCGAGATCGTGGCGTGCCGCTTCCCCCAGATCACCGATATCGAGATCAAAGGCGTCCAGGACCAGTTCCAGTGTCGACTCGGCGAGGGCACGGCCGGGGCCGGTGAGCTCGATCAGGGTTCGACGTCCGTCGTCGGGGTCGTCGACCCGCACGACGAGACCTCGCTCCTCCAATCGGCGGATCGTCTTGGTCGTCCCACCGGTGGTCTGCACCAGCGACGACGACAGCTCACCAGCCGATCGCCGGTAGGGCTCGCCGGCGACCAGCAAGGTGACCACGGCGGTGAATTCCGACGTGTCGAGCCCGTCGGCGGTGAGGGTGGCGCTCAACCACGACTCGAGTTGACGACCCGTCCGCATCACCGAAACGAGCACCCCGATGGTCGAGCGGTGCTGGTCGCCAACGAACGGGGCGAGTCCACCGAGCAGATCCTGGTCTCGTTCGGTCACGGCCGGATCGTACCGGTCGCCGTTGCGGGACTTCTCGCCGACAGCCACTAGACAAGCCGGATGCGCATGGCGTTCTACGGCACCCTCCGCCCCGGGGAGAGCAACCACTACGAGGTGCGATCGATCCCGGGCACGTGGCGGACCGGCACCGTCCGAGGGTGGACCTACGACATCACCTGGGGACCCGCCGATGGCTACCCGGGCATGACTCTCGACACCGGTGCGCCCGCCACACCGGTGCACGTGCTGGAGAGCGCCGAACTCGAGCAGCATCTCCGCCGCATCGACGACTTCGAAGGCCCCGGCTATCGCCGGGTCGAGGTCGAGGTCACCTATGACGATGGCTCCACCGGAACGGCGTGGCTCTACGAGGCCGACCCCGAGGCGTGATTTCCGCAGCGAAGGTCGATCTCAGACATCGGTGGGCACATCGACCCTGACTTCGATGTCGTCCTCGGGCAGCGACCATGCCGCCATCGCCCCGATCAGCGCCACCAGGGCTGCCAACCAGAAGACGAGCGTGAACGAACCACGCCAGTCGGCGATCGCGCCGCCGATCTGGGGCGACACCGCCTGGGCGATACCGAACGCGAGCGTGGTGGCCGAGAACACCGGACCGAATGACCGCTCGTCGGCGTGAGCCACCACATGGGCGATGATCGTCGCCGGGATGCCGCTGAACATGATGCCGACCAGCACGGTCGAGACCAGCACCACCGGGAGCGAACCGGTGAGGATCCCGACCGAGGCAACCGCCCACGAAACGAACGCGATCGTCATCGTGAGGCGGCGCCCGATCCGGTCGGAGATCGAGCCGACGATGAGGCCACCGGCGATCACGGCGAAGCCGATCGTGGTGAAGGCCAGCGCGGCACGCCCGGAGTTCCACCCGGCGTCGTCCTCGAGTCGGGCGACGGTGAAGCTGATGACGAGGATGTAGCTGAAGCCGTACGCCGAGTACGCACCGGTGAGGGCCTTCCACCCCTGGACCTGCCGCAATGCACCGAAGCCGCCGAACCCGCCTGCCACCGACGGCCGTTCCCCTTGGCTCCGCAGGAAGACGAAGGCCGAGGCGATGACGATGAGGGCGATGCCGAGTTCGATGCGGTAGAGCGTCTGCCAGACGTCCTGCTCGCCGCCGCGCAGGAACGCCGCCATGCGACCGGCGAAGACGATGCCGACTCCGATGCCGACGCCGGCGATACCGGTCGCAAACCCGCGTCGCTCCGGTGGGAACTGCCGGGCGGCGATGCCGGGGACGGGCACCCAGATGATCGCGCCACCGAGCCCCATGATCACGAGCGCCATGGCGAGCACAGCAGGTCGGGTCGTGAATGACGCGAGCGCCAGGCCCGAGGTCGAGAGGACCAGCCCGACCTTCACGAGACCGACGAGCGACGAGCGTGATGCAAGCCAGGCGACGACGATCGTGCCTAGGAGGTAGGCGCCGACATTCAGCGAGCCGAACAACCCGGCGGCAGTGTTCGAACCGTCGAGCAGGTCGTCGCGAGCGTCGGGCAGTACCACCCCCCACGTGAATCGGCCGAACGCCTGGGCCACCATCGCCGAGGCGAGCACGATGGCGAGGGTCAGGATGCGACGTTCGGCTGCGGCCACCCGGCGACGCTAACCCTCGGTCGAATCCGCCNACGAAATCTCAGCTCGGAANCGGATCNCCGGGACGCTGGTGNCCGCTGAAGACGAGGGCGANGCGTTCGCCGGNGAGNTCGGGGGCGACNTCNCGCTGAAGGGCGAGGAGCCCGCCGAGACCGGCAGCACCCGTCGGGCACACCGGGATGGAGGTGNGGGTNTGGCNGAGNCGATGGGCAGCGCGNAAGTCGTCGTCGGNGGCGACGAGCGGGAAGCCGCCGGTGGCGAGCATGCCATCGACGATCGGCAGCCAGTCNTAGGTGATGTCGTCGAGAATGCCGGTGGCGTACGACGCCGGNTCGGTGGGCCAGGGCGCCATATAGCGNTCAGGGTCGGCGGCNAGCCGNGCGAGCATCGCTCGCCGGGGTTCGGCCGGCACCCGACCGAGCGCTTNGGCGGCGGNCGCNCGCTCGGCGTTGGTGGTGGGNNCACNNTCGCCGAGTTCCGCAGCNAGNCGGTTCCAGGCGACGACGAGTGGATGGTTGCCCTCGGGCTGCACGGCGTTGATCACCGGCATGGCTGTGTCGCCGAGTTCACGCTGCAGGCCGCTGACGACCGCTGAACCGAGTGCGCCNCCNCCGACTTGGATCACCAGACGATCGAGGCGATGGTCGCCNAGGGTTTCGAGCATCTCGTAGGCGATCGTTCGGCCGCCGTCGACNGTGCCGGGCGTGTCGGTGCCCTGGCATGAGAATGCCGTCGCACCGGCGGCAATGGCGTCGACCATGGCGTGATACGCCGGATCGCCGAGNCGGTCCGGATCGCGTTCGGTCNGCACNACCGTTGCNCCGTGGGCGGCGATGCGGTCGGTGATNGCCTGGTCGGCCCAGTCGGGCACGAAGACCTCGAGNGGCTGGTNGACNGCAGCNGCNACGACCGAGGCNGCNAAGGCGGCGTTGCCGCAGCTGGCGATNGCGAGCCGTTCGGGNTGCGTTTCCGTCAACGCAAGGCCGAGGGCGACACCGAAGAGGTGGCGTCCCTTGTGGGAGCCGCTCACGTTGCCGGTCTCGTCCTTCACCCACAGCTCGGCCCCGTCGAGGCCGATCGCTTCGGCGAGCGCCGACTGGGGTCCGAACGGTGTCGGGGTGAAGCCGTGGCCGTCGATCGCCGCCACTGCGGTGTCGAGTCGCTCGATCGTGTCGAGCACCGTTGACCGGTCAAGCCCTGCCATCTCGGCGGCGACGACGACGTCGAGTCGGTCGGCGTGGACGGCGAAGGTCGAGGTCACGTCAGTCGTCGTCGCGGGTGCCCGTCCGGGCGTTGAACTCGCGGATCTGCTCGTCCCATTCACCGATGAAGTGGCGCATGCCGTCCCAGAAGGACTGCTCACCGCGGGCGGTGAAGTCCTCAAAGGACGTGCCCTGCTGCTCGACCCAGGTGAAGTAGCCGAGGTTGAACACTCGGCGGCGCTCCTGTTCGGTGAGTTCGAGGTGCTGGGCAGTGTCGCCCGCTTCGAGTTCACGGGCGAAGTCCGATGCTGCGGCCACGGCGTCGTAGCCATTGGCGTGGTGGTGGGCGAGATACTCCTCGCGCTCGCTGTCGTAGAGCTCCGAGCCGTCGGTCGCAACGGTGACGATGACATCGTCATGGCCGAGCCCGCGATCCTTGGCGATCGTGATGGCAGCGAGTGCGTTGGCGATCGCCGAGTAGCCCATGTGCACCAACATGTCGACGAGCGCTGGTTCGAGCCCGACCCGATCGACGAGATGGGCCTTGCCCGCATCGGTGTTGAACACGGCGTCAAGCGCGTCGGTCGAACGGTCGCTGACGGCGACGACGTCGTCGGTGTTCATCACGTTGTGGATCAGCGGCACGTGCTTGTCGCCGATGCCCTGGATGTTGTGATCGCCGAAGCCGTTCTCCAGCATCGTCGGACACTCGAGCGCCTCGACCGCCACGATGCGGCTGCCGTAGGTGTCCTTGAGATAGTCGCCGGCGCCGAGCGTGCCGGCTGAGCCGGACGCCGAGACGAAGGCAACGAGACGAGCGTCGGACCGGCCGGCGGTGGCATGTTCGAAGACGCGTCCGAGTGCTGGTCCGGTGACGGCGTAGTGGCCGAGATGGTTCGAGAACTCGGAGAACTGGTTGATGATCTCGATCTCGGGATCCTGCTCCAGTTCGTTGCAGGCGTCGTAGATCTCCTTGACGTTCGACTCGGTACCCGGCGTGCGGATGATGTCGCTGGTCGGGTCGAGGGTCCACTGTTCGAGCCAGTCGAACCGGGCCTTGCTCATACCCTCGGGGAGCACGGCCACGCCACGACAGTCCATGATGCGCGAGATGGCGATGCCCCCTCGGGCGTAGTTGCCCGTGGACGGCCACACGGCTCGATGGGCTGTCGGGTCGAACCGTCCGGTGACGAGCCGCGGAACGAGACACGAGTAGGCGGCCAGCACCTTGTGGGCCCGGATCATCGGGAATCGGTTGCCGATCGCCAGCAGGATGCGGGCCTCGACGCCGGTCATCTCCGACGGGAGTTCGATGTAGTCGGGCACCTCGTTGGGACCGCTGCCATCGAGCCGACCGAACCAGTGCACCCGGAACAGGTTGCGGGAGTCGGGCTCGTTGCGGTCGAGGCCGGCCAACGGGGCGATGCGGGCTACGGGGATTGTCGAGGGGTCGGCCAACTCGGCAAAGGTCGGGAGCGCGATGTTGCGCTCCTGGAACCGCTGCACGGTGCGTTCGTAGACGCCCTGATCCGCGACCTCGGTGGTGAGNCCCAACGACTCNTGGGCCCGTGCGANTTCAGCAGCGTCGATCACTCGCNTTGACATTCTGTAAAGCTACCCCGATCNCTGCATCGCGTCTNCCTCGGACCGANTTNNNTCGGTTCACGAACGANGNNGAGCACCGCAAACNGAAACGCGCACCGNNCCCCNGCGNCTCGNCGTTNGTCAGATCGCCCCGTCGTGGCCTTCCCAGTACGGATCGCGGAGGCGCCGCTTGTAGAGCTTGCCGTTGGGGTCACGGGGCATCTCGGTNGTGTAGTCGATCGAGCGGGGCAGCTTCTGNCGAGCGATCTGTNCNCGCAGCCACGNCATGATCGTCTCGGTGGTCTCGTCGGTCGGCTCCCAGCCNTCACGNAGNTCGATGACCGCCTTGATCTCCTCACCGACGTCGGGGTTCGGGATGCCGAANACGGCGACATCNCCGACNGCCTCGTGCTGAACGAGGGCGCCNTCGATCTCGGCCGGGTAGATGTTGAGGCCACCCACGATGATCATGTCGTTGGCCCGGTCGTTGAGGAACAAGAAGCCNTCGTCGTCGAGNTANCCGACATCGCCNACGGTGAAGAANTCGTCGAGCCNNGCGGCCTGGGTCTTCTCGTCNTCGCCCTTGTACTCGAACTGCTGCCCACCGCCCATCTTCATNTANACGGTGCCGGACTCGAACGGCGGCAACCGGTTGCCNTCCTCGTCGACGACGATCACCTCCGAGATCGGCCANGGCTTGCCGACCGTGCCGGGCTTGGTCATCCACTCGGCCGCTCCGACATANGTGCCGCCGCCTTCGGTGGCGGCGTAATACTCCCAGATCGAGTCGCCCCACCATTCGATCATCTTCTTCTTGGTCTCGACCGGGCATGGTGCCGCTGCGTGGACCATGTAGCGGGTCGANGACACGTCGTACTTGGTTCGCACCTCGTCGGGNAGCTGCAGCATGCGGTTGAACATCGTCGGCACCATGTGCGACGANGTGACCTTGTANCGCTCGATGCGTTCGAGNGCNCCCTCGGCATCCCACTTGTCCATCAACACGACGGAGTGGCCGAGGTGGAGCGACATCGTGGTCCAGTTGTTCACGGCCGTGTGATAGAGCGGCGCCTGCGTGATCTGGACATTGTNGTCGTGGGGCTTGGTGCCGAANAGGTAGAGCAGGCCACCCGAGGCCGATTCGTCGGGATGTGCCGGGCTCAGCGGGCGGCGNACNCCCTTCGGNCGACCGGTGGTGCCCGAGGTGTAGAACATNAACGATCCGGTCNGCCCGAGGTCGTCGGGCCGTTCGNTCGGCTGNCCGTCGATCAGTTCACCGAACGAACGGAAGCCGCCAACCTCGCCACCGATCACGAAGCGGTTCGCTTCNGGCGTNNCGCAATCCTCGAGNACCCGGGTGGCCTCNTCACCGAAGCGGGCGTTGACGATGAGNGCCTTGGTCTCGGAGTCNTTCACGATGTAGCTGATCTCGGGGCCGACCAGATGCCAGTTCACGGTGGTGACGTAGAACCCGCCCTGGAACGCNGCGAGACAGATCGCNACCTGTTCGAAGCTGTTGGGCAGCACCGTCGTGACCTGGTCNCCCGGCTGCAACCCGAGCGCCCGCAGGCCGNGCACGATCTGATTGGTGAGCGCGTAGAGCTCACCNAAGGTCATCTGCTCNTGATCGGGATCNACGATGGCGAGATGGTCGGGATCGGCTTCGGCGATNTTCCAGAAACCCAGGACGTCGGTGTTGGCCATNGGCGAGATGGTGGACGCCCCGACGCNNCNGCGCCAATCGAGGNGGGTCNGCCGACGGGTTCGNCCGNAGCCGTCAGGTGACGGCCNTGCGCNTGCGGTACTCCGGGGTGTCCCACGCATCGGNGGCCATGATCTCGATCAGGATCTCGACGGCCCGGTCGATGTCGGCCTCNTCGAGGTAGAGCGGAGTGATGCCGAACCGNATGAGNTCGGGCGCNCGGAAGTCGCCGATCACACCGCGNGCGATCAACGCCTGCATGACCGCATAGCCCTCGGGATNCCGGAACGCGACCTGGCTCCCCCGGTTGTCCGGGTTGCGGGGCGACGCAAGNTCCAGCGTCGGGCACGACGCTTCGACGCCNGCGATCAACCGCTCTGAGAGTTCGATCGACCGGGCCCGGACATCGGCCATNTCNACCCCCTCCCAGGCATCGAGCGCCACGTCGAGGGCAGCAAGGGCNAGGACGGGCGGTGTNCCGANTCGCATTCGGCCGATCCCGGGATCNGGACGGAAGTCGAGNTCGAAGGCGAAGGGNGCCTCATGGCCNAGCCATCCCGACAGCGNCGGCCGNACCTCCTCGATCAACGNTTCGCTCACGAAGATGAAGCCGGGNGAACCAGGNCCNCCGTTCAGGTACTTGTAGGTGCACCCAACGGCGAAGTCGGCATCNCAGCCNGCGAGGTCGACNTCGAGCGCGCCGGCGGAGTGGGCGAGATCCCAGACGGTGAGCGCACCGGCCGCGTGAGCTGCAGCGGTGAGCGCAGCCATGTCGTGGCGGCGGCCGGTTCGGTAGTCGACTTCNGTGAGCAGGACGACGGCNACCGACTCGTCGATCGCGTCGGACACGGCATCGGGATCGACGATCCGGAGTTCGTGAGAGGCACCCATGGTTCGGAACAGTCCGTCGGCCATGTACAGATCGGACGGGAAGTTGCCCGAGTCCGAGACGACGACGNTTCGCNCGGGNCGNAGCNCNAGCGCGGCGGCNAGCGCCTGGTACACCTTCAGCGAAAGCGTGTCGCCGACNATCACCGTNCCCTCCGGNGCNCCGATCAGACGCCCGATGCGATCGCCGATCCGAGTCGACGATTCCATCCAATCGGCATCGTTCCANCCGCGAACGAGGAGTTCACCCCANTCGTCGGTGACGACGCGCGCNACGGCCGCNGCCGCATCACGAGGAACCGGACCCAGCGAGTTCCCNTCGAGGTAGANGAGNCCCTCNGNCAGANCGAACNGCGAGCGNGTCGCGTTGAAATCGGTCATTGTCGGCCGATGCTACGGCCCCGGAGATCAGCNGACGGNNTCGACCGGATTGACGGCGGCGAGNTCGAAGAGGTCGAGGCGCTCGCGGTACCAGTCACCCGGGACCATCGTCTTGCCCGGAAGGTCGGCCAGGGCGGCATCNACCAGGCNNGTCACGTCGTCGCGGCCGGCAGCCTCGAGGCGGAGATCGAGCAGCGAATCCATGGTGCGGGAGCGGCTCAGCGCATCACCCGTCGCGTCCTTGCGCATGGCTTGGATGTAGGTCTCCAGATCGCTCATACCCATTGCAACGCCTCCTCGAACGAAGATGTTCCGTCTTTTTCCGTGTTATCAGCACCAACCCGGAGGCGTTCCCGACGGGGGCGGACCGAGGGTCGGCGCTGACGTTCCGTCACCGTACCCCTGACGTCTCACCAATGGTCACTCGGGGACGACCCGGTATCCAGTTGGCGCCGAGTTGGCCGCCGAACGGCGGAAAATCGGGGTGCAGGTCATCGGTCACGTTCACGACAGGCGTGTGTCAGGATCGCGGCATGGCGCGTTTCGACTCCCCCAGCTTCGTCCATGTCGGCATCCAGATCCAGCCTCAGGGCACCTCCGTCGCGGCAATGCGGGATGCGTGGAGGGCGGCCGATGAGATGGGGGCCGACTCCATCTGGATCTGGGACCACTTCTATCCCCTGTTCGGCGACCCCGATGCCACCCACTTCGAGGCTTGGACCCTCCTGTCGGTGATGGCCGCCGACACCACGAATGCGAAGCTCGGCACGCTCGTCACCGGCAACAGCTACCGCAACCCCGAACTGTTGGCCGACATGGCCCGAACGGTCGACCATGTCGCCGACGGCCGCATGTACCTCGCCGTCGGCTCTGGCTGGTTCGAACGCGACTATGTCGAATACGGCTACGAGTTTGGCACGGCTCCAAGTCGTCTCCGCCAGCTCGGCGACGACCTGCCCCGCATGCGTTCGCGGCTCGACAAACTGCATCCGCAGGCGGTCGGTTCGATGCCGATCATGATCGGCGGTTCCGGCCCGAAGGTCACCCTGAAACTCACGGCCCAGTTCGCCGACTCGTGGAATACCTTCGGCCCGCCCGAGCACTTCGCCGAGAAGAACCAGATTCTCGACGACTGGTGCGAGAAGCTCGGCCGCGATCCGAGGGAGATCGAGCGCACGGTCGCGATCGCCGGCGACGATGTCGACGGCATCGAGCGCTATGTCGAGGCCGGCGCAGAGCACATCATCGTGATGACCGGCGATCCGTTCGATCTCGGTCCGCTGCAGTCGCTCATCGAGCAGCGCGACCTGCTCGACTGAAGCGCCGATGGAGCAGGGACCGACGACCGGGTCGTGATCAGCGAACGCCGCGGAGCGACTCCAACCAGTCGTCGGCGGCTTGCAGTCGGCGGCGGAGCTGGGTCTCGTCGGCCTCGGCCACCCGCTCGATGCCGGAGCGCTTGTTCAGNTCGGCGTTGACCATCGGGTGTTCCATGCCGGTTGCGCGCACGAGTTCGANTACCCGGTCGGCGTTCCAGTTCCGNAGNTCCTTCTTGCGGGCGTGCTTCGTGCGCAGACCGCCCAACGCAGCCTTGGCATCGACATCGCGNCCCGGCAGTTTGGGCGGNGGAGGCAGGTCGATCGGGAGNCCGGCCAGGTCCTCGGCGGCGATGACGATGTCCTCGTGCGGGTCGATGCCGTCATCGGCNGGTGGTGAGGNCTCCTCGCCGTCGATTGCCGTCGACGACAGTGCCTGGAACAGCGANGGCTGCTCCTCGATCTGNACCGCCCGGTTGAGATCGTCGAGCGCNGTCNCTCGCTGAGCTTCNTTCNCGATGCGCTCGTCNATCGAGTGTCGTCGCTGCAGGGCGATGNTCTGGGCGTGATGGCGCAGCNGNGGATCNTCGGGCACGTAGAAGTAGGCCTTTTGCGAGGACAGGCCNGGGGTCCAGCGGGCGATNCGACCGACCGCCTGACGAAAGAACAGNGATGTNACGGTGGTCGTGGCGTGCACCGCCACNCGNAGCCGAGGGATGTCGACGCCTTCGGAGATCATGCGCACNGCCACGACCCAGGACTGATCCGATCGGGCGNAGGCCTCGATGACATCGCTCGCCTTCGGATCGTCGGANAGCGCGATNGCCGGNGCCTCCCCTGTCCANCGTTCGAGCAGCGCNGCACAGGCCCGNGCGTGNTCCTGGTCGATCGCGATGACGAGGCCACCGGCATCGGGTTGNTGTTTNCGGATCTGACGCAGCTTNTCGTCGGCCTTCACGAGCACGGTCGGCAACCACTGGCCGTCGGCNTCGAGGGCGGTNCGCAGTCGGGCGCCGCGGTCCTCGGNGGCGATGTCGTCGGAGAACGAGGCTTCNTTCNTGGANCCGTCGGCGCCGATCCACTCCATGTGGCCATCGAANCGNGGGAAGAANACCGGCCGCACGACACCACCGTCGACGAGTGCGGCGCCGTAGTCGTACTCGTAGTCGCTGACGGCGTCGCCGTGATCGCCGAGTGTGTAGCGAACGAACGGGATNGGNGCGTCGTCGGANCGNAACGGNGTGCCNGACAGCAGGAGCCGCGAGTTGGCCTCGGCGAANGCNTCGGCGACGCCCTCGCCCCAGGTGAGGTCACCGCCGGCNTGGTGGACTTCGTCGAGGATGACGATGCCGCCTCGACTCAGCGTGAACAGTGTGCGAGCCGCCGANGCGCACTGGGCGTAGGTGACGACGATGCCGTGCATGTCNGNCGGGATGTCGCCGGTCGACGCGTCCCAGTCGGGTTCGAGGTGGAATCCGAACCGTTCGGCGGCCNGTGCCCACTGGGCTTTGAGGTGACGGGTCGGCGCGACGACAACCAACGGCAGACGCTCGCCCTTCAGCCAGTGACGTGCNGCCGTGAGCGCGAACGTCGTCTTTCCNGCNCCNGGGCAGGCGACGGCGAGGAAGTTTGCCTCACGGTGGTGCAGGAANGCNTGGAGTGCTTCGTGCTGCCACTGGCGCAGGGTGATGCTGCGTCGCAGCGGGGCGGCGGGACTCACGACCGGTTCNGGCAACCTCGGANGACGGGCACGGCGGCGAGGGTAGCGAGTCGGATTGCAGCCGCGACGCACCATGGNAAGTACATTCCGGGCATGGCTGACGAGCGCCCCATCGAGGACCAGATCCGCTTCGAACTGAAGGGTTCGGTGGCATGGATCACGATCGACCGACCCCANGTCGGCAATGCCCTGAACCCGCCCGGCCGCAACCGNATCCGNGATCTCATCAACGATCTCAACGTTTCGAAGCAGGCCCGGTGCATCGTCATCACGGCCACGGGCGAGAAGCTTTTCTGCCCCGGTGCCGACCTCAGCCATGTCTATGAGAAGAACCGGCCCGANGGGGTGCCCGATCAGGTCGCCGGCGATCCCCGACGGATGATGCTCGACGGGCAGTACACGCTCTTTCCGGCGATCCTCGACTCCGATATTCCGATCATCGCCGCCGTCAACGGCACCGCCGCCGGCATGGGGGCCCACCTCGCCCTCGCATGCGATCTCGTGATCGCTGCCGACAATGCCAAGTTCGTCGAGGTGTTCGCCCGCCGCGGNCTGGTGCCCGATGCGCTCGGNCCGTGGCTGCTGCCCCGCATCATCGGTGTCCGNAAGACNATGGAGCTGATGCTGTTCGCTCGTGACCTTCCGGCCGAGGAGGCCGCCGAGCTCGGACTCGTCAACACGGTCGTGCCGGCTGCCGATCTCGAAGCCACNGCGGCGGAGTGGGCCGACAGGATNGCCGGTGGCCCGACNTTCGCGTTCGGACTCACCAAGTGGCTCGTGAATCAGAGCCTCGACGTCGACCGGCAGACNATGATGCACAACGANGCCGTCGCCGTGGAGNTGAACAACAGCTCCGAGGANTGCCANGAGGGNATCGCCAGCTTCCGCGAGCGGCGCGATCCCGTCTGGAAGGGCTACTGACCGGTCGGCTCAGCGAAAGCGGACCTGNAGNGCATCGACCCCGCGCAGCGTCATNCGGTTGCGCCAGGCNGGCTCTTCGGTGATCTCCCAGTGTTCGTATCGGTCGAGCAGTTTGCCGAGCAGNGCCTCNCCCTCCAGTCGGGCGAGTGCGGCGCCGAGGCAGTAGTGGATGCCGGAGCCGAACGACAGNACCTGNGTGTCGGTTCGGGTCACGTCGAACCGCTCGGGATCCTCGACGAGTGNCGGGTCNCGGTTGCACGCTCCNAGCAGTGTCATCGTCGACGAGCCGGCNGGGATGGTGACACCGNCGATCTCGATGTCCTCGAACACGTNACGCCCGTCGACCTGGACGGGCGGGTCGNAGCGCANCACCTCTTCGATCGCCTGGGGAATCAGTGACCGNTCGTTGCGAAGCAGNTCGAGCTGGTNGGGGTGNGCGACGAGCTGNCGCACNGCGTTGCCGAGGAGATGGGTGGTGGTCTCGAACCCTGCTGCGTAGATCAACGAGGTGTTGACGAGCACCTCGGATTCGGTGAGCTTGTCCTCCCCGTCGGCGGCCTGGATCATNCCGCTGAGGAGATCGTCCTGCGGCTCGGCCCGTCGACGAGCGACGAGGTCCTGGAGGTANTCGGTGAGCTTGGCCCCCGAGACTTCGGCGGCGGCNAGATCCTCGGGGCTGGCGGTCTGTTCGATGCCGACGGTGAGNTCGTAGATGAGCGGGCGGAGGTACTCACGGTCCTCGGCCGGCACTCCGACGAGCGCGCTGATCACGTTGGCGGGCAACGGGAANGCCACGCTGCCGACGAAGTCGCCCTCNCCGCCGAGATCGTCGAGCAGGTCATCGCACATCTGCTCGACCTCCGGACGCAGCTTCTCNACACGGCGGGGCGTGAACGAGCGGGCGACGAGGCCGCGNACCCGGGTGTGATCGGGCGGGTTGAGCATCAGCATCGACAGGGTGCCGCTGCGGACCTTGCGCTTNGTGCCGTCGAGGGAGACNCGCTCGTCCGTCAGGCCGGCNCCGCTCCCGCACCGAGGATCGCGGAGAAGCGCNCGGGCGTCGTCGAACCGGGTGANGACCCACCGACCGACCAGTTCGGTCTTGAAGATCGGGGCGTGCTCCCGCAATTCGGCATAGAGCGGGTACGGGTCCGAGATGGTCTCGGGNTCGGTGAAGATCTTGAGCAGTGTGGCGTCGGGATCGAAAGTCACGGTGTCAGGTTGCCGGTTCGATCTCTTGGCGACCAAATGGGGCTCGTCACGTCGTCGGCCGCTCGACCGCCGTCGCCTCGAGTTGCTGCTCGGCATCCCGNTGGTGATGCACCATCTCGTGCAGNACGAAACGCGCCATCCCTCGGATGGTGAANCGTTCACCCGNTCGGCGCTCNGCTNCNGCATCCCATTGCNCCGNCGCCAGATCNGNGANTGNCNGACCGAACCGNCGNGCGTTGGCCGCNATCGCCTCGGCGACGAGGACCGGTTCCTGTTCGTTNTACCGGCTGTCGACGACNGCGGCATCGTGATCCCACCAGCCGAGNTGCTGGCCGGGNGTCGTTGCCGTTCGGTGGATGCGCTCCTCGAAGACGGNNAGCACATCNCGGGTNTGGCAGGCGTACTCGAGCGGACTCCACACNTCGGGNNCAGGCCGACGTCGAAGNTCGGCGACATCGGNGGTGGCGAGGGTCNCGCCCCATCGNGCGGCGACATCGGTNAGGGCGCGGGGAAGGTCGGCGTCGGCGTTGGTCGNGGCGTCNAGTCCGCAGTCCGGGCANGCCTCGAACTGCATCCGNANCCATTCGCGCCCTTCGTTCACGAACGAGCCGCCATCGCAACGGCGATCTCGGCGCCGACACGAGCGTTGTTCTCGGCGAGCGCCAGATTCGCCGGGACACTCTCGCCGTCGGTCGCAGCGGCGATCGCCGCAAGCACGACCGGAGTCACGCCAGGGCCCTGCACACCCGTCGCCTCCGCCTCGGCGAGCGCAGCCGCGATNGCCGTGTTGATGCGATCGGGATCGAGTTCGTCGGCCTCGGGGATCGGGTTGGCCACCAGCACGCCCCCGGGATGACCGAGTTCGGCATTGGCGGCCACCAGCGCAGCGACCTCGTCGCCCGAACGGACGGTCATCGTGACGGGCGAGCCGGAGTCGCGGGTGTAGAAGGCCGGGAACCGGTCGGTGTTCCAGCCGACGACCGGAACGCCGAGCGTCTCGAACTCCTCGAGGGTGCGCGGCAGGTCGAGGAAGGCCTTGGCCCCCGCCGACACGGTGACGACCGGATGACGGGCGATCGCGAGGAGGTCGTGGGACACGTCGCCGGTCTCCGCTGCACCCCGATGAACACCACCGATACCGCCGGTGGCGAACACGGCCACACCGGCTCGGGCAGCGAGCGTCACCGACGCCGACACGGTGGTGACACCGACGTCGAGCGCGGTGGCGTGGGCGTGACCGAGATCTCGGGCGGCGATCTTCGTGGTACCGCCGAGCACCCGCTCGACCTCGTCGTCGGCGATACCGACCACCGCAACACCNTCGAGCACGGCGGTCATCGCCGGGACGGCGCCGGCCGCTCGGATCACGGCGTCGCAGCGCTCCAGACATTCGAGGTTCGCGGGTTCGGGAAGGCCGAAGGCGCTGTAGATCGTGGATTCCATCGCCACGATGGGCACACCGTCGGCCACCGCCGAGGCGACCTCGTCGCCCACTCGAAAGATCGTCTGCAACATCGGCTTCAGGTTAGGAGCCTCGGGTGGCCGACGGTCGCCCGTTCGGCTATCAATACCGCCGTGATCGACGCACTCAACGCCACCTGGGACGCCATGATCGCGGAGGGCCAGCCCTTCGCGATGACCGAGACGGAGGTCCGCGGGATTCCCATGCGGGTCTTCACCAGCGCACCGCCCGACATGCGCTTCATCTGGGAGATGTCGGCCGGGCACGGCGACAAGCCGTACCTCGTCTTCGAGGACGAGGANATGTCGTACGGCGAGGCGCATGCCACCGTGCGTTCGCTCGCCGCCTACCTCGTCGAACAGGGCGTGCAACCCGGCGACCGGGTGGCGATCGCCATGCGCAACTACCCCGAGTGGGCCCTGTCCTACTGGGCCACGATCTGCATCGGTGCCGCCGCCGTCGGCGTCAACGCCTGGTGGACCCCCACCGAGCTCGAGTACGGCCTGAGCGACTCCCGCCCGAAGGTCGTCATCTGTGACGGCGAGCGACTCGAGCGAATCAACGAGGTCATCGGTGGCCTGCGTGACGGTGGCGACATGCACGTCGTCTCCGTGCGCACCGACGGCGAGCTGCCGTCAGGTGGTGTGCGCTGGGCCGATGTCGTCGACGCCGACGACGCTCCCGCCGAACTCCCNGCCGTCGAGATCGATCCCGACGAGGACATGTGCATCTTCTACACCTCGGGCACCACCGGCTTCCCGAAGGGCGCCCAGCTCACNCACCGCGGTTCGGTGCACAACCTGATGCACATGGCGTTCGCCAACGCCGCCGCNNGNGCCGCNGCTGCTGCGGTGGCCGAGTCCGGTGCGGTCGANATCGAACCNCCGAAGGAGGTGCCGCCGTCGGCGATGGTTCCNACGCCGCTGTTCCACGTCACCGCCAACAACTGTGTGCTGCATCCGCTCACATTCCTCGGTGCCAANCTCGTGCTGATGCACAAGTGGGATCCGGGTCGGGCCCTCGAGNTGATCGAGCGCGAGCAGGTCGCGACCTTCACCGGTGTGCCCACNATGAGCCGTGAGCTNCTCCTTCACCCCGACTGGGAGACCCGCGACACCAGTTCGCTCGGTTCGATGGGTGGTGGTGGCGCCGCTCTGCAGCCCGACCTCGTCGAGAAGATCAGCAAGGCGAAGGGGGCGGTGCAGCCCTCGACCGGCTANGGCCTCACGGAGACCCACGGCATCATCACCGCCGTCGGCAACATCTTCTTCAACCTCAAGCCGACCTCGGCCGGCCGCATCATGCCGACCTTCGACTACAAGGTGGTCGNCGANNACGGCAACCCNGTGCCCGACGGTGAGCGTGGCGAGTTCTGNGTGANGGGCCCGGCNGTCGTGAAGGGCTACCTCAACCGCCCGGAGGCCACNNCCGAGGCGATCGTCGACGGCTACTTCAGCACCGGNGACATCGTCTATGTCGACGACGANGGCTTCGTNCACATCGTCGACCGAGCCAAGGACATGGTCCTGCGTGGTGGCGAGAACGTGTACTGCGCCGAAGTCGAGGCCGCCATCTACGAGCACCCCGACATCGCCGAGGCCGCCGTGTTCGGTGTCGAGGACGAGCGGTTGGGCGAGGCCGTCGGTGTCGCGATCCACCTCGTTCCCGAGTCGACACTCGACCAGGCCGGGCTCAGCGCCCACCTAGAGCCGTTGCTGGCCAAGTTCAAGATCCCGGAGCATGTCTGGTTCCTGGACGAACCGCTGCCACAGAACGCCAACGGCAAGTTCCTGAAGCGCCAGCTGCGNGAGANCCTCACGGCNGGCTGAGCCNAATTCCGGCGGTGAGCGGTCGNCTCACCGCCGGANGACAGATGGCTGCTAGCTCAGGCGGCCACGACGGCCACCGAACTCGATCTCGCCGTTGACGAGGTCCTCGGCCCGCTCGGCGGCCTGGGTGAGCATCTCGGCNGCCTGGGNGTCGTCGATGCGNCCGTTCTCGACNGCNGNNTCGAGNCGNTCCNCGGCACGNGCGACGATGGCANCGACGANGTCGGCGCTGTCGATGCCCTGNGCCTCGGCCAGTTCGGCGATCGACGAGCCGTTCCGGAGCGCCTCTCGCATCTCGCTGCCCTCGAGNCCGAGGATCTNGGCGATCTCGCCGGCGCCACGCGGNCCGCGNNGGNCGANGCGCTCACGGNACTCGCCACGGTCGGGGCGNGCGTTCTNGAGGGTCTCGACGACGGCGTCGCGTTGCNCCTCGGTGAGGGTTCCGTCGTCGACGAGAACCTGGAGGGCTTCNCTGATTCGNTCGCCGCGTNCGGGNGNGGCCTGCTCNGCCTCNACGNCGTCGTCCTGNGCGCNGGCGATCACCGGGGTGAANAAGGCNGCGCCGGCGGCGACACCGCCGAGCGTGGAGGCCGCGATGGCGGTGATGGCGACGGAGCGCTTGATCGGGGTGGTGGTCATGATGGGTGCTNCTTCCTGGAGGGGATGGAGTGCGAGAGGGTGTGNCTCTCGGATACCGANACTCGGNCTCCCGNGTAAGACGATCGTGAGGCCACNGGGTTCNGGCGATGAGGAAGGTGTGAGGATTGTGTGATGGCTCCGGCCGTAGGATTCCCNCCGTGACCTCCAACCCGTTCCTCACCGAACGTCTNCAGGGCTTCGGCACGACGATCTTCACCCAGATGTCGGCCCTGGCNGTCGAGACACAGTCGGTCAACCTCGGCCAGGGGTTTCCCGATACCGACGGNCCCGAGGAGGTCGCCGAAGCTGCCCGCNNGGCGATTCGGGACGGNCACAACCAGTACCCCCCGCTNCCGGGCATCCCGTCGCTGCGTGANGCGGTGAGCGAACACCGCGCCCGGTTCCGCGGCCAGGAGTTCGACCCGAACGGTGAGATCNTGATCACCGCCGGTGCCACTGAGGCACTCGCTGCCGCCATGCTCGCCCTCACCGGGCCGGGCGACGAGGTCGTCACCTTCGAGCCCTACTACGACTCCTACGCCGCCGGTATCGCNCTNAGNGGCGCNACTCGCCGGGTGGTCACCCTNCGCNCTCCCGACTGGACCTTCGACCCCGACGAGCTGCGGGCNGCGTTCACNACGAACACNAAGGCGTTNCTTCTCAACACGCCNCACAANCCGACGGGCAAGGTGTTCACTCGTGACGAACTCGCGCTCATCGCCGAGTTGTGTTGCGAGCACGACGTCGTCGCCNTCACCGACGAGGTCTACGAGCACCTTGTCTTCGANGGGGANCACCACGCNCTNGCNACCTTTCCGGGAATGGCCGAGCGCACGCTCACCGTGTCGTCGGCNGGGAAGATCTTCTCGTTCACGGGNTGGAAGNTCGGGTGGGCGTGNGGTCCNGCCGATCTNGTCACGGCGGTNCGCACCGCCAAGCAGTTTNTGACCTTTGCGGGNGGNGGTCCGTTCCAGCACGCCGTCGCCGTCGGACTNCGCCTCGGCGACGACTTCTTCGCCGGCTACACCGCCGANATGCAGGCCAAACGNGATCGNCTCTCNGCCGGNCTCGCCGACGCCGGCCTTGACGTCTTNCCNACGCAGGGCACCTANTTCGCNAGTTGCGACATCACGTCGATCGGCGAGACCAACGGCATCGACTTCTGNCTNGCGCTCCCNGAGCGAGCCGGTGTCGTCGCCGTGCCGTCGATGGTGTTCTTCGACAANCANGACGAGGGCGCGTCCATNATCCGCTTCGCGTTCTGCAAGNAGGACGAGGTCATCGACGAGGCCGTCGCCCGACTCAAGGCAGGCCTGTCATGACACTCNAACTCGCCGCCATCCAACACGACATCGCCTGGGAGTCTNCGNCAGAGACGATCGCCGCCGTCCGGCCNCTNGTGCTCNATGCAGCCGANCAGGGCGCAACCCTGATCTCGCTCACCGAGATGTGGGCGTGCGGGTTCTCGATGAACACCGAGGTCGTCGCCGANCCCCCCGACGGCCGCACTGCGACGACCATGCACGAGCTTGCCGAGGAGACCGGCTGTTGGATCGCAGGCTCGTTTCCCGANCACACCGCCGGCCACGATCNACCGACCAACCGCTTCCTGCTCGCCGGGCCGAACGGCGAAGATCACCGGTATTCCAAGACCAANCCGTTCTCGTTTGCCGGCGAGANCGACCACTACGACGGCGGNACGCCGGTCGGACCGATCGTGATCGACGGNGTNCGCATCACTCCGTTCATCTGTTACGACCTCCGCTTCACCGACCTCTTCTGGAANGCGGCGNCGGANACCGACCTGTATCTCGTTCCGGCCAACTGGCCCNGNGTGCGTCGTGAGCACTGGATGACCCTTCTGCGGGCCCGNGCGATCGAGAACCAGGCCTATGTGTGCGGTGTCAACCGNGTCGGCACTGCNGGTGANGGNCTTGCCCACACCGGCGATTCGCGGATTTTCGACCCGCTCGGCGANCCGNTCGCCGANGCGCCGTCCGNTTCGGTTCACACNATGCGGGCCACCATCGATCCNGCNAAGGTCGCCGANGTGCGNTCGACNTTCCGCTTCATGAACGACCGNTAGCGCGCCGTCAGTCGTCGACGGTCGGGAGCACGAANCCGACGGCNGCGCCNCCCCCGGGCGCCTCGGTNGCCGAGACGGANCCGCCGTGGGCTTCGGCGACCTGTNTGACGATCGNCAGGCCGAGGCCGGANCCCGGCATCGTGCGNGTTGCCTCGACTCGATGGAANCGGTCGAAGACCCTGGATCGGTCGGCTTCCGGGATGCCGGGNCCGGCGTCGAGNACGGTNACNGCCCCGCCGTCGACGATCACCGTGATCGATGTCTCGNCGGGCGAGAACTTCGCNGCGTTCTCGACCAGGTTGCGGATCGCNCGGGNNACCGCCTGCGGGCGCGCCTCGANCACNGCTCGCCGTCGNACGTCGAGTTCGATNGTGCGTNNGGTGCGGCGGGCCTGGCGTTCGACGATCGGCGCGGCGAGTTCNGCGAGTTCGACCGGCGCNGGGTCCTCGTCGGTGCGCACGTCGGTGGCGAGGTCGACCAACTCGGCGACNAGATCNCCGAGTTCNNCGATNTCGGCNTGGATGTCNTCGANGATNGCCGTGCGNGTCTCCTCNGGGATNTCNCGNTNGGAGCGCAACACGTCGACNTTGGTCTGGAGGCTCGCCAACGGNGTNCGGAGTTCGTGGCTGGCGTCCATGACCAGGCGGTGTTGTTGNCGNCGCGACGCCGACAACGCCTCGAGCATCGAGTTGAANCTCCCGGCGAGACGGCCGACCTCTGCGCCACCGGAGCCGTCGACCGGCTGCTCGAGATCACCCGTCTCGGCGACACGTTCGGCGGCATCGGTCAATCGGCGAATCGGGGCGACCGTGCCGCCCGAGATGAACCACCCGGCNGCCGCAGCCACCACGATGGCGATGATCGAGATGAACACGATGCGATCGGCGAGATCATCGAGCGACTGATCGATCTCGCCCAGCGGGCGGGCGAGCTGCACGAAGACATCGTTCGCTGCGATNGTGGCGATCCGGGCCCGACCGCCGTCGACCGATCCATCGGAGAGCACCGGTGCGTCNCCGNCCCGGGGGTAGTCGGNCGGTGCGAGATCCACCGAGAACGAGGTNCCGACGTTGAAGATCACCTCACCATTCGGCGCNACCACCCGGGANANGTTNTCCCGGGCNGNCTGNTCNAGGAACGACCGNGGNCCCCGACGCTCGACNAACCCTTCGGCGGCAAGNTCCTGCAGCGCNCTCNGAGTGAANGCNTCTCGNAACTGCGGNCCNCNGNCGATCGTTCATGAACCCNGCTGCTCGGCCCNGTAACTCGATGTCGACTTCCTCGACGAGNTCNCGTTCGGCCGCTGNGTAGACGCGCTGTCCCACCACGGCGACGACGGCGGTGACGACGAGNACCACCACNAGCGTGATGCGGAGNCGCAGGCTCATGGTCANNCGCCGCCNGCNCGGGCGACNTACCCCATGCCCCGCACGGTGTGNAGCAGNCGNGTNGCACCNTCGACCTCGAGCTTNTTNCGGAGGTAGCCGACGTACACATCGAGGGTCTTNGANTCGGTCTCGAGNGCNCCGTCCCANACNNNGNCGTANAGCTGATCGCGGCTNAGGACGACACCGGCGTTGCNNACCAGCACNTCGAGCAGGTCGAACTCGGTNCGAGAGAGATCGAGNACCCGNCCCTNCCGGGTCGCCNACCGGCCNGCCNNGTCGATTCGCAGGTCGTCGAGGACNAGAAGGTCNNCGTCGTCGGTNACTGNGCTGCGCAGGCGGGCCCGAAGCCGGGCGAGGAGTTCGTCGAGNGCGAACGGCTTCACGACATAGTCNTCNGCNCCGGCGTCGAGACCGGCGACTCGGTCGTGCACCTCGTGGCGGGCCGTCAGCATCAGCACCGGCGTGTCGTCGCCCTGCGCNCGGAGCCGACGACACACGCTCAGCCCGTCGGCGTTCGGCATCGANACGTCGAGCANGAGCANGTCGGCGGGGCGNTCGGCNTGGAGTTGGAGCGCGCTNGCCCCGTCGCCNGCGGTCNCGACCTCGTAGCCNTCGAGGGTGAGGGCCCGCTCGAGCGACGAGCGGACTCGACGGTCGTCTTCGGCGATNAGGANCCGGTGCACNCTNGTACNTTTCCACGACTNGGTGAGAANTCCGTGAGATGGGNCGCCATGGGGACCNGNNGGGCGNNTCCGTCGGGGTGGNCATCGTCCGGTGAACACACCGTGAACGAGTGCTCGTTCGTNCNCCCTCGCGCCTAGGGTCGCTCGGGTGCGAATTCTGGTGACCAACGACGACGGNATCGACTCGATCGGCCTCCATGTGCTGGCCCGGGCGATGANGCCCTTCGGTGAGGTGGTGATCGCCGCCCCCAACACCGAGTACTCCGGCTACGGCGCTGCGCTGGGCACGCTCCACAACATGAAGCCCGATGTCCGCAAGGAGTACGTCGAGGGAATCGACGAGGCGTGGTCGATCAGTGCGCCGCCNGCGTTGTGCGCCATGTTNGGGCGCCTCGGCGTGTTCGGCGACATCGATCTCGTCGTCTCCGGCATCAACCCGGGNGCCAATGTCGGCCGCGCCGTCTACCACTCNGGCACCGTCGGGGCCTGTCTCACCGCTCGCAACGGCGGGATCTCCGGCGTCGCCGTCTCACAGTCGGTCGATGCNTTCGGNGTCGANGGGCAGGGCTGGGANGAAGCNCTCGGCAGCCAGGTCTGGCAAGGGGCNGGCGATGTCGCNGCCATCGCCGTCGGCGCNCTCATCCAGGACATGCCCGATGAGCCGNTCGTGCTCAACATCAATGTGCCCAACCGTCTNGCCGAGGACATGGCGGGCTGGAAGCGNACCGATGTCGGTCACGCGCCGCCNCGGGGTCTGGCCACGGCGAAACTCGANCCGAAGCCCGGCGCNCACGACACGTACCACGTCGAGATGGAGTGGGGCGATGCCATCCAGATCCCCGAATCCGANGATGGCGGTGCGGTGATGGCCGGCTACGCCTCGCTCACCTGGTTGGGCCGNCTCGAAGGCCTCACGCCTCATCANCCGACCATGCTCGCNACCGAGCNGGCGATGGACGAGTTCTACTGCTGACCGGTCGGGGCNNTCGACGCGGAGGACGGCATCNGCGTTCGTAGCCTGAGGCGGTCATGCTNACTGCGTCGGGCCTCGCCCGCTCCTACGGACCCCGCGANCTGTTCGCCGATGTCACCCTGCAGNTGTCTGCGGGGCGACGCATNGCGCTCGTCGGCGGCAACGGCACGGGCAAGACGTCNCTGATCGAGATCCTCGTCGGCGANGCCGAACCCGATCGGGGCTCGATCACCAAACCCAAGGACATGACCCTCGGCTACCTGCCGCAGGATCTCGTCGANACCGCCACNGGTTCGGTGCTCGAAGAGGTGTTGGCCGGCGCCGGCGAGATGGCCGACNTGACCGAGGAACTCCATCGGCTCGAAGCNGCGATCTCCGANCCGGACGCTGCNNCGGACGCCGACGCCTACGACACGCTGCTCGCCCANTACGGCCAGGTCCAGAGCCANTACGAGTCGATGGGCGGCTANGCCCTCGAGGCCGACGCCCGCAAGGTNCTCGCNGGTCTCGGATTCAANGACACCGACGGNGACCGTCCCGTCCGNGAGCTCTCNGGNGGTTGGCGCATGCGCGTGGCGCTGGCCCGCCTGCTCCTCGCGAAACCCGACGTGTTGATCCTNGACGAGCCGACNAACCANCTCGANGTCGACTCGGTCGCCTGGCTCGAGCAGCAACTCGCCNCCTGGCCCGGTGCCCTTCTCTTCGTCTCCCACGACCGCGACTTCATCGATGCGGTCGCCGATCGGGTNATCGAACTCGCCGAGGGCACCGCCCTCGAATACGTCGGCGGNTTCGCCGAGTTCGTCGTCCAGCGAGANGAGCGCCTGCANCGCATCGAGGCNGCGGCNGCNCGNCAGGCCCGCGAGATCGCCAAGGTCGAGCAGTTCATCGATCGCTTCCGNTACAAGGCCACGAAGGCCCGTCAGGTGCAGAGCCGCATCAAGACCATCGAGAAGCTCGAGCAGATCAAGGTGCCCGANCGCAAGGAACTCGTCGCCAAGTTTGCGTTCCCCGAACCNCCCCGNTCGTCGCGGGTGATCGCCGAATTCAACGATGCCACCGTCGGCTACGGCGACATCCCCGTCGTGTCGGGAGTGTCACTCGCGGTTGAACGCGGCCAGGTCGTCGCCCTCGTCGGTCCGAACGGCGCGGGCAAGACCACCCTGCTGAAGCTGATCCTCGGGGAACTCGAGGCCAGTGCCGGCACCGCCGAGCTGGGCAACAACGTCAAGATCGCCACCTTTCATCAGCACCAGGCCGACGAACTCGACTTGGACAAAACCGTGGTCGCAGCGTTCTCCGGCGGCATCGATCCCGGCAAGCGCAACATGCGAACCGTTCTCGGCAGCTTCGGCTTCCCCGGTGACGCCGCCGACCGCATGGTGCGCGATCTCTCCGGGGGCGAACGCACCCGCCTCGCACTCGCCCGCACCATGATCGAACCGGTCAACCTGCTCGTGCTCGATGAACCCACCAACCATCTCGACCTGCCGAGCTGCGATGTCCTCGAGGACGCGCTCACCGCCTACCCCGGCACTGTCCTCCTCGTCACCCACGATCGCCATCTCATCCGCAATGTCAGCGATGCGATCATCGACGTCCGCGATGGCGGTGCGGCCTGGTACGACGGCGTGCCCGAGGAGATCCTCACGCCAGCTGATCCGTCCAAGGTGGCGGCGGCCGGCACCGGCCTATCCCGCGCCGGCGCTGGCGGCGAGCGTCGCACCGCCGACTCGGACGCCGGCGGCAGTCGAAAGACCGCACGCCAAGCGTCGGCCAAGGCCCGCCAGAACACGAACGAGCTTCGCAAACGGGTGCAGAAGCTCGAACGGGCACTCGAGGAGGCCGAGGCCGAGGTTGCCGAACTCCAGGCGCAGCTCGCCGATCCCGACATCTACGACCGGCCCGAGGACGTTCACCGTCTCGCCACCCTCCACGACGCCGCGAAGGACAGGGCCGTCGCGCTGATGGACGAGTGGGAACAAGCCGCCGAGGAACTCGAGGGCTGATCTGCCTAGGCTCGCCCAATGGCACAGGTCACGCTTCCGTCTGGCATCACGATCGAGTACGAACGGCGCGGGTCGGGCGAGCCGCTCCTCTTGGTAATGGGGCTTGGAGGCCAGCTCATCGACTGGCCGGTCGAGTTCGTCGATCGACTCGTCGAAGCTGGCTTCGACGTCGTCCTCTACGACAACCGCGATGTCGGCCTGTCGACCAAAACCGACTGGGAGCCGCCGTCGGTTCGCAAGACAGTCATTTCGATGCTGATGCGACGTCCGGTCAAGGGTGTCGAGTACACGGTCGACGACATGGCCGACGACGGCGCCGGCCTCATGGACGCCCTCGGTTTCGAGTCGATGCACGTCGTGGGCATGTCGATGGGCGGCATGATCAGCCAGGCGCTGACGATCAACCATCCGACCAAGGTCCG
>PABW01000117.1 GCA_002699625.1 Acidimicrobiaceae bacterium
GAGCCATCACGACAATCGTCTCGAGCATGATCATGAGGTCGAGCACCGGCGACCAGTTCACGATGTACTGCAGGTCGTGGCCGAGCTTGTAGCCCGGATCGGTCTGGTAGTGGCCTCGAATCTGGGCGAGGCCGGTGATCCCTGGCGGCATGTCGTGACGACGGTTGTAGCCCGGCAACAGTTCCTCGAACCGCTCCACGAACTCGGCCCGTTCGGGTCGGGGCCCAACCAACGACATCTCCCCCTTTGCCACATTCCACAGCTGCGGTAACTCATCGAGACGGGCTGCCCGGAACCAGCGCATGCCGGCGAGCACCCGCGGGTCGTTCTTCGTCGCAAGCGTCGCCCCGGTTGCCGCCTCGGCATCGCGGATCATCGTGCGGAACTTGAGTACCTCGAAGATCTCGCCGCGGCGCCCGACCCGCTCCTGGCGATAGATGACGCCGCGCCCGGCTCGGACGAACACGTAGAGCGCCGCAAGGCCGACGACCACCATGATCACCGGAAGGGCGACGAGCAAGAGCACGAAGTCCAGCAACCGCTTGAGCCGGAGTCGATACAGCGGGACCGCATGGGTTCGAAGTGCGACGAACGGCATTCCTGCGATCTCGCGGCTGCGCTGGAGACCGAGCAGCGTGTCGACGGGTTGCACTCGGCGGTAGACACCGATCAGCCGCCGTTCGAACTGGTCGAGTGGTGCCGGGTAGATCGCCTCGAGCGGATCACTGCCCAACAGCAACACGTCGGTGGCGTCGATCGCATCGACCTCGGCGAGCAGCCCGCTCGTCGTCGGAGTGGCACCCGCCACGGTGGCGTCGGAGCCCGAATCACCCAGGTGACGTCGGGCCAGTTCGATGTCGTCGGGTGACCCCACGAGAAGCACTCGCGGTGCGCCGAAGCGACGGCTCCGGATCCGCCGGGCGAACCACCGATTGAAGGTAACGAGGGCCGACCCAACGAAGAAGAGCACCAGCAGGTTGCCACGGGGCATGAGGTACCGGCCGGTGACGAGGGCGAGAGCGGCACTCATGAGGATCGCAATGCCGGTGAGGAGGGTGGCCTTCGGTAACCACGGAGGACTTCCGAGCCGCTGCTCGTACTCGTACATCCCACCGAAGTAGTACACGACGACATGGATCACGGTCGCGAGCGAGAACCCGACGAGGTAATGCGACAGCGGGTAGGTCGGCCAGTCGAAGCCGAAGCGCGCCACCGTGATCAGGTGCATCACCGCGAACAGCGAAAGGCTGTCGATCACGTGCAGGTATCGAAATCCGAGCGCGCGAAGGTGGGGCATCACAGTGCCCGAGTCATGTTCCTCGGTGGCGGGGAGCGGAGCAGGGTGGGTGCGCATGATCACTGCCGACGCGGCACCTCCAGGATAGTCGGCCCCTCAGCCCTCCTCGGAGCGGCAGGCGTCGGCGAGACGCTGAAGTGCCCGATCCGTGGCTCCGGTAGACGGCTGAGATACCGCCCCGGGCAGGGCGGATGGCACGGCAGCAACCTCATCCCAGGACTCGAACCCGATGACAAGCGCCTCGAGGCCGTTGGTCGCCGCCAACGAGGCGAGCTTCGCCTGACGAATATCGGCGAGCACCGGCACCCCGGCCGCAGCGGCGACGAGCGCGGCGTGATAGCGCGAGGCGACCACCACCGCTGCGCCGCGCACTGCGTCAAGTGCATCGTCGGCAGGGACGACCTCGGCAGTCGGGAACGCTGCGGCGATCAGCCGGGCGTAGCCCTCGTCGCGCTCGCCCCGAAAGGCGACGAGACGGATCGGGCCACCCACGGCGGCGTGGAGCCGCTGGAGCGCCGCGACCACCGGCGCCGCGTCCTCGAACACGAGGCGACGCCGACCCGGCCGCCACGTACCCGACCCGGCGACCGGACCGAGCGCAACCGTGAGACCCTCGCCTCTTGCCGGTTCCGGGTGGTCGAGCTCCCATGCCAGGTCGAGATCGATCTCGGCCTCGAGTCCGGCATCACGAATCGCAGCGGCCGAGAACTCGTCCCGCACGATGATCGGCGCGCCGGCGAGCGCAATGCGCAACAACCGCTTGGAGAGCGGGCGGCGGAGTGGATCCGCACCGAGACCGAGACCGGCGACCGGGCGGCGTCGAAGCCGGGCGATCAGCGCCGGGAGAAGGTGGGCCGGCAACGACCACACGCTGGAGTGATCCTGGACGATGCCGCCCGGACCGAGCACGACAGCGTCGGCCGCCAGCGCCGTCCGCAACGACGCAAGCCCTCGCCCTGCGACGGCGAGTTCACCATGGGCTGCCACCGTCGCATCGGGTGAGACCGAGCGGACAACGGGATCGAGACCGGCTGAGCGCAACCGGGCGACGATCACCCCGGTGAGGAGTTCATCGCCGATGTTGCCAGCTCCAGACCAGCCGCACACCAGAACACGGGGACGGGCCGCCACCCACGCAACGGTAGCTGTCACCATGGGCAGCGTCGGCCATAGGTGCGGCCGCCCACCGGACGGGCATGGGCCGATCCCGGGCGTTCGATGTCCTAGAACATTGCCGTCTCGGGCACGTCCACCGCCGGGTCCCAGGCGCTGGCGGTGTTCACCAGCCGCCAGATGAACGTGATCATCTGCGCCCGGTTGACGAGATCCTCCGGGGAGAAGGTCGTCGTCGACGTTCCCGTCGTGATCTCGTTCTCGGCCATCCAGCCGACCGCATCAGCAAAGAACGCGTTGTCGGGCACGTCGGCGAACACACCAAGCGCACCGGAGGACTCACCGGCAAGCCGCCACAGGAAGGTCGCCATGACGCCTCGGCTCACGAGACCACCGGGTCCGAACGTCGTCGGACTCGTACCCACGGTGATACCGGCCTCTTTCGCCCACGCAACCGCCTCGGTGTAGTACTGCCCGTCGGGCACATCCGCGAATCCCGACGATTCGCTCGGTTCCGGCGAACCCATCAAGCGCCACAGGAAGGTGACCGCTTGGGCCCGGTTGAGCGTGATGCCGGGACCGAACAGGTCGCCGCCGACACCGTTGGACACGCCGGTGTGCTTCGCCCAGTCGGCTGCCGCGACCCAATAGCCGTCGAGCGCATCGTCGAATGGGTCAAAGGTGATCGCCGACGCGAGACGTACTTCGGGATACCGCTCGTGGCGGTCGCCCTCCAACGCCGTGAAGCGCTCCACCATGACCCCGGTGGTGCGGAGCAGCTCGGCGAATCGATCTGGGCTCCACGCCGTCTGTGTACCTGCGAGCAGGGCGAACGCGCCGGCGACGTGGGGCGCGGCCATCGACGTGCCGTCGAGGGAGACGAAACCAGAACCAGGCGTATCTGCGGACCTGATGTCGACACCGGGAGCGACCAGGTCGAGGACACCGTCGTACTGGGTGAAGTCGGCGAGTTCCGGGGCTGCCCCCGCCGCGAGACCGGTACCCGGTGAACGTTCGGTTGCCCCGACGGAGACCACGCCGGGAAGGCAGGCAGGGAACGCGACCGGAAGGAGGCCGTCGTCAGCGGAGTTGCCGCTTGCTGCGACAACGGCGACGCCTGCATCGGCGAGCGCCGCGACCGCCGCCTCCCAGGCGACGTCTCGACAGGCACCGGGGTCCTCGTCGGCTCCGAGGCTCAGGTTCACCGCAACGACGGCATGGGTTTCGACGATCGACAGCACCCAGTCGAGCGCGTCGAGGACGTCGGAGGACACGATGGCGCCGCTGTTATCGGTGATTCGCACGGCGACGAGATCGACCCCCGGCGCCACTCCTGGAAGGTCGTTGTCGGATGACCCGACGATCCCGGCGACATGGGTGCCGTGGCGGCAACCAGATGCTGCACAGGGGTGGGCGGTTCCGGGCCCGACGGCGATTCGGGCACCTCCGCTGGAGGGGCAGGTTCCGTTGATCCCGTTGAGAAAGCACGCTTCGGCGACGATGCGATCGTCGAACGCCGGGTGATCGCGGTTGATCCCGGAGTCGATCACGACAACAGCCGAACCAGCACCGGTGCGGCCTTGCGCATTGACGACATCGGCTTGCACCGTGACGGTCGACTCATCGAGCAGGAGGTGGAGCGGCCGGGCGATCGAGTACCCCTCGATCATGCCGCTCTCCTCGAGTTGGGCGAGTCGTTCGGGGCTCGTCTCGACCGTTGTCATGCCGAGGTGGTCGAGTCGACCGACGATGTCGACATCCGCACTGAGAAGCGAGACGGTGCGGGCATCACGGGGTACGAGCGTCGCTCGAACGAGCGGTGTTTTTTCTTGCTCGTCGGGCATCGCCGCACCCATCGGAGCGGCGACGACTCCAGCGACGAACACGGAGAACATGACGATGACCGATGGAAGGTTCCGGAGATGCATGGGGTCCTGACGACTCGACCTGCTCGTGCCGGCCACCTGGCGGTGACCGACGGCGACGGCAACGAACCGTAGGCCGTGAACGTCGATACCTGCGGGCGCCCGGGTCCCATGCCGCCACCACTCCCCTGAATGTGTCGACTAGGTTACGAAATCGCTGTTCGTGGTCCGCCGATGGGAAAGCCGGGATGTTCCGGAAACGACTCAGTCGACTTCTGATCCTCAGTCTGCTCGCCGGCGGCGCTGTCAGCGCCCCGGCGCACGCCACCGAAGACGACGGCGAAGCCACCATCCTGTTCGAAGGAGGCGGCTGGGGTCACGGCGTCGGCATGAGCCAATACGGCGCCCTCGGCCGGGCCGAGGCGGGCATCGTCGCCGAAGACATCCTCGAGTACTACTACGACGGAACCGCGGTCGAGGACCGCACCGACACGATCGCCGAGTACGTCGGCGACGGAATCCGAGTCAACCTCGGCCAGGGCCGCCCGAAGGAGATTCGCGTCACCATCGACACGACCCGCGGTGAACCGGGCACCCTCACCGTCGACATCGACGAGAAGGATCCGGCCACCGAGACGTCCGGGTCGAGCACGGTGTACCTGCGCCAGGGTGAACAGGTCGGCGACAGCGTCGATGGCAGCCTCGACACCTGGCGGTGGGTCCAGGAATTCGACGACAGCGGCATCGACAGCTGTATCGGCTGCATCGACGACACACCCGTCGTCACCTGGTCCGAGGGCAGTGTCGTCGGTATCGGTGAGGTCATCGGATCCTCGGGCGGCAAACCGGTCTTCGAGTACGGCACCCACGACGTCGGCGCGCTGCACTTCGTGAGTCGCGATGTCGGCGATACCGACGGCGCCTTCGTCGTGCTCGCCCTTCCAATCGACGACTACCTCCACGGTCTGGCCGAGATGCCGGCCAGTTGGCATCCGGAGGCATTGCGTGCCCAAGCGATCGCCGGTCGCAGCTACGCCGTGCACCGGGCGATCGATCGCGAGAACGCCGACTTCGACGTCTTCGACAGTGTGCAGGACCAGGTCTACGCCGGCTTCGACGCCAAATCCGACGGCCGAGTCACCGCCGCCGATAGCTCGTCGAATCTCGTCGTCACCGTCGACGATCAGATCGTCCAGACCTTCTACTCGTCGAGCAACGGCGGCTACACCGAATCGACGGAGAACTCTTTGTCGTTCGGCACGGCCCAGCCGTGGCACATCTCCAAGCCCGATCCCTTCGACGCCGCCCCGGACGAAGACGGCGATCCCCAGAACCCGTTCGCCTTCAAACGGTTCGAGTTCACCGTCGAAGAGGTGTCGCGCTGGCTTGCCGAGTACAGCTCGGCCGACCTCGACGTCGGCACCGTCGAGAAGATCACGGTCGATGATCTCCCGCCGTCGGGTCGCATCACCAACGCACTGGTCACCATCTACGGCACCGACCGGACCCTCGAGGTCCGAGGCGTCAACGGCGACGGCGGCAATAACCCGGACGGCCCACCGTTCGGGCTGCGCTTCCAAGCGGCGATCCAGCGCGGCTGCCAGGACGACTACGGCGGGGGCGGCCTCACCTCGCTATGCCCGAGCTCCAGCAACTTCAGCACCGTCGGTTTCATCGACATCTCCACCACCGACTACTTCTACGAGCCGGTGCTCTGGATGGCCGACGAGGACATCACCGAGGGTGTAGGAGAGAGCGAGTTCGGACCGAATCTCGAGGTCACCCGAGCTCAGTTCGCCGCCTTCGTCCACCGCTTCGCGGGCGAACCCGAGCCGATCGAACCCAACGGCTTCGACGACGTACCCGAGGATGCATGGTTCGATGCTCCCGTCTCCTGGATGAAGGAGAACGGCATCACCACCGGCACCACCCCGACCACCTACTCCCCCGGCATGCCGGTCACCCGTGGCCAGCTAGCGACCTTCCTCTACCGCCTCGCCGGCGAACCGGCGGTCGAACCGTCTGAGCAGTTCGATGATGTCCCACCCGGCCAGTACTACACCGACGCCGTTGCCTGGATGGTCGAGTTCGGCATCACCAACGGCACGAGCCCCACGACCTTCTCCCCCGTCGACGTGGTGACACGAGGCCAGATCGCCGCCTTCCTCTACCGGCTCGCCGGCCTCCCGGAGGCGTTTGCCGAGGGCACCGAGCTGCCGGCGAAGATGCGGGTCGGCTGATCCCCGGCGGGGTCAGCTTCGCTGGGCTCCTACCCCGCTACCGTCGTCACGATGCTCCAGAGGATGCGAGCGCTGCTCGAACGTCGGACTCAGCCCCTGCCGGACCGCTACCGGCGCCCGCTTCTCGCCATCGCCACGGTCGCCCTCATCGTTGCGATGGCCTGGGCATGGAACCGCGCCGGACTCGCCGTCGACGACCTCTCGTGGAAGTCGCTCGTAGCCCTCGCCCTGATCGCTGCGCCGGCAAGCCTGCTGCTGAAGGCTGCCGAGTTCATCGTCGCGGCACGGATCGCGGGTCAGCGGCCCGGCCCGCGCCTTGCCATGGAGACCGCGGTGGTGTCCTCCGCCGCCAACCTGTTGCCGCTCCCGGGCTCTCTCCTCGTAACGGTGAAGGCTCTCGCCGACGGCGGTGCCGGCTATGGCGGTGCGGTCGCAGCGAGTGCCGTACCCGGCATCGCCTGGCTCGGCATCACCGGGGTGGTCGGAGGCTCGGCGCTCGTCATCGAAGGCGCGGCCGCAGTCGGTCTGATCATGCTCATCGGCGGACTGGTTGCGTTCGTCGGGGCCGGTGCCGTCTTTCACTCGACCGGCCCCAGCAACGGACGGCCGGCCCTCGTGCTCGCCATCCTCCTCGTCGAGACGGGCTGGCTTGCGGTGAGCGGGCTCCGATTCACACTCGCTGCGGCGGTGATCGGCGTCGATCTGACGCTCCCCCAGGCACTGGCGCTGTCGGTCGCCGGCGCGATCACGGTGGCCATCGGGTTCTTCCCCAGCGGCCTCGGTGTCCGTGAGGCTCTGATCGCTGCGCTCAGCCCGCTGATCGGCCTGGATCTCGAAACCGGCGTGCTCTTGGGAGCCGTCGACCGGGTGGTGTGGCTCGGCTTTCTTGCGCTCGCTGGGGCCGGGCTGGCCCTGAGCCGGCAGCGCGCGAACACCGTCTCGGCGGCTTAGGCCAGAGACGACATTCGACCTGTGGCCCGGTGACGGGCGAACTCGATGCGCAGCAGGACACCCTGCGCAATGGCACCAGCCGACGTGGCGGCGAGCAGACCGACCTCGACTTGCAGGAACGGCTCGTTCGGGAACTGCAACGCGATGGGAAAGACCGCAACGGCGACGAGGAAGCCGACGATGGCCAGCCGGGTGTGGTTGAGGGCGACCAAACCGAGCGAGAGCGACAGCATCAACATGAGGCCCCCGCCCGATGCCGCCAACAAGCCCATGTCGCGGCTGCCGAGCGAGTCAGAGAACGCTGTCTCGACCACCCACGGCCCGACGAGGGCGATCGACGCCGTGGACCCCGCAGCGACGACGGCGACTGCGCCCACCAAGCGGAGTTGGACCTCGCGGAACCCGTCGAGGTCGTCGTCGGCGGCACGGGCAGCGAGTGCCGGGAGGAGCGACGCCTTCACCGCTTGGAAGAAGAACAGTGGGATGCGAGAGATGATCAAGCCGTTGAGGAAAACCCCTGGCGCTTCCTCGCCGAGTTCGTCCCCGATGATCGCGAGCGCAACAGGCCCGACGTTGAGAAGGAACGCCTCCGAGATCGACGTGGCGAGCAGCAGGCCGAGTGCCGGGGAGAGTTCGTTGAGATGTGACGGGGGTCCCGGGTTGACGAACGGTCGAACCGTGAAGCCCGCCGCGAGCGTGCCGAGAAGGAACGCCGCAGCCAAGGTGATGGCATAGGCGCCGACCATCTCAATGCCGACGATCACGAGCGCGCCGGCGATGAGCATGCGGCTGATGCCCTCGGCCGCGAAGTATCGGCCGTACTCGGTGAAGAGGTGGCGACCCGACAAGATGCCGCGGCCGAGCTCGGCGAACGCGAACGCGGCGAGACCGAGCAGCAGGGCGGCGAGCAGATCGGGGCGGTCGTCGAGCATGCCCGACAGCCCCAAGGGCCATGCGACGAGCACACCGGTGAAGACGAGGGCGAGGAAGACCGCCCCGATGTTGGCGGCTTGACGCAGCACCGGGGCACTGCCCTGCCCCAGCGAGCCGCGAGCGGCGGTCGCNCGNGCNACCTCCTGCTCGAGCGGCTGGAAGAGNCCAGGCCCGAGGATGTAGACGAGCGACCAGACGANGGCGAGGCCGCCGTAGGCCTCATCGCCCACNGCACGCCGGGCGAGAACCAGGAACCCGTACGTGCTGATGCCGTTGATCGCGAGNCCGAGCGCGATGGCGGGNGTGCCATCGGGCAANGGGCTGCGTTNACGCATGCGCTCAAGGAANGGGCTGATGGCNGGGCTCCAGGTCGACGGACGGCCCGAAATCAGGGCCGCCAGAGCGTATCGGCCGAGGNCNNCNCGGTGGCGGTTCTCGTNGTCANGCGCCGCGGAGGGCNGGNATNCACAGNCCCTCCANATCGACCACNTCGATNCGGTCGCGGTTCTCCCAGGTGACCTGGTTGTCGGGGTTCGCCTTGAGGGTGAACTCTCGNAACGACAGNTCGAGCGCGTCGAACACGAGGAGNCGGCCCCGGAGTGGCTCACCGATGCCGAGCACCAGTTTGAGCGCCTCGAGCGCCTGAAGGCTGCCGATNATGCCGGGGAGCACCCCGATCACGCCNGCCTCNGCNCATGACGGAGCGAACTCCGGCGGCGGCGGTTCGGGCAGCATGTCGCGATAGGTCGGGCCCTGCCGGGGATCGAAGACGGTGACCTGTCCCTCGAAACGGAAGATCGATCCGTGCACCACCGGAATGCCGAGTTTCACCGAGGCGTCGTTGAGGAGGTAGCGCGACGGGAAGTTGTCGGCGCCGTCGATGATGACGTCGTAGCCGTCGATNACGTCGAGCACATTGTCGGCNCTCAGGCGCATGTCGTAGGTGTTGACGGTGANGTAGGGGTTCAGCGCCGCAATCGATGCCCGGGCTGATTCGACCTTGCGCTCNCCGACCTGGTCGAGACGGTGGATGANCTGACGCTGCAGGTTCGATTCGTCGACNTCGTCCATGTCGATGATGCCNAGCGTGCCGACCCCGGCGGCGGCGAGGTACAGCGCAGCGGGNGAGCCCAGGCCNCCNGCNCCAAGCAGGAGCACCTTGGCGTCGAGNAGGGCGAGTTGCCCCTCCTCCCCCACCTCGGGCAAGAGNAGGTGACGCTGNTAGCGGTTGCGTTCCGCNGGNCCGAGCGAGCGCGGNCGAGTCCAGGGCTTNCCGGCGTCNTTCCANCCGTTGAAGCCNCCNTCCATCGACACGATGTNGNTGTAGCCGAGCTGCTTCAGNGTCTGAACGGCAAAGGCCGACCGGGCGCCACCNGCGCACATCACGACCATCGGCTGGTCGCGATCGGGCACCCGCTGTTCGATCACGGTCTCGAGCGTGCCGCGGGGGATGTGGAGCGATCCGGGGATCGCACCCTGGTCGTACTCATCAGGCTCNCGAACNTCGAGCAGGAGGTGACCNCCGTCGAGCAACTGCGCGCCNCCGACGATNTCGACCTCGTCGATCTCGGCCTTGGCGGCCCGNAGGAGCTCCCGGAAGCTGGCCATACCTCAGGCTACGGCGCGAACGATCCGGGGCAGCGNCTCGGAGATCCCGGCGTGGAGCACGACATCGGCGATCGGNTCGAACACCGTCGCTTCACCGTTGAGGATGATCACCTTGGAGCCGGTCTGGTGCGCAACCTTGATCGTCTCGTTGATCGGGAACACNGCNAGCGAGGTNCCGACNGCNAGGAAGAGATCGCACTCCACNGCNGCNCGTTCGGCCCGCTGAAGATCCTCGGCAATCAGGCTCTGGCCGAANCTGATCGTGGCGGATTTGAGAATCCCNCCNCAGNTCGGGCANGGCGGGTCGGCCTCACCGGCCCGGACCCGGTCGAGCACGGTCTCCATGTCGTCGCGATAGTCACATTCGAGACAGGCAACCTTGCGGGTGGTGCCGTGGATCTCGATGACCCGATCGGGAGAGGAACCCGCCCGCTGGTGCAGTTCGTCGACATTTTGGGTGATGAGAGTGTGGAGTTTCTGTCGCCGCTCGAGCTCGACGAGCGCCTGATGACCGGCGTTGGGATCGACATCCGCCCACAACGATCCCTCGGCTCGTTGGGCCCAGTTCGCGCGCCGCACCGCCGGGTCGCCGACGTAGAAGTTGATATTCGAGGCTCGCTCGGCAGCAGGGTCATTGGTCCAAAGTCCGTTCGGCCCGCGAAAATCGGGGATGCCGGAGTCGGTGGAGATACCGGCTCCGGTCAACACGGTGATCGCCTGAGCCTCGTCGATCAGGCTCCGAGCGGCATCGATCGACTCGTCGAGGGTGTCCATGGCGGCATCGTAGATCGGCGGTTGCAATCTCGGGCTGGCCGATCCGGATTCGACGACAACTACCCCTTGACAGGATGTGTGGAATGCTATGAAATATATCCAGCTTCCCCGGCCATCACCGCACTGACAGGAAGCATCATGTCCAGCCCTCTCGCCGAGTCGCCGTCTGGCTCGACCATCCAACAGCAACCGCTCCACGTGCTGCGCTGGCACGATCCGCTGATCGATCGGCTCGGCCACGATCCCCGCTCTCGCTACGTCGAGCGGTTCTGGCTCGGGATTCTCGGCCCGTCGACCACCCTCGTGCTGCGGGTGTTCGCCGATGCGCTCGACGAACACGGCGGTGTCGCCCATCTCGATCTCGGAGACGTTGCCGCCCAGATCGGTGTCGGTCACCGAGGCGGGCGCAACAGCCCGCTCTCCCGGTCGATTCAGCGGGCGATCCGGTTCGGGGCAGCCCGATCAGCCGGTGCCGACTCGATCGAGGTACGCCATCGTCTCGCTCCCCTCAACCGAAGCCAGATCGAGCGCCTGCCTCCCGCCCTCCAGGCTGAGCACCAGCACCTCCATGAGCAGCCCGTCACTGCCGGTCCGGCTCGTTCGCAGGCACGCCGCCTGGCGTTGAGTCTGATCAAGAGCGGCGACGGCTTTGCCGAGACCGAACGTCAACTGGATCAATGGCGGGTCCCTGTGCCGATCGCGGCCGAGGCGGTCAACTGGGCCTGGGAGCGCCATCAAATCGCGGCCGAACACGGGCCCGAAGCGGCCTAAGGCACCACCAGCGCAGCGGTCATCCACGGCCACTCACATGTGATCTCACGGGCGGCCCTTCGGGGCCGTCCTACTCCGCTACGGGGCGGTGAAGTTGGCGGCCAGTTCGGCAAGCAACCGCACGCCGAAGCCGGTACCACCCTTGGTGATCTCGGCGTCATCGCTGTCGGTGAACGCCGGACCGGCGA
>PABW01000085.1:0-4510 GCA_002699625.1 Acidimicrobiaceae bacterium
CGCGATCACCACCTCTTCGGTCGAGCCGGCAACGACCTCACGCTCGAGGTGCCGATCACCTTCGCCGAGGCCACCCTCGGCGCCGACATCTCGGTGCCGACCCTCGATGCAGGTCCCGTGAAGATACGCATTCCGCCGGGCACCTCCTCGGGCAAGACCTTCCGCCTGCGTGGCAAGGGAGGGTTGGGCGATCTGTTGGTCACTGCCGTCGTCGCCGTGCCCGAGGAGCTCTCGGACGAACAGAAGGCGGCGGTCGAGGCGTTCGCCGCCGCAAGTGAAGATTCACCCCGCACCCACCTGGGCGTGGGAACATCGAATGGGGAGAGGAATTGATGGACAACGAACGTTTCAATCGGGCGGTCTACGTCATCTCGGTTGCCGCCGAGATTGCGGGGATGCATCCTCAGACCTTGCGGATCTATGAGCGCAAGGGGCTCGTCGAACCGTCGCGCACCGGTGGCGGAAGCCGTCGGTACAGCGACGCCGACATCGCCCTGCTCAGCCGCATCCAGAATCTCACCAACGAGGGCATGAACCTCGCCGGCGCAAAGCGAGTGCTGGAGCTCGAGGCCCGGGTCGCCGAACTCGAAGCGAAACTCGGCGCCGCACGCCAGCAGACCGCCGACGCCGTTGCCGAAGCGCATCGCGAGCATCGGCGTGATCTCGTGCCGCTGCATCAAGCGCAGAGCATCACCATCTACAAGCGTGGTGGCTGACCGCTACTAGCCTCGCCGACGTGCACATTGCCTACGTCGGCCCCGTACCGCCTCATCGCGGCGGTATCGCACAGCATGGGTTGCGCACGGTCGAGGCGTTCGAGCGTCTCGGGCATGAGGTGGTGATCGAGTCGTGGAAGTCGCTGTACCCGGCGGCGCTGTTCAAGGGCGAACGGCCATCCGTGCCGCGGCGTGGTGGGCAGGTGCGGTTTCGGTTGCGGTGGTGGAACCCGCTCGGCTGGGTCCTCGCAGGGCGCCGGTGTCGGTCTGCTGACCTGATCGTGTTCCCATGGGTCACGCCGTTCCATGCGGTTGCGATGTGGGTGCTGCTGCGGGTCGCCGGCCGTTCGGCCGTCGCCATCGTGCACAACCCCGATCCACACGAACGCATGCCCCTCGCTCGGCCGTTGCTGCGAATGGTGATGCATCGCTGTGAGGGATCGGTCGTCCACGCCGAGGCGGCTGCCGCCGTGATGCGTGCGCGCACCAGACTTGAACGCATTGCGGTGACACCCCATCCGCCGAACCTGGCGCTCGGCACCGAGCCGATGCCGGAGCGTCCGCCGTTGCGTCTGCTCTTCCTCGGCTTCGTTCGCGCCTACAAGGGAGCCGATCTGGCGATCGATGCGGTCGCGGAATTGCGGCGCCGCGGCGTTGATCTCCGCCTCACGATCGCAGGTGACTTCTGGGAGGATCCTGCACCGATGCATGAGGATCTTGCGACGCGGATGCTCGCCGACGTGGTTGAGTTGCGGGTCGGTTATGTGCCTGATGAGGAGATCGGTCCCATCCTCGCCGAGCACCACCTCGTGGTCGCCCCGTATCGGAGTGCGACGGTGTCGGGTATCGCCCCGTTGGCGTTCGCCACCGGCCGACCGATGGTCGTGACTCCGGTCGGCGGACTCCCGGAGGCTGTTGAGCATGGCGTCAACGGTGTGGTCGCCGATGCGGTCGATGGGGTTTCTGTTGCCGACGCAGTGCTCGCCGCAGCAGAACAGCTCGATGAACTCGCTGCGGGGGCTGCAGCCTCGTCGAGTCGCTGGGAGGACGTCGCATCGGCTCTGCTTGCCGTCCGCGCCTGACATCACCCGTGATCGGTCGCCAGCGGCACGGCGCTGCTCACCCCGACGAACAATCTCCTCCGGATCTGGAATAGATCAGCCCCGGTAAAGTTGAGTCACATACACTCAACTTTGCGTCCCTCGCCGACCCGGCACCCGGAGGTTTCCCCATGACGCTCGATCCCAATCGCTGGACGCTCAAAGCAACCGAAGCCTTCTCGGCGGCCACCGAACTCGGTCGGTCCGCCTCGCACCCGGAGATCGTTCCGGAACACCTGTTGCTCGCCCTGCTCGGCCAAGAGGAGGGCATTGTCCTCCCGCTCCTGCACCGGGTCGAGGTCGACATCGTCGCNGCGCGCAACGANGCCGAACTCGTCCTCGACAAGCTGCCCAANGCCTATGGCTCCGAGCCCCANCTCAGCCGGGCCCTTCGCAACGTCTTCGACAANGCCGACCAGGTTCGCGAGGACCTCACNGACGAGTACCTCTCNACCGAGCATCTCCTGCTNGCNNTGCACGGCCAGTGCAAGGGNCTNGGCGGGGTCGACCACGAGACCTTGCTCACCGCGCTTCGCGAGGTGCGGGGAAGNCATCGCGTCACCAGCCANAACCCNGAGAATCAGTACCAGGCGCTCGAGCGGTTCGGNCTCGACCTCACCGAGCGGGCCCGCAAGGGCGAACTCGATCCGGTGATCGGNCGCGATGAGGAGATCCGCCGGGTGATNCGNGTGCTGAGNCGTCGCACGAAGAACAACCCGGTGTTGATCGGCGANCCGGGNGTNGGCAAGACCGCCATCGTCGAGGGGCTTGCCCAGCGCATCGTCGAAGGNGACGTNCCCACGAGCCTCCAGAACAAGCGNCTCATCAGNCTCGATCTCACCTCNATGGTCGCCGGCGCNAAGTACCGCGGNGAGTTCGAGGAGCGACTGCAAGCGGTNCTCAAGGAGATCGAGGACGCCGACGGNGAGATCGTCACNTTCATNGACGAGATGCACACGGTCGTGGGTGCAGGCGGCGGNGCCGACGGCGCNATGGACGCCGGCAACATGNTGAAGCCGATGCTCGCCCGGGGCCGTCTGCGAATGGTGGGCGCCACCACGCTCGACGAGTACCGNAAGTACATCGAGAAGGACCCGGCTCTCGAGCGNCGCTTTCAGCAGGTGCTGGTCGAACCACCGTCGGTCGAGGCNGCGGTGGCGATCCTGCGCGGCCTCAAAGAGCGCTACGAGATTCATCACGGNGTCCGCATNCAAGACGCGGCGCTNGTCGCNGCGGCGGTNCTCAGCGATCGCTATCTCACCGGACGNCACCTTCCNGACAAGGCGATCGACCTNNTCGACGAGGCGGGCTCGTCGCTTCGGATCGAGATCGACTCGGTGCCGACCGAGATCGACGTCGTGGAGCGNCGCATCCGCCAGATCGAGATCGAGCGNCTCGCCCTCGCCAAGGAGACCGACGCAGTNTCCGCAGANCGGCTCNAGGATCTCGANCGCGAGATCGCCGACCTCCAGGAGGAACTCGCCGGNCTCACCGTTCGGTGGCAGTCGGAGAAGGACGCCATNGAGTCGNTGCAGNCCATCAACGAAGAGCTCGANCANCTCCGGGGCGAGGTCGATCGCGANACCGATCTCGAGAAGGCCGCNCAGCTCCGCTACGGCCGCATCCCCGATCTCGAACGNGCNTTCGAGGAGGCCCGCGAGAAGCTCGACACGATCCAGGCNCNGGACTCGATGCTGAAGGANGAGGTCACCGAGGAGGACATCGCCGAGGTGGTGTCGCGCTGGACNGGCGTGCCNGTCAGCCGNCTGATGGAAGGCGAGGTGCAGAAGCTCGTCCNNCTCGANGANCACCTCCACGAGCGGGTGATCGGNCAGGACGATGCCGTGTCGGTCGTNGCCAACGCGATCCGGCGCAGNCGGGCCGGCCTCGCCGATCCCAACCGACCGATCGGCAGCTTCCTNTTNCTCGGCCCGACNGGTGTCGGCAAGACCGANCTGGCGCGGTCGCTGGCGGCGTTCNTGTTCGATGACGAACGCTCGATGGTCCGCATCGACATGTCGGAGTACCAGGAGAAGATCAGTGTCAGCCGACTGATCGGCGCNCCTCCCGGCTANGTCGGCTACGACGAGGGCGGNCAGCTCACCGAGACCNTCCGGCGGCGTCCGTACAGCGTCGTGCTGCTNGACGAGGTNGAGAAGGCCCATCCCGANGTGTTCAACACCCTGCTGCAACTGCTCGACGANGGNCGCCTCACCGATGGCCAGGGTCGCACGGTCGACTTCAGCAATGTCGTNTTGATCATGACGTCGAACCTCCCCGGNGAGCCCGGNGANTTNTTCCGACCNGAGTTCGTGAACCGCATCGACGACATCGTGCGGTTCCGNCCACTCACCGAAGCCGATCTGGTGTCGATCGTCGACATCCAACTCGCCGGCCTCGGCACGCGCCTGGCCGAGCGGCGTCTCTCGCTNGTGGTGACCGACGANGCGAAGGANGCNCTGGCGGCCANGGGCTTNGATCCGGCGTTCGGNGCCCGCCCNCTGAAGCGGTTGATCCAACGTGAGATCGGNGACCGTCTGGCGCTCGCCGTGTTGGAAGGTCGCTATNTCGAAGGCGACACGGTCACCGTCGATANCGAATCCGATCTGNCGCNGTCCCNACCTGGGGAAACCGNTGNGGANANGNCTGTGGACAACTCGGAGGGNTCGGGTGAANCGGCNGAGNAGATNCCAG
>PABW01000085.1:4515-9256 GCA_002699625.1 Acidimicrobiaceae bacterium
GCANNNCNNACCTTCGTTCTGCGCTGACCNNNNCGCNGGGCGGGTCGCCGTCGATGACAAAAGNGCNGCTCAAGNCGNCTCGGTTCCGTTAGCCTCTCGTGGTAACGCAAATCCGCGAGAGGAGTGCGCCGTGCCCGCGACCGTTGTCGTCGGTACTCAATGGGGAGACGAGGGGAAGGGCAAGTTCACCGACCTCGTCGCCAAGGAGATGGAGCTGGTCGTCCGCTANCAGGGNGGCCACAACGCCGGCCACACCCTCGTGGTCGANGGNGAGAGTTTCGCCCTNCANNTNGTCCCGAGNGGAGTGCTNTACGACCACATCACGCCGGTGATCGGCAATGGNGTGGTCGTCGATCCCCGAGTGTTGATCAGNGAGATGGACATGCTCGAGTCCCGNGGCGTCGANACGTCGNCNCTCANGGTNTCCGGCAACGCCCATCTGATCATGCCGTACCACCAAGAGCTCGANGCCCTNCACGAACGCNACCTCGGCGACGCCAAGCTNGGNACGACCAAGCGGGGCATCGGCCCGGCNTACGCCGACAAGGCGATGCGTGTCGGNCTGCGGGTCCAGGATCTCACCGATCCCAAGATCTTCCGGGCCAAGCTNGATGTNGTCCTCGGNTACACCAACCAGGTGCTCACCAAGGTCTTCNANCAGNAGNCGGTCGACCCCGANGNGATCGCCGCNGAGTATCTCGANACGTGCGCNCCGCGGGTCATCCCGCACATCGGCGANGCCATTTCGATCGTGCACANCGCACTNGAGGCCGGCCAGCACATCCTNCTCGANGGNGCGCAGGCGACCTTCCTCGATCTCGACCACGGCACGTACCCGTTCGTCACCTCGTCNAACCCGGTGTCCGGCGGNGCGTGCACCGGNGCCGGTGTTGGCCCGCGCGACATNGAACGCATCATCGGCATCGCGAAGGCGTACGTCACNCGAGTCGGTTCCGGTCCGTTCCCGACCGAGTTGTTCGACGAGGTCGGCGACCACCTNGTCGATGTCGGNCACGAGTACGGGACCAACACGGGNCGTCGCCGTCGCCCCGGCTGGTTCGATGCCGTGATGATGCGCCANGCCGCNCGCATCAACTCACTGTCGGAGATCGCGCTCACGAAACTCGACGTGCTCGATCANCTCGACGAGGTCAAGGTCTGTGTCGCCTACGAGATCGANGGCGTCCGGCANGATCATCTGCCGTACCACCAGTCGGACCTCCACAAGGCCGTTCCGNTCTACGAGACNCTGCCTGGCTGGAAGACCGACATCAGCNNCGTCACCCGTCCCGACGANCTGCCGGNGGCGGCAGCNGACTACATCGCCTTCCTCGAGCAGCAGATCGGTGTGCCGATCCGGCTCGTCGGCGTGGGTCCGGGTCGCGAACAGTTNCTCGATCGAGCCGCCTGACCNNGTGGGGCNTNGNCGANCANCGTGNTNTGCCGCTCGATCAGCCCGGGTTCTTGAAGACTCCTGAACGNAANGGAACGGTGANNCCGTGACGACAGATCCCATGGTGAACGTGCTCTCGGCNCGNTACGCNAGCGAAGCGATGAACGAGGTCTGGTCNCCCGAGCGCAAGGTCGTGCTCGAGCGNGAACTGTGGATCGCCGTGATGCGGGCGCAGCAGCGACTCGGCGTCGCNGTNCCNGACGANGCAATCGAGGCCTACGAGGCGGTCAANGACCAGGTCGACCTGGCNTCGATCGCTGAGCGCGAGTCGGTNACCCGCCACGACGTCAAGGCCCGCATCGACGANTTCTGCGCGTTGGCCGGTCACGAACACATCCACCGGGGAATGACCTCGCGNGATCTCACCGAGAACGTCGAGCAACTCCAGGTCCGGCGATCGCTCGAGATCGTGCGCGACNGTCTCGTCGCCCTCCTTGCCCGNTTCTCNTCGCTCGCCGAGCGNCACGNAGGCGAGGTGATGGTCGCCCGCACCCACAANGTCGCCGCCCAGGCCACCACCCTCGGCAAGCGGTTTGCCGATGTNGCGGAAGAGACGATGATCGGGTTCGAGCGGGTCGAGGAACTCCTTGCTCGCTACCCACTCCGCGGTNTGAAGGGTCCGGTCGGCACTCGTCTCGACCAACTCGATCTNCTCGGGGATCCCGATCGNGTCGACGAGCTNGAGCAGGCGGTNGCCGAACACCTCGGTTTCTCGCGGGTGCTCGACNCNGTCGGCCAGGTCTATCCCCGTTCGCTCGACCTCGANGTCGTGTCGGCGATNGCNCAGGCCGTNTCGGCTCCGTCGAGCGCGACCACCACGCTTCGCCTCATGGCTGGTCACGAGTTGGCGACCGAGGGCTTCCGCCCGGGCCAGGTCGGCTCNTCGGCGATGCCGCACAAGATGAACGCCCGNAGCGCNGAACGGGTCAANGGTCTCAAGCTCGTGATCGACGGNCATCTCACGATGGCGGCGGGCTTGGCCGGNCGTCAGTGGAACGAGGGCGACGTGAGCTGCTCNGTCGTGCGGCGGGTCATGTTGCCCGATGCGTTNATGGCNGCCGACGGNCTNATCCAGACNGCGCTCAGNGTGTTCGANGAGTTNGGGNTCTTCCCGGCGGTCGTCGANGCCGAGCTGCGNCGNGACCTTCCCTTCCTNGCNACCACCCGAATTCTGACCGCNGCGGTCGATGGTGGNCTCGGCCGTGAAGCGGCGCACGAGNTGGTCAAGGAACACGCCGTGGCCGCCGCNCTCGATCGNCGTGAAGGTGGCGAGTACGCGTCGCTNGTCGANCGNCTCGCCGATGATTCGCTGATGCCGCTCGANCGCNNNGAGATCGAGGCGNTNCTNGCGAATCCGCAGGAGTTCACCGGNACGGCCNTCNCGCAGGTGGNGCGAGTNGTCGCCCGTGCCAACNCCGTCNTGGCTGCGCACCCCGAGGCNGNGTCAGCCGNTGCCGAGGTCCGGGTTTGATCAGCTTCCGGCGGGTGATGCCNGCCCGCTTGAGGAGCGGAGTGGGAACCCCGAACTCCTTCCATGCGGCGTAGGAGATGCCCTTNCGTTCGCTGTAGGCCTTGGCCACNGCNACGAACCGGTCTTCGAGGGCGCTGAGGTCGACCGGCCGTTCGGCTGCCTCGAGTTGAGCCGCGAGATCCATGCGCTCCTGAATCATCTGGAGCCGGCTCACCGGGTCGGACTGTTCGAGGTTTGAATCAATCGTTGCAAGTCGTGCCCGAATGGTTGCCGGCGTGCGTTTGCGCCCGCGCCTCGGTTTGTGGTTTTCGAGGGCCTCAAGGTAGGCGCGCACGGCGCTTCCCTGAGCCCGGCCTTCTGCCAGAGCGGCCTTGTGCTCGTCGGTCATTTCTCCGGGACGGGGTGCCATGCGATGGATGCTAGCGCTGAACGTTGTTCAGAGAGCAGTCCGATTTCTGGAACGGCGCCGAGGCCCGTTCCTCTGTGTGGGCGAGACCCGAAGGCCGGCCGACGGCTGCATGGGGGTTCGGATCGGCGGCCCCGCTAGCGTCGCGGGCCATGAGCAAGGTCCCGACCGCCGCCTATTCCATCGGGTTGAAGATCGTTCTCGACAACGTTCCCGGCACCCTCGGCCGTTTCGCCGTCGCTATCGGTGAAGCCGGCGGCAACATCGCCGGCGCGACCGGCTTCGAAGCGAAGGGCCCCAGCGTCTCACGCACCATCGACATTCACGCTCGCGACGAGGCTCACGGTCGCAAACTCGTCGAGGTGGCCAACACCTTGTCGGGTGTCACCGTAGTCGAATGGTGGGACCGCACCTTCCGCATCCACGAAGGTGGCAAGATCGAGGTGCTGCCGTTGTGCGGCGTCGCCGACGCCCACGACCTCGCCATGGCGTACACCCCTGGCGTCGCCCGCGTGTGCATGGCCATCCACGACGACATCGCCAAGGCCCACGACTACACGATCAAGAAGAACACTGTCGCCATCGTCAGCGACGGCACTGCCGTGCTCGGCCTCGGCGACATCGGTCCCGAAGCAGCCATGCCGGTGATGGAGGGCAAGGCGCTGCTGTTCAAGGAGTTCGCCGGCGTTGACGGTTTCCCGATCTGCCTCGACACGAAGGACCCCGAGGAGATCATCGAGACCGTCGAGCGGATCGCTCCAACCTTTGGGGGCATCAACCTCGAGGACATCGCCGCACCGGCGTGCTTCACCATCGAGGACACCCTCAAGGAACGTCTCGACATTCCGGTCTTCCACGATGACCAGCACGGCACGGCGGTGGTGACCCTTGCCGGTCTCACCAACAGCCTCAAGCTCATCGACAAGAAGCCGGAGGATTGTTCGGTCGTCATCTCCGGCATGGGCGCTGCGGGCCTCGCCATCGGAAAGATCCTGCGCGACGCCGGGTACGGCGAACTCATCGGTGTCGACTCCACCGGCTCGATCTACTCGGGCCGCGACCGACTGAACTTCGCGAAGGAGTGGTTCGCCGACCACACCAATCCCGACCGTAAGGCCGGGACGCTCCAGGACGTGCTCGAAGGTGCGGACATCTTCATCGGCGTGTCCGCCCCCGACCTGATCGACGCAAGCGATCTTCGCAAGATGGCACCGAACCCGATCGTTTTCGCCATGGCCAATCCCGATCCGGAGATTCGTCCCGAGGCGGCTGATGGGCTTGCTGCGGTGATGGCCACCGGCCGGAGTGACTTCCCGAACCAGATCAACAATGTGCTGGCGTTCCCCGGCATCTTCCGCGGTGCCTTCGATGTCGGTGCCCACAGCATCACCGAGTCGATGAAGGTCGCGGC
>PABW01000086.1 GCA_002699625.1 Acidimicrobiaceae bacterium
GGCGTGACACGCAGCACGGTGACCGGGACGACACGGTTGTCTTCGTCCCAGACCTGCGTCATGCCGACTTTCTCGCCGACGATCGCCTTTGTGGCCATGGTTGCTTCCTGTAGTTCGGAGCGAGAGCGGACCCTCGCTACATCGAAAAGTGGATCCCAGAAGGATTCACGCGAACGCTCCGCACGGGCGGGCCCGGCGGAGCGTTGGATCGGTTGTGCCGTGTGGTTCCCGGGGGCCTGCACAGACGTCGATTGGTGGTTCCCGGAGCTACCGGCAACCCGAGCGCTCAAGCCTAACGCCGACACCCGCAGGAACCAACAACTGAACAAAACAGGCCCAGTCGCCCGGTACGGCACCCGAGCAGCATGGGCTACTCGTCCGTAAACGAGTCGACAAACACCGGTTGCCCGTCCACCCACCGAAGGAAACGGGCGTAGATCGAGCGCTGACCCCGGTCGTAGCCGACGTTGTCACCTGACCAACCGTGGTAGGCGACAAGATCGGTGTTGTTGTTGAAGTGGATCACGTCAAGCCCACCAGGCCCAGACGTACCTTCCGTGTCGGTGAGCCACGGTTCGAGATCCTTGGTGCACGGCCCCGTCACCGCATCGCACACGGCATGCCCCACTGCGTATTGATCGGTGTCCCAGCGATTCGCCGAATAGAAGAGGTGAAAGGCACCATCCGCCTTGATCATCGCCGGCGCTTCGACGACATCTCGTTCCCAACCACGGTCATTGCGGATGAGTTCGACGGCACCACCGGCAAGTTCGGTGCCATCCGCCGAGAGTGGTTGCGCAAAGATGATGGTCGGGAGCCCGCAGCAATTCCCGTCGGATTTCCACAGCAGCCAAAGATCGCCGTCATCGTCGATCACATCGGGGTCGATCGAGCCGCCCAACCCGAGTGCACAAACCAGTGGTTCGTCCGAGTCGTCCACAAACGGGCCGGCCGGCGAATCGCTGACCGCAACCGAAATGCACTGGCGCCCCGACGCTGAATGACGGGTCGTGTAGTGCATCACGTAGATGTCAACGACTGCAGTGACCGACGGCGCCCAGACGAACCCCGGCTCCGACCACTCCGGCAAGGTCGGCAACGAGTCCCCAAGCTCCCGACCAGTCCCGTTCGTGCGAGCGACAAGTGTCGGGACGTTCACGAACGAGGCGTTCGTTGCATAGGCGTAGATGCTGTTGCGGACACGAAGGAGCGAGGGGTCGGCAAAATCACCGGGGAACGACGGCGTTCCGTCACCTGCGATGCGACACGGGGCTCCCACCGGATCGACGGACACGACGGGTTCGCCCTTGTAGCGCCAGAAGAACGCTGCGAGTTGACCTCGAGTGACGAACTCGTCGGGAGAAAACGTGATGGCGCTCGTTCCGTTCGTGATCGGGGGTTCTGCCGCGGCCATCCACGACACCGGTTCCTGCTGATAGGAACGAACAACATCGTTGAAGGGATGCGGGGGTGCGTCCGGCTCGCCGGCAAGGCGCCACAACAAGGCGGCGAGTTGGCCGCGGGTCAGGCTGTGCTCCGGCGAAAACGTCGTCTCAGTGGTGCCGGTTGTGATCCCTTGGTCGTACATCCACGACACGGGTTCTTGCTGGTATTCCCTGGCAACATCGCTAAAGGGATGCGGTGGCGCATCTTGTTCGCCTTCCATGCGCCACATGAAGGCGGCTGCTTGCCCGCGCGACACCGGATCGTTTGGAGCAAAACAATGGGCCGATGTTCCCGTCGTGATCTCGTTGTCGACCATCCACTGGACCGCTTCGGTGTAGTAGCCCCCCGCAGGTACATCACCGAAGCCGGCGACTCCACCCGCCGGCGAGGTCGGGCTGAGCGCTGCGGCCGCTGCAACTGTCGCCGCCAGCCCGACGAGAAGGAGCCAATGCCGCACGAAAATCTCTTTCTTCTGACCGACTCGTAGCCACCACACCTCTCTAGCAAAGCAGCCTTGCGGAGCCTTGCGCCTCACTGGCGCCACTGTATTGCTCAGACGCTCTGCACATCGCCGACTAGGTTCGGCACGCATGGAGCCGGAGAACCCACCCGAGTCTCAGCAGAGCACGTCCGAGTCCAGTGCCGCCGTCGCGCGCAGCGACAGCAAGGTGCCTCGCTGGGTGATCAAGGCGATCACCCTGTTTTGGCTTGGCTGGGCAGTCACCTACGTCGGGACCGGCATGCTGCGAAACCTCCGCGGCTTCTTGATCATTGTGTTGATCAGCCTGTTCCTCGGCTTCGCGATCGAACCAGCAGTCAACAAGCTCGAGCGGTGGGGCGTCCGCCGCGGCCTTGGCGTCTGGATCATGTACCTCCTGATCTTCGTCGGCATCGTCGGGTTCTCGGCTGCGATCGGCACCACGTTGGCGACCCAGATCAACAACTTCATCGACGAGGCACCCCGCTATGTGGAAGACGCCGAGTCATGGCTGCGCGACAACGTCGACGAGGACATCGACCTCTCCCGCGTCACCGAGGAGTTCGTCGACGGTGGCGGCGCCGCGGATCTCGCCAACCGTTTCGCTGACGATGTCGTGAATCTCGGCACAACCGTCGTCAACGTCTTGTTCCAGACGTTCACGGTTCTGCTGTTCACCTTCTACATCGTGGCCGAAGGCCCGAAACTCCGCCGGACGGTCTGTTCGTTTCTTCCTCCAGCCCGCCAGCGCGCCGTGCTGAGTGTGTGGGATCTCGCGATCGAGAAAACTGGTGGCTACATCTTCTCCAGGGGCGTGTTGGCGGTGCTCTCGGCGATCGCCCACTGGATCGCCTTCGAAATGCTGAACGTGCCGTTCTCGGTACCGCTGGCCCTCTGGGTCGGCATCATGAGCCAGTTCATCCCGGTGGTGGGTACGTACATCGCCGGCGCCCTGCCGATCCTGATCACCCTGATTGACACACCCCGGACCGGCCTCTTCGTCCTCCTCGTGGTCCTCGCCTACCAACAGATCGAGAACTATCTCTTCGCCCCGAAGGTCACCGCCCAGACGATGGAAATCCACGTCGCCGTGGCCTACGGCTCCGTGCTGGTCGGCTCAGCGCTGCTCGGTGTCGTCGGTGCGCTTCTGGCCCTGCCGTTCGCCGCGACGATGCAGGCGTTCATCTCCGGCTACCGGCAGCATTTCGAGGTGGAAGAGGACGCCCTCACAGAAAGCGCCACCCGGCGCGGGCGGCGCATCACCTGACGGAGCGATGGGGGCCTACGCGGGATTGGTGACACCACCGGCGAGTCTGCGACGACGTTGCCCGTCGACCCACAGGTTGGTGACGAACACAGCGGCTTCCGTTCGGCTCCCTGCATTGAGCTTGCGCAGCAGATTCGACACATAGTTCTTCACCGTCTTCTCGGCGAGATTCATGCGATCCGCGATCTGAGGATTGGTGAGTCCCTCAGCCAGATGGTCGAGCAGTCGACGTTCCTGCCGGCTCAAGCCGCGGAGAGCCGGCACATCGTCGTCATCGAACTCGCTGGAACGGAAACGCTCATCAAGTCCACCATCACAGACCGGATCGGCCAATGAGCCACCGGTGGCGACAAACCGAATCAACCGCAACAAGGCCCGGCTGGTGGTGCGGGTGAGCAAAAAGCCTGGGGCATCGGCGCGGTCGGCCGCCGACAGTGTGCCGTCGCTGCCGTGGGCACCGAGAACGAGGCAGGCCACCCCGGGCCTGCGTGCCTTGATGCGGCGGCAAACGCCGAGACCACCACCGTCGGAAAGCATGAGATCGGCGAGCACGACGTCTGGCCGGGTGGCCTCNATTCGAGCGAGGCCNGCGGTAACCGTGTCAGCCTCACCGGCGATCTCCATGTCNTCCTCACGGTCGAGCACGGCTCGCAATCCTTCGCNAACGGATTCNTGGCTGTCGAGAAGAAATACCCGAATGGTCATCCTGAAAGGTCCTTTCCTGAACGGAGGTCAACTCCGCACCACCTCAGGACCGCAACGGGACGCTCGACCCACCCCTTGACAAGGAACTGCCGGAGGTCACANCNTTCCGGGACGAGGGCCACGCAAACGAGATGGCTCTGGTCCCGGTTCCGGGTTCAGGAACCGGAGCTGGCCTGGTGNAAAGGCGCAAAGAACGCCCGGTTCGTCTCGAGTAGGTCGAACACTGTCTTGTCGGTCGGTGGCAGGTCGGCGTCGCTCGTTGCCACCGGCTCGGTCCGATCGCCCCACACCATGACGTTGGAGCCCCAGGTGAGACCACCGCCGAAGGCGGTGAACAACACGGTCGCCCCGGGCTGAACTCGGCCGTCGGCAAGGGCGTCGTTCAGCGCCATAGGAATCGACGCAGCCGAGGTGTTGCCGTGGTCGGCGATGTTCAGCGCAACCTTCTCCATCGGCACACCGAGCCGATTACAGGTCGCTTCGATGATGCGGAAGTTGGCCTGGTGAGGCACGACCAGGTCGACATCGTNGACGCTGNGGCCTGCCTCGTCGAGGGNTCGGCGCACCGATCCCTCCATGCCTCGCACGGCGTGCTTGAAGACCGTCTGGCCTTCGAAATGGAGCCTGTCGATAGCGGGATCACGGGGTCGGTCGAGTTCGCCACGGGTGCCAAGCGCAGGCGACATGATGGCCTGGCCAGCCTTGCCGTCGGCGCCGAGATCGTTGGCAAGCACNCCGGAGCCGTCGGCGCGGGCCTCGTAGATCGCCGCACCGGCGCCGTCACCGAAAAGAATGCAGTGGTCGCGGTCGTGGTAGTCCATCAAGAAGTGCAGCTTTTCGGCCCCGANCACGAGGGCGCGCTGGGCGATACCCGCTTCGATCATCGACGAGACGACCGCCGTCGAATACACGAAGCCGCTGCATGCTGCATTCAGATCGAATGCAGCAGCGTTGACTGCGCCGAGTCGCTCCTGCAGGAAGCAGGCGTTGCTCGGAAGCGTGATTTCCGGCGTGACCGTGGCGAGCACGAGAAGATCGATATCGGTCGGCTCAACGCCGGCCGCTGCCAGCGCCCGCTTCGCAGCAACTTCGGCTAGATCGGTGACCTCGACATGGCTGATGCGGCGCTCGTGCATGCCGGTGCGTTCGACGATCCACTGATCGCTTGTGTCAACCATCTGCTCGAGATCGGCGTTGGTCAGCTTCACCGGCGGCACNCANTTGCCCCAGCCGGTGATTGTGGCGCGGGTCTTCGTCATCGCTGCTCTCCCCCNAGAGACCGTTCGCTGGGAGTGTACGAAAGGCCAGCGCTCAGGTCGATCAGGAGATCCTGACACAAATCTGGAGAGCGGCCTCGCCCAGCTGGGCGGACGTTTGCCCGACAATTCATCGAAAACGAACAAGAGCCCCGGGCCGAGGCCCNGGNCTCTTTTCGTTCTGATCGCNNCAGGCGACTAGGCCTGCTGGATCTTGATCTCGATATCGACGCCAGCAGGCAGATCGAGCCGCTGCAGCGAGTCCACCGTCTTGGGCGAGGGATCCAGGATGTCGAGGAGGCGCTTGTGGATGCGCATCTCGAAATGCTCCCGAGAATCCTTGTCCTTGAACGGACCCTTGATGACCGTGAAGCGATGCTTCTCGGTCGGCAGCGGGATCGGACCCGACAGTTCGGCCTGCGTGCGCTTTACCGTCTCGACGATCTTCTTCGTCGACTGGTCGATGACCTCGTGGTCATAGGCCTTCAGCCGAATGCGGATCTTCTGTCCTGCAGCCATCAGACGCTCACTTGAGGATCTTGGTCACCGAACCGGCGCCCACGGTGCGGCCACCCTCACGGATGGCGAAACGCAGACCCTCGTCCATGGCGATCGGGTTGATCAGCTCGACGTGCATCTCGGTGTTGTCGCCGGGCATGCACATCTCGGTGCCCTCGGGGAGGGTGATGGTGCCGGTGATGTCCGTGGTGCGGAAGTAGAACTGCGGGCGGTAGTTCGTGAAGAACGGCTTGTGGCGGCCGCCCTCTTCCTTGGAGAGGACGTACACCTGGGCCTCGAACTCGGTGTGCGGGGTGATGCTGCCGGGAGCGGCGAGCACCTGGCCACGCTGGACCTCCTCCTTGTCGACACCACGAAGGAGGGCGCCGATGTTGTCGCCGGCCTGACCCTCGTCGAGGAGCTTGCGGAACATCTCAACACCGGTGCAGGTGGTCTTCGAGGTGTCCTTGATGCCGACGATCTCGATCTCGTCGCCGGTGTGGATGGCGCCCTGCTCCACCTTGCCGGTCACCACGGTGCCACGGCCGGTGATCGAGAAGACGTCCTCGATCGGCATGAGGAAGGGCTTGTCGAGTTCGCGCTCGGGGGTCGGGACGTACTCGTCGACCTCCGCCATGAGCTCCATGATCTTGCTGGCGAAGTCAGCGTCGCCCTCAAGGGCCTTCAGCGCCGAGACGTGCACGACCGGGGTGTCGTCACCCGGGAAGTCGTACTCGTTGAGGAGCTCGCGCACCTCCATCTCGACGAGCTCGAGAAGCTCCTCGTCGTCGACCATGTCGACCTTGTTGAGCGCAACAACGATCTTCGGCACGCCGACCTGACGGGCGAGCAGCACGTGCTCACGGGTCTGGGGCATCGGGCCGTCAGCAGCGGACACCACGAGGATGGCGCCGTCGACCTGGGCCGCACCGGTGATCATGTTCTTGATGTAGTCAGCGTGACCGGGCATGTCGACGTGGGCGTAGTGACGGTTGTCCGTCTCGTACTCCACGTGCGACACGTTGATGGTGATGCCGCGTTCGCGCTCTTCGGGCGCGTTGTCGATGTTCTCGAACTCTGTGAACGACGAACCCTCAACATTGTCGGCGAGCACCTTGGTGATCGCAGCGGTGAGCGTGGTCTTGCCGTGGTCGATGTGGCCCATCGTCCCCACGTTGACGTGGGGCTTGGTCCGCTCGAACGTCTCCTTGGCCATGACGTATTTCCTTATCTTTGTCTTCGTGAATTGGGGTTAGGAGACGATCACTCGCCGCGGACGCGGGCGACGATCTCTTCCTGGACGTTTGCAGGCGTGGGCTGGTACGAATCGAATTGCATCGTGTACGTAGCCCGCCCCTGCGTGCGTGAACGCAGATCCGTACTGTATCCGAACATCTCGGAGAGCGGCACGAGTGCGTTCACGACCTGGTTCTTGCCGCGCTGCTCGGTGCCCTGCACCTGACCGCGACGAGAGTTCACATCGCCGACGACATCGCCGAGATAATCGTCGGGGGTGACGACCTCAACAGCCATGACGGGCTCGAGAAGCGTGGGCTTCGCCTTGCGGGCGACCTCACGGAACCAAGCGTTGCCAGCGATCTTGAATGCCATTTCTGACGAGTCCACATCATGGGTCTTGCCGTCTTCGAGCACGACCTTGATGTCAACGGTTGGGAAGCCGGCGAGAACGCCGTTGCTCATGGCTTCCTGGATACCTGTATCGACCGGCTTGATGTATTCCTTCGGAATGGCACCACCGGTGATGTTGGATTCGAATTCGTACTCGCCACCCGGGTTGGGAGCGAGGGTCGCCGAGATCACCGCGAACTGACCGGTACCACCGGTCTGCTTCTTGTGGGTGTAGGTGTACTCGGGAACTTCCTGGGTGATGGTCTCGCGGTAAGCGACCTGCGGCTTGCCGACCGCCGCCTCAACCTTGAACTCGCGCTTCATGCGGTCGACGAGCACCTCGAGGTGGAGCTCGCCCATGCCGGCGATGATGGTCTGCGCCGTTTCCTCGTTCGTCGTGACCTGGAAAGTGGGGTCCTCTTCAGACAGCGCTTGGAGCGCCTTGCTCATCTTCTCCTGATCGGCCTTGGACTTCGGCTCGACGGCGACCTCGATCACCGGGGCCGGGAAGTCGAGGTTCTCTAGGGTGATCGGGTGAGCCGGGTCGCACAGGGTGTCGCCGGTACGGGTGTTCTTGATACCGATGCCCGCAGCAATGTCTCCGGTGGACACGGAGTCCTTGTCGACACGGTCGTTGGCGTGCATTTCGAGGATGCGACCGACGCGCTCCTTGTTGGACGTGCGGGTGTTGAGGACCGTGTCGCCCTTCTGGAACGTGCCGGAGTAGACCCGGAAGTAAGTGAGACGACCGACGTGGGGATCGGTCATGATCTTGAACGCAAGCGAGGCAAACGGCTCGGAGTCGTCGGCCTTGCGCTCGGCCGGGTTGCCGGCCTTGTCCTCACCGGTGATAGCGGGGACGTCGAGCGGCGAGGGCAGGTAATCGACGACAGCGTCGAGCAGCGGCTGAACGCCCTTGTTCTTGAAGGCGGTGCCGTTGAGAACCGGAACGAGGCCGTGCTCGAGGGTGCCGGTACGGATGGCCGACTTGATCTCGTCCTCGGTGATCTCTTCGTCCTCGAGGACCTTCATCATGATGTCCTCGTCGAAGTCAGCGAGGGTGTCGAGCAGCTCGCTGCGGTAGAGCGCAACATCTTCGGCCATCTCGTCGGGGATGTCGACGATGTCGTAGGTGGCGCCGAGATCCTTCTCGTCGGTGCCCATCGGCCAAACGAGAGCCTTCATGCGGACAAGGTCGATGGTGCCGGAGTAGTCGCTCTCAGCACCGATCGGGAGCTGCAGCACAGCCACGTTGGTCGTGAGGCGGTCCTTGATGGTGTCCAGGCAGAAGTAGAAGTCAGCGCCGGTGCGGTCCATCTTGTTGACGAAGCACATGCGGGGCACGTTGTAGCGATCGGCCTGACGCCAGACCGTCTCGGTCTGAGGCTCCACACCGGCCACACCGTCGAACACGGCGACAGCACCGTCGAGCACACGAAGCGAGCGCTCCACCTCGACGGTGAAGTCGACGTGGCCCGGGGTGTCGATGATGTTGATGCGGTGGTCGTCCCAGATGCAGTGCGTGGCGGCAGAGGTGATCGTGATGCCACGCTCCTGCTCCTGCTCCATCCAGTCCATCGTGGCGGCGCCGTCGTGGACCTCACCGATCTTGTAGGAACGACCGGTGTAGTAGAGGATGCGCTCGGTGGTGGTGGTCTTACCGGCGTCAATGTGCGCCATGATCCCGATGTTGCGGGTCTTGGCGAGGGGGGTTCGTTTCTCAGCCATGGATCTGGGTCTTCCTCAGGTGGAAATGGTTCGGTGCGGGGACACACCACGACCGGGCCGCTTCAGCTGAAGCTCATTGCCCGGTCGAAGGAAAAGGGTAGTGCTCGTGCAGAGACTTCCGTCGGAGCGCTACCAGCGGTAGTGGGCGAAGGCCTTGTTGGCTTCCGCCATCTTCTGGAGATCTTCACGACGCTTGCACGACGCGCCAATGCCATTGCTGGCGTCGAGAATTTCGTTGGCCATGCGCTCGGCCATCGTGCGCTCACGACGATCACGAGAGAAGCCGACCATCCAACGGATGGCGAGCGTGGTGGCGCGGCGGGGACGGACCTCAACGGGCACCTGGTAGGTCGCGCCACCGACACGGCGGCTGCGAACCTCAAGCTGAGGGCGGACGTTGTCGACTGCGCGCTTCAGGACGGAGACGGGATCATCGCCCGTCTTCTCCTGCACGAGGTCAAGGGCGTCGTACATGATGCGCTCGGCGGTGCTGCGCTTGCCGCGCTGCAGGATCTTGTTGACGAACTGGGTGACGAGAACCGACTTGTAGATCGGATCGCCGACGATCTCCCGACGGGTTGCGGGGCCCTTGCGCGGCATGATCAGCCTTCCTTCTTCACGCCGTAACGGCTGCGGGCCTGCTTACGGTCGCGCACGCCAGAGGTGTCGAGCGTGCCACGGACGATCTTGTAACGCACACCGGGAAGATCCTTCACACGGCCGCCACGTACGAGCACGATCGAGTGCTCCTGCAGGTTGTGGCCCTCACCGGGGATGTAGGCGGTGACTTCGGTGCCGGACGTGAGACGCACACGGGCGACCTTGCGAAGCGCCGAGTTCGGCTTCTTCGGGGTGGCGGTGTAGACGCGGGTGCAAACGCCACGACGCTGCGGGGCGCCCTTGAGTGCCGGCGTGGCTTCCTTGCGGCGCTTGGTCTCGCGGCCCTTGCGGACCAACTGCTGAATGGTGGGCACGGAAATGCTTCCTCGATGAGAGAACAGGATGAACGAAAGTTGCGGAGACGGCCGACACAGCGGTGCCCGCGGCACGCGCGTCAAGGCCAGCGATGAAGGCTAGGAGCGGAACGAGGGAACCTCAACCCGCGCACTGCGCGAAAACGCGGAACGGCGGGACCCGTGGGTCCCGCCGCTTCCGAACTCGGTGACGAGCTAGGCGTCGCTGCTCGGCATGGTGATCACGTCGGCACCCGCCTCCGAGCGGCCAGCGAGCCACTGGGAGAGGTCCTGATCATCGTCGTCGCTCGAGGAGTAGTACTCCATCGGCTCGAAGTCAGGGGCCTCGGTGCGGATGTTGCGGTACTCGTTCATGCCGGTACCGGCCGGGATCAGCTTGCCGATGATGATGTTCTCCTTGAGGCCGTGCAGCGAGTCGCTCTTGGACTCGATGGCGGCTTCGGTGAGCACCCGGGTGGTCTCCTGGAAGGAGGCCGCCGACAACCAGGACTCGGTGGCGAGGCTGGCCTTCGTGATGCCCATGAGCATCGGGCGACCCTCGGCGGGCTTCCCGCCTTCCTCGACCACACGACGGTTGGTGTCGGTGAACAGCTTGCGGTCGACCTGGTACCCCGGCAAGAAGTCGGTGTCACCCGGCTCCGAGATCAGGATGCGCTTGGTCATCTGCCGCACGATCAGCTCGATGTGCTTGTCGTGGATCGACACGCCCTGGTCGCGGTACACCTTCTGCACCTCGTTCACGAGGTACTCCTGGGTGGGCCGCACGCCCTTGATCTCGAGCAGTTCCTTGGGATCCCGGGCCCCCTCGACGATCGCGTCGCCGGCCCGGATCTCCTGCCCATCGGTGACCTCGAGACGGGCGCCCGACGGGATCGTGTAGGCATCCTCGTCGCCGTCGTCGGCGATGATGAGGACCTCGCGGCCACGGCCGTCGTCCTCACCGACCCGGACCACACCGGACGTGCGGGCCAAGGTGGCCTTGCCCTTCGGGGTGCGAGCCTCGAAGAGCTCGACCACGCGGGGCAGACCGCCGGCGATGTCCTGTGCACCGGCCACACCACCGGTGTGGAAGGTCCGCATCGTGAGCTGGGTACCCGGCTCACCGATCGACTGGGCAGCGATGACGCCGACCGCTTCACCGAGCTCGATGTTGCCGCCGGTGGCGAGCGACATGCCGTAGCTCGCCGAGGCGATGCCGAACGCGGAGTCGTCGGTCAGCGGTGACAGCACGCGAACCCGGTTGACCGCTTCGTCGTCGCGGAGCGCGTCGAGCTCATCGTCGCCGATCATCAGGCCACGCTCGTAGACGGTGCCGTCAGCAAGGGTGACGTCATCGGCGAGGACACGGCCAAACAGGCGCGATTCCAGATGCGTGCGCTTGTTGGCGGTGTCGGGCATGACGTCGTCGATCCAGATGCCGGGCACGGGGCCGGTGCGATCGAAGGGATCTTCCTCGTTGATGATGAGCTCCTGCGCCACGTCGACGAGGCGACGGGTCAGGTAACCGGAGTCCGCCGTACGCAGTGCCGTATCGACGAGACCCTTGCGGGCGCCCGGCGTGGCGATGAAGTACTCGAGCATCTTCAGGCCTTCGCGGAAGTTGCTCTTGATGGGACGCGGGATCATGTCACCACGAGGGTTGGCGACGAGGCCACGCATGCCCGCAATCTGGCGGACCTGCATCATGTTTCCTCGAGCACCCGAGTCGACCATCATGTTGACCGGGTTGAACTGCTGGCTCTCGAGGCCTTCCTTCATCCGGTTGGTCACCTCTTCGGTGGCCTCGGACCAGACCTCGACCTCCATCTGACGGCGCTCACCATCGGTGATGATGCCGCGACGGAACTGCTGCTCGATCTTGTCGGCCTGCTTCTCGTGACGGTCGAGGATCTCGCCCTTCTCCGCCGGGGTCGCCACGTCGTCGATCGAGACCGTGAGGCCCGACTTCATGGCGTACTGGAAGCACATGTCCTTGATGGCGTCGAGCGCGACCGCCACGACGTTCTTGTCGTAGCCACGGGCAAGCGTGTCGACCAGCGCGCCCATCTGCTTCTTGCCGACCTTTTCATTGACGAACGGGTACTCCGCAGGGAGCGCCTCGTTGAAGAAGGCACGACCGACCGTGGTGGTCTCGTACTGGGCGGCCTCGCCGTTGGCGGGGGTCAGCATGAGCTCGGGCACGCGGTACTGGATCGGGGCGTGGATGTCGATGTCGCCGAGTTCGTACGCCGCCGCCAGTTCGTCGGTATCACGGAACACACGGCCGGCACCCTTGGCGTCCTCCACGAGATCAGTGAGGTAGTACGCACCGATGATCATGTCCTGCGTGGGCGTGACCAGCGGGCGGCCGTTGGCCGGGCTGAGCACGTTGTTGGCGCTGAGCATGAGCACACGTGCCTCGGCCTGCGCCTCGGCGGACAGCGGCAGATGGACCGCCATCTGGTCACCGTCGAAGTCGGCGTTGAAGGCGGTGCAGACCAGCGGGTGCAGGTTGATCGCCTTGCCCTCGACCAGCACCGGCTCGAACGCCTGGATGCCGAGACGGTGCAGGGTCGGTGCACGGTTCAGGAGCACCGGATGCTCCTTGATGACGTCCTCAAGAACGTCCCACACCTGCGGGCGACGGCGCTCGACCATGCGCTTGGCCGACTTGATGTTCTGGGCGAGTTCGGTGTCGACCAGACGCTTCATGACGAACGGCTTGAACAGCTCGAGCGCCATGATCTTCGGCAGACCGCACTGGTGGAACTTCAGGGTCGGGCCGACCACGATGACCGAACGGCCCGAGTAGTCAACTCGCTTGCCGAGCAGGTTCTGGCGGAAGCGGCCCTGCTTACCCTTGAGCATGTCGGACAGCGACTTCAGCGGCCGGTTGCCGGGGCCGGTGACCGGACGGCCACGACGCCCGTTATCGAACAATGCGTCGACGGCTTCCTGGAGCATGCGCTTTTCGTTGTTCACGATGATCTCGGGCGCACCGAGATCGAGCAGTCGCTTCAGGCGGTTGTTGCGGTTGATGACACGGCGGTACAGGTCGTTGAGGTCGGAGGTCGCGAAGCGGCCACCATCGAGCTGGACCATCGGACGAAGCTCCGGCGGGATCACCGGCACGACGTCGAGGATCATGGCGCGCGGGTCGTTGATGCGGCGGCCGTACTCGTTGCGGCGGTTGAACGCAGCGACGATCTTCAGCCGCTTGATCGCCTTTTGCTTGCGCTGCGCGCTGAGACCCTTCACGCCCTCCGGCGGGTCGATCTGCTCGCGGAGCTTTGCTTCTTCATCGTCAAAGTCGAGATGCTCGACGAGGCGGGCGATCGCGTCGGCACCCATGCCGCCGTCGAAGTAGTCGCCCCAGCGATCCTGCAGCTCACGCCACAACATCTCGTCCTCGATGATCTGACGGCCGTGGAGGGACTTGAACTCGTCCCAGGCCCGATCGAGGATCTCCTTTTCGAACTCGAACTGTTCGCGGATCTCGGCGAGGTCCTTGTCGGCCTGCCGGCGAGCCGCCTTGAGTTCGGTCTCCTTGGCGCCGTCCTTCTCAAGGTCGGCGAGCTCGGACTCGAGATCCTCGCTGCGGCGAGCGAGATCGAGCTCCATGTCCTTGTCGATGGCCTCACGCTCACCGACAACCTCAGTCTCCAGCGAAGCGAGATCCTCGTCACGGCGCTCCTCGTCGACAGAGATGACGAGGTTGGCAGCGAAGTAGATGACCTTCTCGAGCTGCTTGGCTTTGAGCTCTTCCTTGGGCTCGGTGCCCATGAGAAGGTAGGCGAGCCACGACCGGGTGCCACGCAGGTACCAGATGTGCACGGCCGGGGCGGCGAGCTCGATATGGCCCATCCGCTCACGGCGAACCTTCGAGCGGGTCACCTCGACGCCGCAGCGCTCACAGATGATGCCCTTGAAGCGAACCCGCTTGTACTTGCCGCAGGCGCACTCCCAGTCCTTGGTCGGACCGAAGATCTTCTCGCAGAAGAGGCCGTCCTTCTCGGGCTTTAGCGTGCGGTAGTTGATGGTCTCGGGCTTCTTGACCTCACCGTTGGACCACATGCGGATGCTGTCCGCGGTCGCGAGCCCGATTTTCAGGTTGGCGAAATCGTTGACGTCGAGCATGACTGTCCTCTCTCAGTTCTTGTTGGGCTCAGACGCGGGCCGCACGAGCGGCGGCGCGGGCTGCGTCTTCTTCGTCGGATCCACGTTCGGGCCGTGAGATGTCGATCCCCAGCTCCTCGACCGTGCGGAATGTCTCTTCGTCAAGCTCGCGCATCTCGATCTCCTGACCGTCGTGCGAGAGCACCTCGACGTTGAGGCACAGCGCCTGCATCTCCTTGATGAGCACCTTGAAGGACTCGGGGATGCCCGGCTCCGGAATGTTCTCGCCCTTGACGATTGCCTCGTAGACCCTCACACGGCCGAGGACGTCGTCGGACTTGATGGTGAGCAGCTCCTGCAGCAGATAGGCAGCGCCGTACGCCTCTAGCGCCCACACCTCCATCTCACCGAAGCGCTGGCCACCGAACTGGGCCTTACCGCCAAGCGGCTGCTGGGTGATCATCGAGTACGGACCAGTCGAGCGGGCGTGGATCTTGTCGTCGACGAGGTGCGCCAGCTTCAAGATGTAGACGTACCCGGTCATGATCGGGTTGTCGAAGGCCTCACCGGTGCGACCGTTGAACAAGATCTGCTTGCCATCGGTCTGGATGAGACGGGTCTCGCCGTCGTTGGACTCGGGGTTGAGGTTGTCAAGGATGTCGACGATCACCGGCTTGTCGCCGGCGAGTTCCTTCTCGTCCCACTTCGCACCGTCGAACACCGGTGTGGCGATGAAGGTCGAGGGCTTGGTGATCGGGCGGGTCTTGCTCTCCGTGCCGCGCACCGGAGCGTCGCCAACCTTCTCGCCGTTGATGTCCCAGCCCCATCGGGCGGCATAGCCGAGGTGGGCCTCGAGCACCTGGCCGACGTTCATTCGAGACGGAACACCGAGCGGGTTGAGGATGATGTCGACCGGCTGACCATCGGCGGTGTAGGGCATGTCCTCGATCGGGAGGATCTTGGAGATGACGCCCTTGTTGCCGTGGCGACCGGCGAGCTTGTCGCCGACGCTGATCTTGCGCTTCTGGGCGACATAGACCCGCACCAGCTGGTTGACACCAGGCGCTAGCTCGCCGCCGACCGACTCGGCGTCACGGTCGTACACCTTGACGTCGATGACCTTGCCGACCTCGCCGTGCGGGACCTTCATCGAGGTGTCGCGCACCTCACGGGCCTTCTCGCCGAAGATGGCACGGAGCAGACGCTCCTCCGGAGTGAGCTCGGTCTCGCCCTTCGGGGTGACCTTGCCGACGAGCACATCGCCCGGACCGACCTCGGCACCGATGCGGATGATGCCGCGTTCGTCGAGGTCGGCGAGGATTTCCTCGCTCAGGTTCGGGATGTCCCGGGTGATCTCTTCGGCGCCGAGCTTGGTGTCGCGGGCATCGATCTCGTGCTCCTTGATGTGGATCGACGTGAGCACGTCGTCCTTCACCAGGCGCTCGGAGAGGATGATGGCGTCCTCGAAGTTGTAGCCCTCCCACGGCATGAAGGCGACGAGCAGGTTCTTGCCGAGCGCCAGCTCACCGTGATCGGTGGACGGACCGTCGGCGAGAAGCTCGCCCTTCTTGACCTTGTCGCCCTCGGCAACCCGGACCTTCTGGTTGATGCAGGAGTCCTGGTTCGAGCGGTCGAACTTCTTCAGGCGCAGGGTCTTCTGGCCGAGCTTCTTGTACTCGATGACGATGTGATCGCCGTCGAGTTCAACGACGGTGCCGTCGTCCTCGGCGAGAAGCATGTCGGCGGCATCGCTGGCGCAGCGCCCCTCGATGCCGGTGCCGATGTAGGGCGCCTCGGCTCGCAGCAACGGGACGGCCTGGCGCTGCATGTTGGCGCCCATGAGCGCACGGTTGGCGTCGTCGTGCTCGAGGAACGGAATCAGGGCGGTGGCGACCGAGATGATCTGCTTCGGCGAGACGTCCATCATCTGGACTTCTTCCGGCGCCACCGAGGAGATCTCCGTGGTCGCACCGAAGAACACTTCCTGCTCCAGCTGGAGGCGAAGGTCCTGAAGGCTCGCCGCCTGCGGCGAGCGACGCACGAGCACGCGGTCGTTGAGGAACTTGCCCTTGGCGTCGAGCGGGGCGTTGGCCTGAGCGACGACGTACTCCTCTTCCTCATCTGCGGTGAGGTAGACGATCTCGTCGGTGACCTTGCCGTTCTTGACGACGCGGTACGGCGACTCAATGAAACCGAACGGGTTGACCCGGGCGAACGAGGCCAGGCCGCCGATCAGGCCGATGTTGGGGCCCTCCGGCGTCTCGATCGGGCACATGCGGCCGTAGTGGGAGAAGTGGACGTCGCGGACTTCGAAGCCGGCCCGCTCGCGGGACAGACCACCCGGACCGAGCGCCGAAAGACGGCGACGGTGGGTGAGGCCCGACAGCGGGTTGACCTGGTCCATGAACTGCGACAGCTGCGAGGTGCCGAAGAACTCCTTGATCGCAGCCACGACCGGGCGGATGTTGATCAGGGTCTGCGGGGTGATGGCCTCGACATCCTGGGTGGTCATGCGCTCACGCACGACCCGCTCCATCCGGCTCAGGCCGATGCGGACCTGGTTCTGGATCAGCTCACCGACGCTGCGGATGCGGCGGTTGGCGAAGTGGTCCTGGTCGTCAAGGCGGTAGCCCGGCTCTCCCTTGGCGAGGTTCAGGAGGTAGGTGGTGGCGGCCAGCATCTCCGCCTGGGCGAGCACCGACTGGTCCTGTTCGGGGCGCTCGAGGTCGAGACCGAACTGCTCGGTCAAGAAGTCGAGTTCGGGGCCGAGCTTGCGGTTCAGCTTGTAGCGACCGACACGGCTGAGGTCGTAACGACGGGGCTCGAAGAAGGCGTTGCGGAAGTAGGCACGGGCCGACTCGACGGTCGGCGGCTCACCCGGACGCGCCCGCTTGTAGATCTCAAGCAGCGCCTCTTCCTGAGTCGGGGCGATCTCGCGGTCCTTCTCCCACTGCCCCTCAAGGAAGTCGAAGTGCTGGACGAACCGATCGAGAAAGCCCGGCTCGTTCTCCTCGTCGTAGCCGAGGGCACGGAGCAGGGTGAACAGCGAGATGCGGCGCTTGCGGGCGACCCGGGCACCGGCGGTGACGTCCTTGCCCGGCTTCTGCTCGACATCCATCTCGATCCACTCACCGCGGTAGGGATGGATCGTGCCGGTGACGAGCTGGTGCTTGCTGAGGTTGCGCAGGCGGAACCGCTCACCCGGCTGGAAGATGACGCCCGGCGAGCGAACGAGCTGGGACACGACGACGCGCTCGGTGCCGTTGATGATGAAGGTGCCCTTGTCGGTCATCATGGGGAAGTCGCCCATAAAGACCGTCTGCTCCTTGATTTCGCCGGTGTTGGCGTTCATAAAGCGAGCGCGCACGAAGATCGGCGCGCTGTAGGTCATGTCCATTTCCTTGCACTCCTCCACCGTGTACTTCGGCGGTGGACGCAGATCCTCGTCGTCAGGATCGAACTCGAGCTCCAGCTGGAGGGTCTCGGTGAAGTCCTTGATCGGTGAAATATCTCGGAAGGTCTGGGCCAGGCCTTCGTCGAGGAGCCACTGGAAGCTCTCTCGCTGGACGGCGATCAGATCGGGAAGTTCGAGAACTTCCTCCAGATTGCCGAATGAGTACCGTTCGCGTTGCGCAGCGCGTGTGGTCACTGAGACTCCCAGGAGTTGGGTGGAAAAGGTCGCCAATCGGCCGTCAGTGCGCGCAAATCCGCTCGGAAAAAGCAGAAGAACGCGCGACGACGACCACGTTGTCACTCAAGCTAGTACTCAGATGCCGATGCGACAACTCTCCGGCAACCCAAGTCAACACCGACTGTGTTCGATTCGAACACACATGGCGGTGCTGCGATTGGGGCCCGAAGGCCGCAACAAACGCGCACAGTAGGGAAACAATCGCAATGGGTCAAGGATCCTCGGCCACCGAAACCCGTGATGCAACAGCCAGTGACGACCTCAGGGCTGAGCGAAACGCAGATTGGCGCGGGCTGACGCCCGGCGGCCGGCGTCGAGGCCCAGGAAGTCGGCATAGCCCTCCATCCCNCCCCATCGNTCGCGCANCGAGTCGATCGTCATCCGCATCACNGNCCGNGGGGATCCGAGCATCGCGTCGAGATCGAACGGGTCGGGGTCGATGCCCTCGTCGGTNAGCATCTTGGTGAAGGCGTCGATNCGCCCCTCGGGCTGATGCCGAGCCGAGATCTCGTAATCGTCGAGCACATGGCCNTCNCCGACCTCCGCNAGTCCGAGCAGCAACATCGCGGTGATGCCGGTGCGATCCTTGCCGGCGGTGCAGTGGAACAGGATCTTCTCGCCGTCNGCGACGGCGTGCGCCATCTGCCCAAGGTGCTCCGGAAAGCTCTCGAGCATNCGGACATAGCCCTCGGCCATGTCCGCCTTCGTGAAACTCGTCATNTCNCGATCAAGGATTCGCNCGAAAAGCCCCTTCTGCANGGCGACGCTCGACGACATCGGCAGATGGACATGCTCGACNCTGTCGGGCAGNCGNTCNGGTTCGNTGTCNACCTCGGCCTGNGTGCGGAGGTCNAAGACCTTGGTGATGCCGAGNCGTTCGATGCGNTCAAGGTCGGNGNCNCTGGTCTCGTTGAGGCGAGCACTCCGGAAGACCTGACCCCAACGGGTGGCTCCGCCGTCGANGGTCGGATAGCCACCNAGATCCCGGAAGTTCATCACGCCGTCCATCGCAAGCANCCGCTCCCCCACCACGGTGAAGCCGTGCTCGGGNTCGAAAAGGTGCACATAGGTCTGCTCNCGGCGCGGCACCGTGACCTGGTTGGGNCCATCNGGGGCCCGGACATCNGTNCCTGCGTCGATCGGGTCGTCGGACACGAAGACGTTGATCGCCGGCCCGCCACCGCGCCAGGTCACGACGAGTTCGTCGCCGACCGGCCAGACATTGAGGTGGGAGATGGGGGCGGAGGGGGTGTCGCTCACGACCCGCACCCTACGCGGTGGTGTTGCCGCACCACCCACCGGAAAACGAAAGCGCCGGCCCCGAGGGGCCGGCGCGGTTTCGTTCAGGCTGCACACCCGAGGGTGTGCCCGAGGAACCGGGAACTACTGGAGTTCGACGGTGCCACCGGCGGCCTCGAGGGCCTCCTTGGCCTTCTCGGCGTCTTCCTTCGAGGCACCCTCAAGGATCGGCTTCGGGGCGTTGTCGACAAGCTCCTTGGCTTCCTTCAGACCGAGGCTGGTGANGCCNCGGACTTCCTTGATCACCTGGATCTTCTTGTCGCCNGCGCTGGTGAGGACGACGTCGAACTCCGACTTCTCCTCCGCTGCGNCGCCACCNGCGTCGCCGCCGCCAGCCGGGGCCGCCATCACGGCGGCCGGGGCCGCTGCGGTGACGTCGAAGCGCTCTTCGAACGCCTTCTTCAGTTCGCTCAGCTCAAGGACGGTCATGCCGCCGATCGCNTCGAGAATCTCTTCAGTCGTAGCCATGGCTACTCCTCCTCAGTGTTGTCGCCGTCGGCTTCGCCGGCGGAATCTTCGGTGTCACCTGCGTCGGCGACGTTGTCTTCGGTTGCCTCGGCGGTTGCCTCGGCGGGTTCTTCGGCGGCTTCCTCGGCAGCNTCNNCGTCGCTGCTGTCNTCGGATGCCTCCGCGGGAGNGGCAGCNCCGGCTTCGCCGGCGCCACCCTTGTCGATGAGGGCCTGCAGTGCGTACGAGAACTCTCGCGGCACGGCGTCCAGAAGNCCGACGAATTCTGCAAGCGGGGCCTGCAGNAGTCCGGCGATCTGGGCGAGCAGGACGTCGCGGGATGGAAGTTCGGCAAGCGCCTTGATGTCGTCCGCGCTGANCANGGCNCCATCGAGCACGCCACCCTTGAGAACNAGGTTCTCGTTGGACTTNGCGAACTCCTTCAGGGCNTTCGCGACCGCAGCCGCGTCGCCCGCAGAACCGTCTTCCTTGGCNTTCACNAACGCAACAGCNGTCGGGCCGGTCAGCAGATCGTCAAGATCAAGATCCTGNTCNCGCGCAGCGATGCGCACGAGGGTGTTCTTGTAGATCTTGTACTCACCACCAGCAGCACGAAGCTCCTTGCGGAGTGCAGCCAAGGCAGGNACATCCAGGCCTCGGTACTCGGTCAGCAACGCGCCATCGCTGGCGTCGANCTTCTCACGCACCTCGGCGACNATTGCAGCCTTGTCCGTATTCGGGTCTCCCATCTCACCTCCTTTGTTTGCTGTCGGGCTCTTTTCCGGTTGAAAAGAGCGGTGGGCGCCCACCGANATTCGGTAAGCGCCCAGTCGACAGCCCNCACATGAGATGGGGACGNTCAGCGGAGCTCTTTCCTCGTCCGGCGGGCAGGNTCTCCCACAGTCGGNACTGCGGGGACGGTGCCCATTGGTTCTCGCNTTNCAGCGAGCGCACCGGAGGTCTTCGGGTGAGCAGATCNTGAACACCNCGGGCCGAAGCCCGGGCTATGTGGATCCCAGGCTACGAGTGCCCGGGGAAAAGCCAAACGNTCAGGCNTCGGTGGTNCCGATGGCGGACGGCTCNATCCGGANGCCGGGNCCCATGGTGGTCGANANGACGACCTTCTTGACGTACTTGCCCTTCGANGNAGCCGGCTTGACCCGCTCGAGTTCNCCGACGAGCGCNCGCAGGTTGGTGAGGAGCGCNTCCTCNCCGAAGGACGCCTTGCCGATCGGNACGTGCACGTTGGCGAAACGGTCGGTGCGGTACTCGACCATGCCGCCCTTGAACTCNTTGATCGCCTTGACGACNTCAGGGGTGACCGTGCCGGTCTTGGGGTTCGGCATNAGGCTGCGGGGACCGAGCACNCGNCCGAGCTTGCCGACGGTNGGCATCATGTCCGGCGTCGCGATCGCCACGTCGAAGTCGGTCATGCCGCCCTCGATCTCNGCNGCGAGATCGTCGGCGCCGACGAACTCCGCACCGGCCTCACGAGCGGCCGTGGCGGCCTCNCCCTGGGCGAACACCGCAACGCGGACGTCCTTGCCGGTACCGGCNGGGAGGGCCACGGTGCCGCGGATCATCTGNTCGGCCTTGCGNGGATCGACCCCGAGNCGNACCACGATGTCGACGGTCTCGTCNAACTTCTTCGTACCNAGCGACTTGATGATGCCGATGGCCTCTTCGTCGCTGTGCAGACGATCACGATCGAACTTCTGCGCGTTGTCGCGGTACTGCTTGTCTCTCGCCATGGTTGGCTCCCTCTCTGTTCACGCCGCCCNGTGAGGTGTNCCGGAGCGAGCGGGGAACCGATGTGGTTCCNGTTGTGGTGCTGACNGAGGTCAGCGCGATTCAGACGACCTTGATGCCCATCGAGCGGGCGGTGCCCTCGACCTGAAGCATTGCGCCCTCGAGATCGATGGCGTTGAGGTCGGGCATCTTGGNGTTGGCGATCTCCTCGACCTGGGCCTTGGTGATCGTGCCNGCGACNTCGCGGCCCGGGTTGTTGGCGGCGGTCTCNAGNCCGGCGGCCTGACGGATCAGGAACGGGGTGGGCGGGGTCTTGAGAATGAACGAGAACGAACGGTCNTCGNAGATCGTGATCTCGACCGGAACGATCTGACCGCGCTTGTCNTCGGTCTTCGCGTTGTAGTCCTTGCAGAAGTCCATGATCGCGACACCGTGCGGACCGAGCGCGGTNCCGACGGGCGGCGCAGGCGAGGCCTGCCCGGCGGGGATCTGGATCTTGACGACAGCAGCGACCTGCTTCTTGGCCATGAGTGCTTCCTAGCGAGAAATGCGGACCCACAAGTTTGGGCCGGTTGTGCACGCGCGCCAACCGGTGACGCGCAGAAATGTTGACGGGACNGCCCGANGGCGGNGAGCGCTCAGAGCCGAGCGACCTGGGCGAATTCGAGCTCGACCGGNGTCTCACGCCCGAAGATGTTGACGAGCACCTTGACCTTGAGCTGATCCTCGTTGATCTCNATGATCTCGCCGGAGAAGTCGGCGAAGGGGCCTTCNTTCACCCGAACCGTCTCNCCCATCGAGTACTCGAACATGGGCTTGGACTTCTTGNACTGCTCTTGCTTGCGGTCCGCTTCGACNCCGAGGAAGTTCTCGACATCCTTGCGACGCATCGGNGANGGCTTGCCGCCCTGGTTGACGAANCCGGTGACACCNGGGGTGTTGCGNATCACGTACCAGGCGTCGTCGTCGAGCACCGTGCGGCANAGGAGNTAGCCCGGGAAGAGCTTCTTCTCGGTCATGACCTTCTTGCCGTTCTTGAACTCGGGAACCTCACGGGTCGGGATGACGACNTCGTGGATGCGGTTCTCCATGTTCATCGAGGCGATGCGGGCCTCGAGGTTCTGCTTGACCTTCTTCTCGTAGCCCGACTGGGTGTGAAGCACGAACCACTTGCCAGGACGATCGAACGGCGAGATGTAGCGCTCCTCGTCGTCGTCCTCACCGGCTTCGAGCAGGGCGTCCTCATCGAGGACCTCGACATCGGCACTGCCGGTCTCGGTCTCGGGNCGGCCCGACATCGCTTCGCCGCCGGTCCACTCGTTGGCGAGGCCGGCACCGACGGGCGCGGCGTCGGCGGGGGCCTCAGCGTCGGACGCCTCGTCGGCGGCCTCGGGTTCGATGGTGGTGTCGTCAGTCATGAAACTCAGTTGTTGTCGAAGAGCTCGAGGATGAAGGTCGAGAACAACCAGTCGAGCCCNTAGATCATNGCGCCCAGGATNATGATGGTGATCAACACGACGATCGAGTAGTTGANCGTCTCTTCGCGGGTCGGCCAGGCCACCTTCCGGAGCTCGGCNCGGACCTCNCGCAGGAACTGTCCGGGGCTGGTGCGTTCCTGGGGTGANGCNCCGGAAGGCGCGTTGCGGGAGCGGACCGGCGCGCCGTCGGCGTCGATCTCTCCTTGCTTCTGGAGCATCCGCTTTTGCTGTCGGTTCATCGACATGNGTGCAGGTCCTCGGGTTGGTACTCGAAGAGNTCGCCGGTTGACGACCTCGTCATGCAGGGGCGGAGGGACTCGAACCCCCAACCGCCGGTTTTGGAGACCGGTGCTCTACCAATTGAGCCACGCCCCTGAGAAGGCATCAGCGAGGCTACCACCGGCATCNGCGTTCCCGACCGGCGAGATCNCNCGCTCGNGGCNTCGAANGCANGGGNCATCGCAGGTNGGANCGACGNATCAGCCNGCNAGTCGNACGACGCGACGGTGCCGGATGGCAAGCGCGATGACCCCCGCCGCCGCNGCGACGCCGCCGATGGTGGCGGCGGTGACCGCCGGGACNCGGGCAGACNNNGTGCCNTCCGCAGCGTCGAGCGCNACGAGGATGCGGTGCTCGAGANCNGAGACNTCGACATCGTCGTGGTCGGCAAGGCTNCGCATCANGCGACGCATGCGCTTGNAGTTGGCGATCTCGGCCTGGCAGCGCAGGCATTGGGCGACGTGGGCNGCNGCGTCANNCGACANCACNCCGTCATCGGCGGCGAGTTCGTCGGNGAACCGNGCGCANTGGTCGAGCAGGGTGACCTGTTCGGGNTCGNCGANNGTGGGGTCAACGGGCATGGATCGTNNCTCCGGTCGGGTTCTCCCCGGGAAGGGGNAACACCTGCTCGCGAAGGCGACGGCGAGCNCGGTGCANGCGGACTTTGGCGGCACTGACGGNGATGCCGAGTTCGTCGGCGATCGCGTCGTGTGAGAGGTCATAGACGTCGCGCAGNACNACGACNGCCCGCAGNCGNGGCGGGAGGTCGCGGATGGCGNNGTCGAGTTCGTNNCGCAGTTCGCCGGTCTCAGCGGCGACGACGGGGTCGATATCGGGCCGTTGGTCGACGATCTGGGTGTCGTCGACCAANTCGTCGTGGCGATGACGNCTGCGCTTNGTGAGGTGCGTCGACGANGTGTTNGCGACGATGCGGTANAGCCAGGTGCTGAAGCGCGCNTCGCCACGGAACCGGCCGATGCTGCGGTANGCCCTCAGGTAGGCGTCTTGCACCACGTCTNGCGCGTCTTCCTCGTTGCCGGTCAGTCGTANGGCGAGGCCGAATGCGTCGCGATGGGTGAGGCGGACCANNTCGTCGAACGCTTCACGCTCGCCGTCGGCGGCCCGATCGACCAGCGCGGCCATGTCGGTCTCGGAGGANTTGGACCTCNGNGACNGNNCCGGGTTACGTGTCGAATCCNTGACGATNCGAAGNCGNCGGGGCTGCTGGGCCATCCTGCGCCTCCTCGGGTCGAACGGTTTCGGGTGGTAGCGACGGACAGATTCGAACTGTCGACCTCTCGATTATGAGTCGAGCGCTCTCACCAACTGAGCTACGTCGCCATGGTTCGGCAGGNGAGTCGAACCGACGAGCTCCCTGTCAGAATTGAACTGACGACCTTCTCCTTACCATGGAGACGCTCTGCCGACTGAGCTAAGGGAGCCTGCTCNAGCCGGGGCCAGAGCGGTGAAAATGATGCCACGACTCCTCGTGGTTCCCAACCCCGNTCCCGAATCCNCGGNGNGGTNGAGTGNATGGGTCGANACCNCCCCTCCGGGCGTGGCATCGTCTCGTCATGGCGAACTTCGANACCCTGGCCGTGTCGGTCGACGACACGATCGGCCNCATCCAGTTGAACCGNCCAGCGCAGCTGAACCCGTTGTCGACCACNTGCCTGCGNGAGCTCGTGGCGGCGGCCGACTGGTTCGATNCGCGCGACGAGGTGCGGGTGGTGATCGTGCACGGCGCCGGTCGGGCCTTCAGCGCCGGCGCCGACCTCGCAAGCTTTGGCGATCCGGCCGGAACCCTGCCNCGCGATGCAGCCGACGCCGGACGCGAGATGGCGGAGGCGATCGAGGCGATGCAGGCGGTCACGATCGCNGCCGTNCACGGNCANTGTGTCGGCGGCGGTGTGGTGTTGGCGGCGGCATGCGATCTGCGGATCGCCGCCGAGTCNACGCGTTTTTCGATCCCGGAGGTNGACCTCGGCATCCCGCTNGCNTGGGGTGGNATCCAGCGACTNGTGCGNGAGATCGGTCCAGCNGCAACCCGCGAACTGGTCCTNACCTGCCGNCCGTTCAGCGCCGCCGAGGCGAAAGCGCTCGGGATGCTGAACACGNTCGCCGCNGACGGCGAGCACCTCGTCGAGGCGCAGANCCTCGCCGAGAACCTGGCCGCGAAGTCCCGGCTNACCNTGCGGGCCACCCTGAAGGCGGTCGANGCNGCAGCNGAAGCGCTCGTGNCGACCGGCACCGCNTGGAGCGANGCCGACGCCCTCATCAACGCCATGCACGACCCGGAATCGCGAGCGGTCGGNCAGGAGTATCTCCGCGCNCGNGGTCGGNCNTNATCAGTATCCGGNCGGGCGAGTCGGCAGACTGCACCGGTGTCCGGCCGCTTTNCCACCCCACCCCAGAGGGCGATCCTCATCGGCCTNGGCGCCTTCGTCCTGCTCGGNTTGACCGANGGGGCGATCGGCACGGTCTGGCCCGACCTCCGCGACGACTTCGGNCGCACNGACGGNTCGTTCGGTCAGGTCTTCGCCTGCCTCGCCGGGGGCTACCTGATCGCCTCGGTGGCGTCGGGTCACCTCAGCGAACGGTTCGGNATGACNACGGTGTTCCGGATGGGNTCGACCCTGGCNGCNCTNGCGTTCGGGATCATCGGGCTCGGNTCGTCGTGGGCGACNACGCTCGTCGGCTTNNCACTCCTCGGCCTCGGCAACGGAACGCTCGACTCCGCCGTGAACGCCTGGATCGCCGTGAAACGCGGNCAACGAGCGATGGGCCTGCTCCANGGCTTCTACGGGGTCGGNGCATCGGCCGGTCCACTCGTCGCNGCCGCNTTCGTCGCCGGCGGCGANCGGTGGGNNGTGCCGTTCTGGATTTTCGCNGTGNTGCAGGCCGGCATCGTCGTGGCNTCNCCGCTGGCCNGNGAAGGNTTCGACGACACGCCCGACGCACCCGACGTCGAGGCAACCCGCGGCCGNACGGTGGAGGCNCCGNCNTACCTGCTCGCNCTCGTGCTCGGCTGGTTCTTCCTCTANGTCGGNGTGGAGGTCTCCGCCGGCCAATGGAGCTTCACCCTGCTCAGCGANGCNCGCGGCACCGACGAAGTGCTGGCCAGCNTCTTCGTNGCCTCGTACTGGGGCGGNCTCACCGTGGGNCGNTTNCTGCTCGCATTCGGCGGNGACCGGGTGGCGCCCGAGGTGATCATGAGNCGGGCGTCGGNGCTTGCGGTCGTCGCCGCCGCCATCTTNGCNGCCGACCCCGGNGGGCTCGGCGGCTTTGCGTTACCGCTCTTNGGNTTCGCNTTCTCGGTNATGTTNCCGGCNGTNGTCAACCGCACCCCGATCTATCTCGGGGCGGATCGNGCCGCTCGGATCGTCGGNTANCAGNTGGCGACCTCCTCGGCGGGCGCNATCATCGTGCCCGCCGTGATCGGNCTGCTCNCCGACCGAACCAGTCAGGAGGCGCTCGGCTGGGTTTCGCTCGTCGTCGTNCTGATGATGGCNGCGATGTGGGCGGCCGTNCGGGCGAACGCTCCNACCGGGAGCGCTACNCCGGCGTCGTGAGCACGCCNGCCTTCGAGGAGATCGCGATCCCTCGTCGCCCGACGACGAGATCGTTGCGGTCGAGGCCGTGNGTCATGAAGCCGAGCGAGATGCCGGTCGCCGGGTCNGCCCAGCCGATCTGACCCTTCGCTCCNCCATGACCGAAGGCCCACTCNCTCGATGNGTGGCCGTGGCCGCGNAGCGCTTTNTGGTCATCGGCGCCCGCNATCGTGAAGGCATGGGTGCGGTTGGCGCGGGTGCCGAGNGGNTCGGGGTGCGTCTGGCGGATCGTGCGCAGCGCGTCNTCTTTGACCTCCGGGCGCAAGATGTCGCCGCGGTCGTGGAGGATCGCCTGGTACCANCCNGCNATCGACGACGCCGAGGCGATACCGCCCCCACCCGGGTGCCCACCGGCACGGACCATCGGNTCGTTGAACACCCTNAGGGCCTCGTTGGTGACCTCAGTCTCGGGCATGTCGACACCATGGAGGGCCTTGAACTCCGCCGGGTCGATCGGGTCGCCGACNTCGAACACATCCTTGATGTCGCCCTGCTCGTCCTCGGGGATCGCGAGCCAGCGAGGCTGNCCGGCCGGGGTCATGAGGCGTTCGGTGATGACATCGGCGTACGGGCGGCCCNCCACNTCTTCGATCANGTCGNCAAGAACCCAGTGCGCCTGNGANGGGTGNTACTCGAANCGAGTGCCCGGCTCCCANGTGGTGTGCCAGCNTGCGTANCGCTCGAGNCGCTGTTGNCGATCGATCGCCTCAGCACCGATCGGGGCGGTCGGNAAGCCACCNGCGTGGAGCAGGACCTGNGAGAGNGTGATGGNGTNCTTGCCGTTNTCNCCGAACGANGGCAGCACCGACGCCACGGTGGCGTCGACNTCGAGCAACCCCTCGGCTGCGAGCTCGAGCACGGTGAGNCTGACNGTCGGCTTCACCGCCGAGTAGGTGTGGAAGCGGTTGNGGTCGGCTGCNTCGCCGTAGGCCTCTGCGNAGACNATCTCGTTNTCGAAGCCGACGGCGAGTTGGTANCCGGGCAGGCGGCCCTCGTCGACTTCACGACGGCAGCGGGCGACGAGGGCGTCGAGGCGGGATTGGACGATCGAGGTCATGGCGTGACGGTAGACGCCGAGGCNTCNGTGCTCCGAACCCCGTTCTCGCTNCGAGCGGGGCGCACNGCNGTCAACGAACGNTCANGCACGANNCCCTGCCANACNCCGACGCCGTAGGCGAGGTGGTCGACGAGTCGGGCNGTCGTCGCCCGGAAGGGGTCGACCGCNGGGCGGCGCTGNAGCACCTCGACGGCGGCGGCNGTCANCACCATCGCNGCAAGTCGTCGCCGTGGCCGCCGTCCGGCCNCAGCGGCGACGAGCGCCAACGGGGCCCACGCACGTGGGATTGCNGCGACGGTNGAGCCGAATGCCTGGGCCATCGCTCCGTTCACGNCGGCCGGCTGGTGATGTTCCCCGAGCGCTCGGCGGACGCGGATCTGGGCTGCGGTGACCGTGGCGGCNGCCGCGCCTGCGACGAGCGCTCCCGGTGCGACCACGGCAGCGGCGANCGTGCCGTACAACTCGNCNGGNGCTCGGCTGGGCGCGATCGCGTCACCGTGTCGNCTGGCGAGCGGNGCNGCAGCCGAACCGTAGGACATGCGCTGCCGGAACCAGGCGCNCCACGACGANCGNGGNCGGTGNTGCACCNCGACNGACGGGTCGTAGCGGACGGTGTGCCCGGCGGAGGCGAGCCGCCAGATCAGATCGACGTCCTCGCCNTACCGCAGCGCCGGGTCGAACCCNCCGACCGCGTCGACCGCTGCCACTCGGACGATCAGCGCCGCAGTGGGGACATAGGAAACCCGCCGACCGGGTGCGACGAGCGACGGNGCACCGCCGAGGTCGAGGGGCGAGAAGGCCTCCTCGTACGCNGCNAGGATGGTGTCACCGGGNNCCGACACGACACGAGGCGCCACCGCCGCNACGGCCGGATCNTCGAAGTGCCCGAGCAATCGGTCGATCCANTCGGANCCNGNNGGNTCCNCCTCGGNATCGACGGTGACNTCGGCNTCCACGAAGGCNACGAACTCGGCNCCCTCNGNNCGGGCGAGCGCAAGGCCGTCGGTNCGAGCCACGCNCGGACCGCCGCTGACATCACGCCGAATCACCCGGACACCNTCGATCGNGCCGATCGGCGGGCTCGAACCNTCATCGACGACGATGGTCGGGCGANCACCCGTNGGGAGGGTGGTGAGGGNCGGTTNGTCCNTCACNGGGGTGACGACGNTGGCGTCNCGGTCNGNGGCNGGCGNCACCANCGGNTGCATCGAGCCGGCNTCGAGGAGTCGNCGNGCNAGTGNCGCCTCCGCNCCGGCCNGNACNGGAGCNCCGTCGATCCATCGATCGACCGNCCGGNCNCCGGCCTCGCTCAANCGCATCATCCGGAACGGTGAGCCNCCGACNAGCACCCGNCCNCTGTCGCGCCGAACGAGCGACGGGTCGGCGACGAGGCGGAGCCCNNCAGGTACNGGNNGACGGACGGNCATCGNCGTCGACGGTAGCGTCGACNNCCGCCANGCGGAGCGGCGCCACACCTGACAGGTGAGCCCGTNGGTCCCCTACGATCGGATCATGCACGATCTCGTCATCCGCAACGGTCAGGTCATCGACGGTTCCGGCGCTGCGGCCCGGGCCGCCGACATCGCCATCGACGGCGAGACGATCACGGAGNTCGGCTCCGANATCGGNGCCGGNCGACGCGAGATCGACGCCGACGGCCGNNTCGTCACCCCNGGGTTCGTCGACACNCACACCCACTACGACGCNCAGGCGACCTGGGACCCCGAGCTCACACCGTCCGGATGGCACGGCGTCACNACNGCGGTGATGGGCAACTGCGGTGTCGGCTTNGCGCCNGCCGCCGCNGATCGNCGCGACTTCCTGATCCAACTGATGGAAGGNGTCGAGGACATTCCCGGGGCGGCCCTGACCGACGGCATCCAGTGGGGNTGGGAGACCTTCCCCGAGTACCTCGACGACCTNGATGCCCGCCAGTGGGTNCTCGACCTCGGCACCCAGGTGCCCCANGGCGCACTGCGNGCCTANGTCATGCGCGAGCGNNCGATCGACGACGCCACCNCCGACGACATCGACGCNATGGCNNNACTCGTCGGCGAGGGNNTNCGGGCCGGTGCGCTCGGCTTCTCCACCTCNCGCACACCACTGCACAAGGCGGTCGANGGCGAACTCGTGCCCGGCACGTTCGCCACNGACGACGAACTCCTTGCNATCGCTCGTTCGATCGCCGANGTCGGCCATGGCGTCTTNCAGACCGCCACCCACCATCCCGAGGTGCCCGACTCGTTCTCNTGGATGCGCGCCGTNGCCCGGATCACCGGNCAACCGGTCGTGTTCAACCTCAACCAGCCCGATTACGCNCCGGACCTNTGGCGAGAGGANCTCCGGCTGATCGAGCAGGCCCAGGCCGACGGGCTCAACATNCTCGCCCAGGTGTCGGGNCGGCCGGTNGGCATCCTCGAGTCNTGGTCGGCGACGGTCAACCCGTTCATGCTGTGCCCCACCTGGGGNCTCATCGGNCAACTGCCCGAACACGANCGNCTCGAGGAACTCNCCCGNCCNGACGTNCGTGCNGCGCTCACCACCGAGGTGCCCGCNGTNTGGAGCGACTTCATCGCGTCGATCACCCGCAGCTGGGACAAGCTCTACCCGTTCTCCGGCGAAGCCGACTACGAACCCGACCCGGCGGCGACATGCGCAGGGATCGCCGCCGCCCGGGGGGTCGAGCCGGCCGAGGTCGCCTACGACCAGATGATGTCGGAGAACGGGAGGGGACTCCTCTACTACCCGCTCTTCAACTACTCGAACCACAACCTCGATCACCTGTGGGAGCTCCATCAGCATCCCCACACCCGCATGGGTCTCGCCGATGCCGGTGCCCACTGCGGGACGATCGCCGACGGCGGCATGCCGACCTTCATGCTGCAGTTCTGGGCCCGCGACCGTGCACGTGGCGACCAGATGCCGATCGAGTGGCTCGTGCATCGCCAGACTCGTCAGACCGCCGAGATGTACGGACTCCGTGACCGTGGCCTGCTCGCTCCGGGCATGCGCGCCGACGTGAACGTGATCGATCTCGACGGCTTGGCGGTCGAGCTGCCGCATCTCGTCGCCGACCTGCCGACCGGCGCAAAGCGCTATGTGCAGCGGGCCGAGGGCTATGGCGCCACCGTGTGCCGCGGTGCCGTCACCGTGCTCGACGACCAGTTCACCGGCGAGACACCGGGTCGTCTGATCCGCGGGCCGCAGGGCGACCCCCGCTGACCTTGCCTACGGGGACGTCGGCCACATCGTCGGTGTGCCGTCGGCCAGCCACACCGCCGCCGCAACGGCAGCCATCACCGCATCAGAGCCGTTGACGGCCGGTCGCTCGTCGACCAGCACATCGATCTTGATCGTCGGTGTGTCGAGGGCGCGAACGACACCGAAGGACCGGATGGTGAGGTCGTGGATCTCGCCGGTCTCGGGATCGACCGCAATCGACTCGCTCCGCACGAGTCCGAGCCCCATGTGCGCAGCTCCCGTGCAGTACGAGCGGAGCGTGGTCTCGTCGAGTGGATCACCGGCTCGAACCTGCACGCGGATCGTGCCGTCGGCGGCGACCGAGGCAGTGGCCTCTCCTCCGGTCGGCTCCGTGATCCAACCGACCTCGCCACGCGCCGCAGCGAGCAGCACTGCCGCCTCGAGCCAACCGGCGCCGCGAATGGCAGCCGACGTCGGCGGACCGACCACGTCGACCTCCTCGACCGTGACATCGGGGGCGACCCTAGCGATGGCCACGACGATCCCGGGCGTGCGGGCGACGCGGAGCAGACCGGTGCCGTCGGCATTCATCCCGCCGGCGATCGGGGGGCGCTTCGGCCCGTTGCGCACGACGTCCTCGCGGGCGAGCAGCACTCGCACCGGGCGGCCGTGCTCATCGGCCAGTCGGCGGGCCACCTCGCCGATTTCGGACTCGAGCTTTCCCCCGAATGCCCCACCGTTGCCCAGCAGCGACGCCGGCTCGCCACCGGGCTCACACCAGGACGCATCGGTCTCGAGGTAGGCCGGTTCGGTCCAGGTGGTCCGGAGCATTGCGTCGAAGTCCCCCTCGGGGAGCTCGATCGGTGGCGGATAGTCGGCGGTCGTTCGGCGGCCCTGAATCTTTCCGGCGGTGGCGAGCGCCGCAGCGCGGGTCTCGGCGACGGCCCAACCATCGCCGTCGGGCACGGCGACCAACGCGCCAGGTGGCGCGATGTCGTCGCTGAAGCCGCCCTCGCCGAGTGCGACATGCGGCCCGACCGACTGGGCGACCCCGCCCTCGATCTCCGCTCGCCTCGCTGCGGCCTCGGCATCGCCCAGGGTCACCGGTGTGCCGAAGACCTCCCAGGCATCGAGCACCGGTTGCCATCCGGTGCACCGACACATGTGGGCGAGCAAGGCATCGGCTGCCTTGGCGCGATCGTCGTGGGAAATCTCCTTGGCCCGCAAGCCCTCGAAACGACAGACGATGCCCGGTGTGCAGAAACCACACTGGCTGCCGCCAGTCGCCGCAAACGCCTCGCCCCAGTCGGCGCGGACATCGGGCGCCAGACCCTCGACGGTTGTGACCTCGCGGCCACGCACGCGGCGGATCGGGGTCACGCACGAGACGCGCGGCTGACCGTCGACGAGGACGGTGCAACATCCGCACTGACCCTGAGGCGAACATCCGTCCTTGACCGAAACCATGCCTGCGTGTCCCCGCAGGACGTCGAGCAGGGTCGCCGTGGTGTCGGCGACGACCACGGCCTCCCCATTGACGGTGATCTCAACGCTGTCCTGCGACGTACCAGTCACGATCCCCGACGCTAGCGGTCGTCGATACGACCACGGCTCGTCCTCCGACCTCAAGCGGCGGTTAGCGTTGTGACTCGTGCAGGGCCTCCCCCGTCGTTCATTCCTCCTGGGCGGTCTCGCCACCGGATCGATCGCGTTGATCGCCTGCGGTCCCGACACGCAGACCGCCGTTCCGAGCGAGGAACTCAGCTTCCTCACACCAGCGTTCCCCGATGGCTTCCGGCAGGCACCGATCCTCGTGGCAGGCATCGCACAGCGGCTCACCTTCCTCGTGCGCGACGAGATCGATGTCATGCGTGAATCCGCACCAGCCGACCTCACCGTGCGCGTCCGTCAGGGCGACACGGTCGTACTCGACACCACGGTCGCCCGCCGCACCGAGGGCATCATCACGCCGTACTTCCCGCTCGTGATGACCTTCGACGCCCCTGGTGAGTTCGTCGCTGAGTTGCCCGATCATCCCACCGTCGAGCCCGTGCCGTTCCTCGTCGCCGATCGGGTCGACATCGAGATCCCTCAGATCGGTGATCCGCTTCCATCGGCACCGACCCCCACCGTCGACGACCCCAAGGGCGTCACGCCGATCTGCACCCGGGCAATCGAGTGCCCGTTCCACGAGATCGATCTCGTCGACGCCGTCTGCCAACGACAAGCCCACCGTGCTGCTGATCTCCACACCCGGGTTCTGNCAGNCCGACANCTGTGGCCCCGTCGTCGACCTCTTGATCGATGAGGCCGGTGANCGCACCGACCTCAANGTGATCCACGCCGAGGTCTACGTCGACCCGTCGGANTTNGCGACCGGCGGCTTCCCCGANCTCACNCCNGCCGTGAACGCCATGGCGCTCCCGTTCGAGCCCGCCATCTTCGTCGCCGNCGCCGACAACNCGATCCGCGCNCGGCTCGANACCACCTTCGACCGCAGCGAGCTCCGCGACGCGCTCTCGCTNGTCTGATCAGCGGTCGGAAAACGACAAACNCCCNGCCGAAGCAGGGCGTTGGTCAGGGCCGTGGCCCGATCGCCGGGATCGGGTTCAGCTGAACGACTGGCCGCAGCCGCAGGTGCGCTGGGCGTTGGGGTTGTCGATCGAGAAGCCGGCGTCCTGGAGGCCGTCCTTGTAGTCGAGGGTTGCACCCTCGAGCAGCTGGGCCGACTGGGGATCGACNACNACGTCGACGCCACCGAAGTCCTTGGTGATGTCGTCGGCGGCGCGATCGGTGTCGAAGTACATCTCGTAGGAGAAGCCCGAGCAGCCNCCGGGGCGNACGGCCACGCGCAGGGCGAGTCCGTCTTCACCTTCGGCGCTGANGAGCTCGNTGACCTTCGAAGCGGCNTTGTCGGTGAGCATGATCATGGTGGGTTCCTCCTGAAGGACGGAGATGCGACGGGANCGTCGAACCGTGAACNCNGAGTGTATCGGTCNGTCTTCGGTTGGTGGAAGTGGGNCGACCCCANGCNACGCNAATCTGCCCGGCCGCTTTCGGCAGGCCACACGACGCCTATCCTGATCGACGTGGCCACGACGTCTCCCCCCACCCCCGACTACGTCATGGGTNTGATGCGTGGCGTGATNGATCCCGAACTCGGAAGCGACATCGTCGANCTCGGCATGGCCAAGGGNGCCACCGTCACCGACGACGGNTGGGTCCGTCTCCAGATCGACCTCACCACGAGCGGCTGCCCCCTGCGCGCCCAGATNCAAAAGGACATNCGCGCTCGACTGACCTCNTTNCCCGGNGTNACCCGGGTCACGATCGACTGGGGCGAGCTCACCCAGGACGAACGGTCCGAGGCGATGGCCAAGGCCCGCTTCAACGTCAGCCAGAACGCNCCCGATACGAGCATTCCTTCGACCACCAAGGTCGTGATGGTCGCCTCCGGGAAGGGCGGTGTCGGCAAATCGTCGATCACCACCAACCTGGCTGCGGCACTNGCNGAGCAGGGGTACGCCGTCGGNGTGATGGACGCCGACATCTGGGGCTTCTCGGTCCCGCGCATGCTCGGCGTCGACGGTGACCTNGTCTCCAAGGACGGCAAGATCCAGCCACTCGTGCGCGAGATCGGCANGGGCCGCCTGGAAGTCGTGTCGATGGGCTTCCTCGTCGACNAGGAGNACTCCGCCCTCATGTGGCGCGGNCTCATGCTCAANCGNGCCGTNCAGCACTTCTGTCAGGACGTCGCCTGGCCGAGCGATCTCGACTACCTCCTGATCGACATGCCNCCCGGCACCGGCGATGTGCAGATGGGCCTCGCCAAGATGCTGCCNCGGGCCGAGATGNTGATCGTCACGACNCCGGCNCTCAACGCCCAGAANGTCGCNGCCCGCGTCGCCGACATGGGAGCGAAGAANTATCTGCGAATCNTCGGNGTCATCGAGAACATGAGNGAGTTCGTGGCNCCCGATGGTTCGCGCCACNCGCTNTTCGGTGAGGGNGGNGGCCAGCAGCTCGCCGACGACATCGGTNCGCCTCTNCTCGGGCNGGTCCCGATCGANCCGGCGGTCAGCGTCAACGGCGANCAGGGCGATCCNGCTGCGCTCGGCGAGACACCNGCGGCCGAGCAGCTCCGGGCGATCGCCCGGGTGCTCGCCGAGGAGTANGTGCCACCGGTCGANATGGCCGGCTGNAGTGCTCGNATGCTCGACGCNGCNATGGCCGCACTCGATGCGCTCGANGAGAACGANTCGAGCACCGAGCCAGCGGACGAAGCTGCGACGGAATCCGCCTCGGCGACCGCCGCCACTCAGCGNTCGAGTTCGGGCGGATCNTCAGGGCGGTCGTAGTCGGCATCGCCGACATCGATGATGTCGCCGGGNNCCTCACCNCCNGGAAANCCNGGACCNCCGAANNCGGCACCAGGCGCNCCGCCGAAGCCNGGACCGGTCACNGTCATGCGCGACCCGAAGCGGGCGATGAGNACGGTNCGGATGATNNCCCGAGAGGGNGGGAGCAGACACAGCAGGCCGACTGCGTCGGTGACGAAGCCCGGCGTGAGCATNAAGGCNCCGGCCATCGCGACGAGCANGCCGTCGAGCAGTTCCTTGGTNGGCAACTCCCCNGCGTTGACACGNTNCTGGAAGCGCATGAGCAAGCCGAGCCCNTCGCGNCGNACGAGGAANGCGGCCGCNGCNGAGATCAGGATCATCAAGGCGATCGCNTTGANNCCACCGACCACCTCTGCTGCCNGGATCAGGACCCAGATCTCCAGGATCGGGACGACGAGGAAGAGGATGGCNAGGATGCGGAACACNCCCTCAGCGTAGGNCCCNCTCCGGGGNTCCCAGACGCGCCTGGGTCCCNGCGGGAACCAGCGCTCTAAGCTGCCANCGATGAGNGCCCCTGCCGATCGTCCACCGTCCGTCGACAANCTGGCACGGTCNATCGCGGACGTCGGCNTTCCNCACCCGATGCTGGTCNACGCNGCNCGNGCNGCGATTGCGGCCGGCGCCCCNGATTCCGCCCGGTCGATNGCGGTTGCCACGAGCCGNCGGATGCTGCGCCCCGTCATCAACGCNACCGGCACGATCCTGCACACCAACCTCGGGCGGGCGCCGATGGCGTGGNAGCAGCCCGAGCGCTACACCAACCTCGAACTCGACCTCACCACCGGCCAGCGCGGTTCGCGCATGGCCACCGCCGGCGCGCTGNTCGCCAAGGCCTGCGGCGCCGAGGACGCCATCATCGTCAACAACTGCGCCGCNGCCNTTCTGCTCGGNCTCGGNGGTCTNGCCGAAGGCAGGGACGTCGTNGTCAGCCGCAGCGANCTGGTCGAGATCGGCGGCGGTTTCCGTATCCCNGACGTGATGGCCCGGTCCGGCGCCAANCTCATCGAGGTCGGCACGACCAACCGCACACGCGNCGACGACTTCCGCNGCGCCNTCGACGACCCNGACAACGATGTCGCCGNCGTGTTGCGGGTCCACCAGTCGAACTACACGATCGTCGGTTTCACCGAGGCGCCCACGACGGCCCAACTCGCCGGACTCNACGCNCCGCTCGTCGCCGACATCGGCTCGGGCTTNCTNGACAGCCGNTGCCCATGGCTGAAGGGNGATCCGCCCGGCTGGCTGGCCGACGAGCCCGCCGCCCGCCAGACCCTCGANGGNGGGGCNGGCCTCGTGATGTTCTCCGGCGACAAGCTTTTCGGCGGACCNCAGGCCGGGATCATCGCGGGCGACGCCGAACTCGTNCGGAAGTGCGCCGCNCATCCGTTGGCCNGGGCGCTTCGNCCCGGNTCGCTCGTGCTGGCCGCTCTGCAGGCNACGGCGCTCGCCTATCTGGCCGAGGACGGCGANGCGATCCCGTTCTGGCGCATGGCNTCGCTCACCGTCGACCAACTCNGCGAGCGGGCCGATGCCTACGGAGTNGGCGAGATCGTCGACGTCATGTCCACGCCCGGCGGCGGCACCCTTCCCGGCGTGGAGATCCCCTCGGTCGGTGTCGCAGTCGAAGGCGACCAGCGCGAGGCGCTGCGTGGACTCGACCACCCGATCATCGCCCGCGTCGACCATGGTGACAGCTCCACCGGCGAGACGACCGTGCTTGATCTGCGCACGATCCATCCCGACGACGACGAGGTCGTCGCCAGCGCGCTCCGCTCGCTCCCGAGCGCCACCTGATGCACGTCGTCGTTACCGCCGGTCATGTCGACCACGGCAAGTCCACCCTGATCAAAGCACTCACCGGCACCGACCCGGATCGGCTCGAGGAGGAAAAGGCTCGTGGTCTGACCATCGACCTTGGGTTTGCCGGGACGAAACTGCCATCGGGTCGTGGTGTCTCGTTCATCGACGTGCCCGGCCACGTCCGCTTTCTCAAAAACATGCTCGCCGGCGTCGGCGGTGTCGACGCATGCATCTTCGTCGTCGCCGCAACCGAGGGCTGGAAACCCCAAAGCGAGGAGCACCTTCGCATCCTCAGCCTGCTCGGCATCCGCCACGGCATCGTCGCACTGACCAAAGTCGGCCACGTCGACGATGAACTGGCCACGATCGCCCAGATGGAGATCGCCGACCGGACCGAGGGCACCTTCCTGGCCGACGCACCCATCGTGCCTGTCGACGCGATCGAGGGGCACGGCATCGATGACCTCAACGCGGCGCTCGATCAACTCCTCGACGTCACTCCCACGGCGAGGGATGACAAGAAGCCTCGCCTGTGGATCGACCGCGTGTTCGCGGCCAAGGGCGCCGGCACGGTCGTCACCGGCACGCTCACCGGCGGGATGGTGCGGGTTGAAGACGAGCTGTCCGTTCTGCCGCAGCACGCCGCCGTCCGAGTGCGGGCGTTGCAGAGCCAGTACGCCGACCGTACGAAGGTCGGCCCCGGCAACCGCGTCGCCGCCAACCTCTCCGGCGTCTCCCACGACCAGCTCCGACGCGGTGACGTGCTCGTGCGACCTGACGACTGGCATGTCACCCGCACGGTCGACGCCAGTCTGCGAGTGCTCGAATCGCTCGAGCGGCCGGTGACTCGGCGCGGCGCGCACCTGCTCTACCTCGGTTCAGGCGAGCATCCCGTTCGCGTTCGCGTGCTCGGCCCCGATGCGATCGAACCGGGAGCCACCGGAGCGGTCCGGATGCATCTGCCGATTGGCCTCCCGCTCGTGCCCGGCGACCGCTTCATCCTTCGCGAGTCGGGTCAGGGTGTCACGCTCGGCGGCGGCGAGATCCTCGACGTCGATCCGATCGTTCTGGCGTCGCGGGCGAAACCCGATCGCGACGTCGAGCGGGTGGTCCGTGAGCGGGGCCGCGTCGACGTCGACCACCTGCGCCGACTCACCGGCGAACTCCGAGCGCCCGACGTCGGCCGGTGGGCGGTCGATCCCACCGCCTTGGCCGCCACGGCCGACGAACTACGCAAGGCCGTGGCGGACGCAGGGGATCTCGGACTCGAGATTGCCCCACTCGACGAGTTCGAGCGAGCCGTGCTCGAGGAGCTCGACGACATCACCATCGATGGGGCACGGGCCCGGGCCGCCGGCTCGACCGACGTCTTGGCCGACAGCGATTTGGTCGCCCGGCTCGAAGCCGATCCGTTTGCGCCGCCGGACCTCGACGACGCCGACCCGGGCGAGATNCGCGAACTCGTCCGCCGCGGCGCNCTTGTGCAGGAAGGTGGTGTGGTCTTCGCAGCGAGCGCCATCGACGANGCGGCCCGGGTCGTNGCTCGGTTGTTGGCCGANCAACCCGATGGAATCACCGTCGCCGAGGCCCGCGATGCGTGGGGCACCACGCGCAANTTCGCGATCCCGTTGATCACCCGGCTCGACGAGACGGGCGTGACTCGTCGTCGCGGNGATCTCCGGATCGCCGGGCCGCGCCTGCCCCAGGGCTGAGCAGCCCGCCGANCGATGACGGTTCAGGCGTTGGCGAGGTGCCGNCGCTCGGTCTCGGAGAGGCCGCCCCAGATGCCGTGCGGCTCACGAATCTTCATCGCGTAGTCGAGGCATTCGTCGCGGACGCAGCACTCTTCACAGATCCCCTTGGCGATCGTTTCGCGGAATCGCTTCTCGTCGCGACGCTCCGGGGTGGTGGGCGGGAAGAAGACGGCAGCTTGTGGCCCGCGGCATGCTGCCCTGAGCTGCCATTCCGCCTGACTGGTGGTGAGCGCCATACCAACTCCTGACGACGACTCCCGACTTCTCACAACGAACTATCAGCTTGTGCCGTTGGCAACAAACGTTTTGGGTGAGATTCGTGCCCTCACCGACCACAAAGCGTGCCTACGTACTTCTTCCAGTACACAACGGGCTGTTCCATGCCCTCTGCGCGCCTGAAACACTCCAGGCAACGTCGCGAACGGTGTACGACGATCAGTCGGCGTCAGTGTCGTCGCCGCGGTTGCCGCGCATCTCGCGGTAGTCGCGGGCGCCACCCTCCTCGGGTTCGATCTCGAGATAGAGCCCCTCGATGGCGACGACCCGAACCGGATCTCCCTTGGCGATCGGCGTGGTGCGATTGACACGCGCCTTCCAGGGTGCGCCGTCGATCGTGACGACACCCTCACGCTTGATGTCCTCGGCGGCCTCGCCCATCGTGCCGATCATCCACTCGCGACCAATCGTCGGTGTGCCGAACCGCGTCCGGATCATGGCCGGCATGCCCGAGATCATCGACACCGAGATGCCGATGATGCCGGCGAGCAAGGTGATCCATGAGATCGCAAACCCATCGAACAGGAACAACGAACCCACAACAAGACACGCCGTGGCGATCACCGACCACAGTTGGGCCACCCCGGTCTGGACATCAACCGCATAGCCGAGCATGGCGATGATCAGCAGTGCCAGCGCCCAGGGACGAGTCGGCAGGACATCAAGGCCGTAGCAGCCGATGACGAAGCAGCCTGCGCCGAGCACCCCGGCGATACCGACACCGGCGGTGTAGAACTCGAAGATCAACAACGCCGCCCCGATCAGGAACAGCAGGTAGGTCATCGCCGGGCTGGCGAACGTGTGCATCCAACCGTCGAAGAGCGACAGCTTCGAGAAGCGCACCGGCGAGACGGGTACACGCACGGCTTCATCGCCGCTGGTGTCGATCTCGGAGGCAAAGCCCGGCAGCTCGAGGGCGAAGAAGGCGAGGGTCGGCGAATCCCGGTCGGCGAGACCGAAGGTGATGACGGTCTCCTCATCGACGGTGTTCTCACGCAAGGACTCGGCGACCTCGACGAACGCCGGCATCAGCAGCGACTCGGGAATGACGAGTTCGCCCGTGTCGCCGAACTCGGCACCGACAGCGACACCGATTTCGTCGGTTGTTGCGATCAACTGCGCGACCGTTCCTCGGGCGTCGGCACCGGATGGCCCGACCCAGGCATAGATCGGCACCTCAGCCTCGCTGATCTTCTCGGCGAGTTCGACCACGCGCTCGTCGGAGATAACCGCCCGGGTGCTGTTGACCTGAAGAATCAGGCCGCCACTTCCGCTGGCTTCGGCATTGTCGATCGACGTCTCGATGAAGTCGGCCACGATGCGATCGACGAACCCGGAGATTTGCACCACGTCGAAAACGAGCGGTTCGTTGGTCAGATCCTGCGCCTGGTTCTGGGCCCGAGCGGGGCTCATGGCGGACAGTGCCCCGACGAGGAGCGCCACGAAGGCGACCGATAGGCTAAGTCGACGTCGAAGCGACGCCGGTCGACCGCCCCCACCGTCGGCCGATGAACTCCCGGTCAAGGAAGGCAGCGGCGAGAAGGTAAATGCATCCCGGCCATTTCTTCTCATCGTCGAATGTCCTGATCGTTGCGGGCAAGGGGGGCGTCGGGAAGACGGTCACGGCAGCGGCGGTGGCCACCGCTGCGTCTCGAGCCGGCCAGTCCGTCCTCCTCGTGGAGGTGGCGGGCCGTTCCGGCGCAGCATCGTTGTTCGGTGCTGAGCCCAAAGGCTACGAGGAATCGACCGTCTTCGAGGAGACGGAGATCGATGGTGTTCGTCACGGCTCGATCACCCTCAAGTCGATCACCCCTGACGCCGCCCTCATGGAGTGGCTCGAGACCCACGGGTCCGAGCGACTGGTGGGCCGGATGGCCACGACCGGCCTGCTCGAGGTGGTGGCCACGGCCACGCCGGGCATCAAGGATCTCCTGATCCTCGGCCGCATCAAGGCCTTCGAAGAAGCCGGCGCCTATGACCTCATCGTGATCGATGCTCCCGCCGCCGGGCACGCCGTCGGCTTCCTCCGCTCCCCCGCCGGCGTCCGGGACGCCGCGAAGACGGGTGTGCTGCACCGCCAAGCCGTCGAGGTCCTGGAGATGATCGGCGACCCGACCCGCTGCACGGTGATGCTGGTGACCATCCCCGAGGAGACGCCGGTCAACGAAATGATCGAGACGAGCTTCGCCATCGAGGAGGACCTCGGCGTGCATCTCGGCCCCGCTGTGGTCAACAGCGTGCTGCCCGACCTCGATGACCTCGACCATGATCTCGCCACCCTTTCGGCCGAGCCGGGCCTCGACCTCACCGACAACGAGCGCACCGCCCTCACCACCGCCGCCGATTTCCGCGCTGGTCGACTCCGTCTCCAACGCGAACAGCTCGATCGGCTCGGTGCCGTGCTCCCGCTCGATCAGATCCGCCTCCCGCATCGCTTCGGTTCGTCGATCGGGCCCGGCGAGATCGCCGAACTCGCCACCGTGCTCACCGCCGCCATCGAAGCACTCCCCGAGGAGGGCGACGAGTGACAGGCTTCGCCGAACTTCTCGCCGAGAGCCAGGTCGTGATCTGTTGCGGCACGGGTGGCGTCGGCAAGACCACGACGTCGGCCGCCACCGCCCTCGCCGCCGCAACCGCCGGGCGCCGCGCCTGTGTGGTGACGATCGACCCGGCAAAACGTCTCGCCGACTCGCTCGGCATCGGCGAACTGTCGAACACCCCCACCGTGATCGACGGGCCGTGGGACGGCACCCTTGCGGCGCTCATGCTCGACACCGAGTCGACGTTCGACGAGGTCGTCCGCCGGCACGCCCACGACGACGCGCAAGCCGATCACATCCTCGGCAACCGCTTCTACAAGAACGTCAGCGGCACCCTCTCGGGTACCCAGGACTACATGGCGGTCGAAAAGCTCTCGGAGCTCTCCAGCAGCGGGGAGTGGGATCTCATCGTCGTCGACACGCCCCCCACTCGCGACGCCCTGGCGTTCCTCGAGGCGCCGAAGCTCCTCACCGGGCTGCTCGACAATCCGATCTACAGGGTCGTCACCGCCTCCAACAAGGGGCTGATCGGCGTGGCCAACCGGGCCGCTCAAGGCGTGCTGCGCCAACTCGCCCGAGTGGTGGGCGCCGCTGTCGTCGACGAAGCCGTTGCGTTCTTCCAGGCGTTCCAGGGAATGGAAGACGGCTTTCGCGACCGGGCCCAATCGACCCTCGAGCTCCTCGGCGATGACCGAACCTCGTTTGTGCTCGTCGCCTCGCCCCGCAGCGACACCCTCGACGAGGCCCGCTATTTCCTCGACCGGATCCGAGCCGCCGACCTCGACGCCTCGGGCGTGGTGGTCAACCGCATGCTGCCTGCCACAGGAGTCGGCAC
>PABW01000087.1 GCA_002699625.1 Acidimicrobiaceae bacterium
CCGAGGTCGACCGTGACGTGCAACGCCTCCTCGGCCGAGGCCAGATCTGGAGTGGTGGGGCCGCCGAGCGTCCGTACGAGATCACCACCCCGAAGACCGATGGCCGGGGGTGGACGGTTCGCCCGCCGTTCGGCTGCGATCGTCTCGATCGCGGCGGCGCTGTCGTCGACGACGATGAGGTCGGCGGGCGGCTGCGCCCGCTCGCCCCAGTTGGCGCCCTTCTCGACGCTCACGGTGCCTGCACCGAACCGGACAGTGCCACGACGCCGCGATGGATGGCATCGCCGGCGTGGCGGGCCGCACCGGCCGTGGTGGGATCGGTGGCGTTTTCCGCAAGCTGCCCGAGCAGGTCGGTGAGCTGCTTGATGTTGCGGACGAAGTCGCCGGCGGTCATCTCGTCGTAGCGGCCGAGCAACACCCCAAGTGACTCACCCGCTGCCCAGCTGTGAGCCACGGGAGCGAACCCCGGGTCGGGCGATCGAGTCTCGTCCACGCCGGCACTCCGTTCGGCCGCGTTAATCGACTGAGAGAGCACGTCCAATTGCCGGTAGCGCTGCATGGCGGTCGGTGAGGGGAACCACGGGTCCGGTGGTGCCGTGGGGCTGCGGTGTTCGTAGGTGAAGCAGGAAGCAACCGACGCGAGTTCTGGCGCCGTGAGGCCGTCGAAGACGCCCTCCGTGAGCGCTTCGGTAACGAGCAGATCGGCTTCGTGATAGATGCCTGCGAGGGTCAGGCCTGATTCGGTGACGGTCCAGCCGTCAAGGTGGCCGCGGTTGCGGAGGACGTCGGTGACCGCGTCAAAGCGGCGGGCGATCGAGGCCTGGTCTCGCCGAGCACGCCGTTCGAGCTGCGTGATCTCGCTCCGGGTGCGTTCCAGCGCAATCCGGGGATCATCGCGACGCGTCCGTCGCCGGCGGGACCGTGCGGAGTGCCCGGCGCCGGACCGACGGATCCGACTGGCGACATCTTGTCGATAGTCGATCCGCTCGGGAGCCATGGGGAACGGCAGATCGATCCGGCCGATCGTGTGCGGGGCGGCGTCCAGCTCCTCGAGACGCCATCGGACCTCGCGACTGCTCTCGTTGACGAGGCGGACCCGAGCACGACCGCCCTTGCGCCAACTCACCCCCAGGACAGCGAGGCGGAGTCCGTCGTCGTCGACGATGAGATCACCCGGCCGCAGTCGGCTGATTGCGTCGCTGATCGCATCGGGGCTATCGATCCGCGGTTCGTCGAGCGGCGGCATTTCGGCGACCGTTGCTGCAAGGTCGCGCTCGCGGTCGCGCTCTCGGGCAAGGCGTTGTTCGAGTCGGGCAACGCCCGTGTCGGCTTGGTACTGCGCGAACGATCGGGCCAACAACGCCCGGGCGGCGTCGGCGTCGAGTCGCTGAAGCAGGTTGGTGGCCATGTTGTAGGTGGGCCGAAATGCCGACCGCAGCCGGAAGCTTTTGCTGCCGGCGAGGCTCGCGACCTGTTCGAACCGGACGAACGGCGACCATGGAACGATCGCATGCCCGGTCGCGTCGAGTCCCCGCCGCCCAGCCCGGCCCGTGAGCTGGGTGAACTGGGCTGGAGTCAGGTGTTCGTGGGTCTCGCCGGTGAATTTGGTGAGCTTGTCGATCACCACGCTGCGAGCAGGAAGATTCACACCCAGCGCGAGTGTCTCGGTGGCAAAGACGACCCGCACGAGCCCTTCCGCGAAACACTGCTCCACCGTTTCCTTGAATGCCGGGACGAGACCCGCATGGTGGCTCGCAATACCGCGTTCGAGTCGATTGCGCCATGCGCTGGTGTCGAGCACGGCGAGGTCGGCTGTCGGCAGGCCACCCAGGCGCTCGTCGGCGATCGCCCGGATACGGTCGGCCTCGGCGGAGTCGGTGAAGCGAGCGCCCGCCCGCTCAAGCTGCTCGGCGGCCTCGTCGCAACCGCGCCGACTGAAGACGAACCAGATCACCGGCAACAGGTCGTGCTCTTCGAGATGATCGAGCACGTCGAGCCGCGTCGGCGTCATGTACGGGCTTTTCTCCCGCTTGCCGCGATCGTTGCGGCGCCCTCGGCGCAGATCGGGGTCGAAGCGATGCCCCTCGCTGTTGGCCTCCCCGTCAAGGAGGGTGGAGATGACGTGAAGTCGATGGCCGCGTCGGTCTCCCACTGCGTACAGATTGGTGAGCTCGACCGGCCGCTTCCGTTCGACGACACATCCGGTCGCGCCTCGAATCGATTCGATCCAGCCGGCGAGTTCATCGGTGTTCGACACCGTGGCCGACAGACACACCAGCTTCGCATGGGCCGGCAGGTGGAGCATGACCTCTTCCCAGACCGGTCCTCGAAAGGTGTCCTCGAGGTAATGCACCTCGTCCATGATGACGAAGGCGAGGTCGTCGAGGACCCGCCCCTCGTAGAGCATGTTGCGCAGGACCTCGGTGGTCATCACGACGATGTCGGCGTCGGCGTTGATTGCATTGTCGCCCGTGAGCAAGCCGACCCGCGACGAGCCGATACGTTCGCTCAGGTCGCGATACTTCTGGTTCGAGAGCGCCTTGATCGGGGCCGTGTAGAACGCCCGCTTGCGCTCGCTCAGCGCCCGGTCGATCGCATGTTCGGCAACGACGGTCTTGCCGCTACCGGTCGGAGCGGCGACGAGGACGGATCGTCCGGCATCGAGGTGTTCGATGGCCTCCAGCTGAAAGTGGTCAAGGGTGAAGTCGCGGCCGGATGAGGTCACGAAGCCTTCGCCGCTTTCCGAGACCGTCGCTTCCGCAGGAACCCGAACGCAATCGAGATCTCGTAGAACAACCACATCGGGACCGACAGGATTATCAGCGTGAACGGATCGCCGGACGGCGTGATAAACGCCACCAGGACCACGATGCCAACGATGGCGTACTGGCGGCCGCCGACAAGCGTGCGGTAGTCGAGGATGCCCAGAATCTGCAAGAAGATCAGGACGATCGGGAACTCGAACGCGACCCCGAACGCAACGATCATCTTGATCACGAAGCCGAGGTAGTCGCCCGGCGCGAATAGGCTCGTGAAGTCCTCGCCGCCGACCTGGCTGAGAAAGTCGAGCGCCCGTTCGATGCTCCAGTAGGCCAGGCCGGCACCCGCGAAGAAGAGCGCCACGCCACCCCAGACGAAGGGCAGGCCATAGCGCTTTTCGTGGCTGTACAGACCGGGAGCGACGAAGGCCCAGAACTGCCAGAGGATCATGGGCATCGCAACCATGATGCCGCCGTATCCGGCGACCGTGAGCCGAACGCTGAAGGGCTCGAGCGGATTGCGGACGTAGAGCTGACACTCCTCCCCCGCTTCCAACGTCCGACAGTACGGCTCCAGCAGGAACTCAATGATCTGTGGGTAGAAGATCCAGGCGATGATCGCGCCGAGACCGACCGAGGCGAGGGCGATGATCAGACGCCGACGCAACTCCGTCAGGTGCTCGATCATCGTCATGCGGCTCTCGTTGCCGCTCGGCGCCTCGTCGTCGCTCATGCGTGGGGTGCCGGCGGGTCGTCGCTGTCGTCGTCGCCATCGGAGGTCGACGGCAGTGGAGGGTCGGCATCGTCGAGCGGGGTCTTGATCGCGTCCGCCGCAGCCGACGCGGCCTGGTTGAAGGGATCGAGCATGTCGGCCTTGGCCTGCTCGGCGGCCCGCATCGGCTCTTGCATCGCCTCGCGCATCTCACGCTGAAATCCGCCAGACACTCGCCGGATCTCGTTGACGGCTCGGCCGACCTGCCGGGCGGCATCGGGCAACTTGTTGGGCCCCAGCACGAGAAGGGCAACGAAGAAGATGACGAGCAATTCGCCGCTGCCGAGATTTCCCATGTGTCGATGCTACCGACGTCCGTTCGGGTCCTGGGACCACGACTGGGGGCGCCGACCCATGCGCAGACGGGCATCGTCGATCTGCGCAAGCGCACGTTCACCGAGGCGATCGGACGCGCGCACGAGTTCGTCGGCGGCGACGGCCGTGGTGGCCGACCGACGCAATGACGATTGGAGGGCGCCGAGTTCGCGTTCGACCGTGCGTAACCCGACCGCGAGGCTGCAGAGGGCGAGGACCACAGCAAGAGCCGGCAGCAGGAGCGAGAGAGGCACGGTCGCACCGTAGCCGCCGAGCCGACGTGCGCTCCGGTTCGGCGCGTCCCGAACGGGCGGTCGACCGGCAGCGTCCCGGGTGTGTCGATCGGCAGGAGAAGTGCCACGATACGCCGTAATGACGACCCGAATTCGCGCCCGATGGTCCCCACCTGTGCTCTTTGCGCATCGTGGCGCAAAGGCCCACGCCCCCGACAACACCCTCGAGGCGTTCGAACTGGCCGTCAAGCTCGGCGCGACCGGGCTCGAGACCGATGCCTGGTGCACCCGCGACGGTGAGGTCGTGCTCGATCACGACGGTCGGCACCGCCTGTTCCCCCGGAAGGCGATCGCCGATGTCGACCGAGATGACCTGAAGTCCCATATTCCGACCCTTGGTGAGCTCTACGCAACGGTGGGTACCGACATCCCGCTCAGTGTCGATGTGAAGGATCCGGCGACTTTTGAACCGATGATCGAGGTGGCCCGCGACCACGGCGCACTCGACCGGCTCTGGGTCTGTCATCCCGATCTCGAGCTCCTGCAACAGTGGCGCGACCTCTCACCCGAGGTGCACCTCGTGAACTCGACGTCGCTCGATGCGCTCCCCCACGGCCCTGAACGTCGAGCCGCAGAACTCGCTGCAGCTCGCATCGATGCGGTCAACCTCCGTCAGCAGTATTGGACGGGTGGGCTCACCACGCTCTTCCACCGCTTCGACGTGCTGTGTTTCGGCTGGGACGCTCAGCACGAGCGGCAGATCGCCCGCCTCATCGACATGGGCATCGACGCCGTCTACAGCGATTTCGTAGACCGCATGGTCGCCGTGGCCGCAACCTTCGAGGGCGATTCCCGCCCAGCGGTCGGCGACGACGGCGACTGACGCAGACTCGGTTTAAAGGAACCCGAGATCGCCCAGCGGCCAGACCTTCAGAAACGCCCGACCGACGATCGCATCCTCTTCGATCGGACCAAAGGAGCGGCTGTCGGTTGAGTTGTTGCGGTTGTCGCCGAGCACGAAATACCAGCCTTCGGCCAGCGTGCAACGGTCGGCGGCCGGCGTGTTGGTGCAGCCCTCACTCACAATTGCCGCCGAGTTCGGGCGAGTGGCCCCGTCGAGGTACGGCTCGTTGAGGAGTTGGCCGTCGATGAAGACGTCACCGTCGACGAAGGTGATCGTCTCTCCTGGCAATGCGGCAACCCGCTTGATGAAGTCCGTGATGCTGCCGGGCGCGGTAGGCGGCTTCTCGAACACGACGATGTCGCCTCGCTCGATGTCGCCGATCCGATAGCTGAGCTTGTTGACCAGCACACGGTCGTTGACGTTGAGTGTGTCGGTCATCGATTCCGACGGGATGTAGAACGCCTGAAGGAGGAATGCCTTGATCAGGAGGGCGACGACCAGCGCACCGACCGCAACCGCCACCCACTCGATCAGCGATCGCAACGAGGACTCGATACCACGGCTCGACCGCTGCGACCTGCCAGTGCCTGCGGGCGCGTTGTCGCTGTCGGAACCCCAAAACGGGGTTTCCTCCGCCGGCTTCCGTTCGTCGAGGAACGATGACTCGTCCTCGGCGGACTCAGGCTCCTCAGCGGGCCCGGAGCCGGTCGGAGGACGGAAGTCGGAGTCGGTCACAGGGAAACCCTATCGGTTCGCTGCCCGCCGGTCGGCGTGCGCCGGACCGGGCCGGGCACCGTCAGGTGTACCGGGCCAGAATGCGGTCGGCAGCGGAGCTGGCGAGCCCGGTACCCAGCGAGGGGTCGGACTTCAGGACGGTGGCCTCGGGCCCGAGGCGTAACAAGAGTCGCTCGAGCCAGCCCCGCGCCGAGACCGCCATGGTCACGATGAGGTGCTCGCCATCGTCGTCGATCGACTCGACGGGGTACTGCTCTACGACCCAGCGAGCAGTCGGTGCGAGCTGCAACGTGACACGCGGATCATCGTTCGACGGCGTGAAGGCACCGTTGACGCCTGCATCGCGGTGGTCGACCGGAATGTCGTTCACGACGGCGGTGCGGATGCGGTCGAGTCGGAAGACTCGCTCCCCCTCGGCGCGATGGCACCAACCGCTGAGATACCAGTTGCCCTTATCGATGAAGACCTTGGCCGGCTCGACACGGCGCTCGCTGAGCTCGTCTCGGCCATAGGAGTAGTACTCCAACACGACCTGCACCCCTCGTTCGAGGGCGTCGCGCAGAACGCCGAGGGTGTCGGCGGGGGCAGTGCCGAGGCGCACGTCGACCGCCTGCTCAGCGCCTTCTCCGAGCGCCGTACCAAGCTTGGTGAGCGCCCGCAGTAGCGGTGAGGGCGCTTCCGTCTCNNNCTCACCGGCGCTGTCGCTGTCGTCGTCGGNGTCGCNCATGGCGAGGACCGAGCGACCGGCGGTGAGCAGACGAGCGCCATCTTCCNGTGACAGGCGCAACGGTCGCGAGAACCAGTCGGCGTATCGAATGCTGACCTGGTCGTCGGAGACGTCGACCTCAATCAGGGAGTCAGGCGTGAACGGGTGTACCCCGACGAAAAAGACGATCTCCTGAAGATCCTCGAGGAGTTGTGTCCGGGGGTAGGCGAAGCGAGCGACGATGTCGTCGATCGGCACACCGTCGGGATGATCGGCCACCCAGGGGATTACCGACAAGAGCCGGGCCAGCCGGTCGCGTGCATTGAGACGAGCACTCATTGCTGGGCCTCCAGCCACTCGACGAAGTCGTTGCGGAGATCAGCGGGTTCGAGAATCTCCGCATGTTCGAGGAACGACAGCACGAACGAGCGAAACGCATCGATGTTGCGGACGTCGAGCGTGGCCGTGACCGACCCGTCGGGCTGTTCGACGACATCGCCGAGAATGTGGCGGGCGTAGGCGGCCTGATCGGCGTCGACCACAATCGTCGCCTCGACGGCCGGGCCGTCGCCGAGTTCCCAGCCGCGCAGATCGATGGGCTCGTTCACGTCGCCGACCGGCGCCTCCGCAGGACCGCTGAGCGACACGTCGCCCTCGATGCGATCGACCCGGTAGAGGCGTTGATCCTCTCGAAGACGGTCAAAGCCACTCAGATACCAGTGGCCACGCGTGAACGACAGCTTCCACGGCTCGACGATCCGCTCGACGTCGTTGTACGTGAACGCCAGGGCCTTCCTGTCGACGGCTGCACCGATCATGGTGGCAAGGGTGTCGTTGAACGGAACCCTGCCGACACTGTCCGTCGGTGCGTTTCCACCGGCCGCACCGAGTTTCACGAGTGCGGTGTCGTCGCCGTCGAGCCGGACGAGGCTGGTGGCGAGATGAAGCGCAGCGAGCTCGTCGGCCTCGAAAGCGAGTTCCGTGCCGGCGTATTCGTCACGGACGAGTCGGTAGCCGTCGACGGGTGGGTCGACCCCGGGTACGGGTTCGACCCGCAAGGGCATACCCATGGAACGCAGATCGTCTTTGTCGCGTTCGAAGGCGCGTCGGAAGGTGGCTTTGGCGTCGGGGTAGCCGCCGACTCGATCACGAAGTTCTTCGGCGGTGAGCGGGACCTCGGCGTGGAGCAGTGCAGCGGTGAGGTTGAGCAGCCGTTCGAGCTTGTCCATCACGTACCCCTCTTTGTCACAGCGATGCGATCAGCTTGTCGACTCGTTCGTCCTCGGCCTTGAACGGGTCCTTGCACAGCACGGTGCGTTGCGCCTGGTCGTTGAGCTTCAGGTGAACCCAATCGACGGTGTAATCCCGCTTGCGTTCCTTGGCCCGCTTGATGAACTCGCCTCGGAGACGAGCCCGAGTGGTCTGTGGCGGGTGCTCGACGGCATGAGAGATCTCTTCATCGGTGACGATGCGGTCGACCATGCCCTTGCGCTGCATCCGATAGAAGAGGCCTCGCTCGCGGTTGACGTCGTGATACTGCAGGTCGACGAGCGCGACCCGGGCATCGCTGAGGGTGAGGTCGTGACGCTCTCGGTACGCCTCAATCAGCTTGTACTTGATGACCCAGTCGAGTTCTCGGTCGAGTTTGAGCGGATCGTCCTCGAGGTGGCTGAGGGTGTATTCCCACATATCGAGTGCGAGCTGTTCCTCATCGGTGAGGTCGTGGTGCTCGGCGAAGCGAAGCGCCCGGTTGAGATATTCGCCCTGGATGTCGAGGGCGGAGACCTCGCGCCCGTTGGCGAGCCGGACCCGCTGAGTACAGGTCATGTCGTGGCTGATCTCGCGAATCGCACGGATTGGATTTTCGAGGGTCATGTCGCGGAGCACGACCTGAGGCTCCTCGAGCATGCGCAACATGAGCGAGCACGCTCCGACCTTTAGGAAGTTGGTGTATTCGCTCATGTTCGAGTCGCCCACGATCACGTGGAGCCGGCGGTAGCGCTCAGCATCGGCGTGAGGTTCGTCGCGGGTGTTGATGATTGGGCGGCTTCGGGTGGTGGCCGAGCTGACGCCCTCCCAGATGTGCTCGGCTCGCTGGCTGACGCAATATCTCGCGCCACGAGCCGTCTGCAGGACCTTGCCAGCACCGGCGTAGATCTGGCGGCTAACGAGGAAGGGGATGAGCACCTCGGTGTACGACGAAAAATCATCGCGGCGGCTCGTGCAGTAGTTCTCGTGGCAGCCGTAGCTATTGCCGGCGGAGTCGGTGTTGTTCTTGAACAGGTAGACGTCGCCGTGCACGCCTTCGTCGCCGAGGCGCTGCTCGGCACTCGTGAGGAGCTGTTCGAGGATCCGCTCCCCTGCCTTGTCGTGCACGACGAGTTCACGCACGCTGTCACATTCGGGCGTGGCGTACTCGGGGTGGCTGCCGACGTCGAGGTAGAGCCGGGCCCCATTCGCGAGGAAGACGTTGCTGCTGCGACCCCACGACACCACCCTGCGGAAGAGGTATCGGGCGACTTCGTCGGGACTCAGGCGCCGTTGGCCGCGCAGGGTGCAGGTGACGCCGTATTCGTTCTCGATACCGAAGATCCGTCGTTGCACGCCGCCAACTTAACGTCATCCTCGACCGTGGGCGCGGTCGGCGGCAGCGGTTCCCGATGTTGCCGGCCGGTGGGGTGGCTGCGCCAACCCGGTTGTGCGTCAGGCGAGCAGTTCGGTGATCTCGGGGTCGTCGAGCCGTCGGAACGTTCGGCGGTGGTCACCCCGTTCCAGCACGGCGACCTCGAGCGCGTCTGCCGTGAGCGTGCGTTCGGGCCCAGCGAGTGCGGCCACGGCCTGGCGAAGCCCATCCGCGAGGGCGGGAGGTTGATCGAACGTGCCGAGCCGCTCCGCAATCGCCTCGGTCTCGCCACCCAACACCACCGACATGTCCTCGTCAATGACGGTGCCGTCGTACAGGATGTGGAAGAGCTGGTCGCCGGAACCGTCGGCGGCGTGGCCGATCTCGGCCACGAGAATCTCGACCTCCATCGGCTTCATCTCGTGGGTGAAGATCTGCCCCAGGCTCTGCGCGTACTGGTTGGCGAGGCTCCGAGCGTCGACGTCCTCGCGGCTGAAGGAGAACCCCTTCATGTCGGCGTGCCGAACACCTGCGATGCGGAGTTGATCGAACTCGTTGTACTTGCCGACCCCGGCGAACGCGATCCGGTCGTAGATCTCGCTGACCTTCCGCAGCGTCGACGAGGTGTTCTCAGCGCAGATCGCGACACCCTTGTCGAACCGGAACCCGACGAGGCTCCGGCCGCGAGCGATGCCCTTGCGGGCGTAATCGGCGCGGTCCTTCATGACCTGTTCGGGAGCGACATAGAACGGCATGTTCATGATGGTCAGTCCCCCTGTCGGTTGGCGATGAGCGCTTGGGTGCGGGCGGCGAGGTCGTCGTCGCTGATGCGGGTGTAACCGGCGGCGGTGATCGTGGCGACGATCGGGTAGATGCCGCGGATCGGATCGGGGCCGCCGGTGGCGGAGTCTTCGTCGGCGGCTTCGAAGAGTGCCTCGATCGCAAGGTCGGTCACTG
>PABW01000088.1 GCA_002699625.1 Acidimicrobiaceae bacterium
GTACGTGAGCGGTTCGAAGTAGAGCCGGTCGGACGTGTCGTAATCCGTCGAGACGGTCTCGGGGTTGCAGTTGACCATGATGGTCTCGTAGCCCGCGTCGCGCAGCGAGAAGCTGGCGTGCACACAGCAGTAGTCGAACTCGATGCCCTGACCGATGCGGTTCGGGCCAGAGCCGAGAATGATGACCTTCTCGCGGTCACCGTCACGAACCTCGTCGGTGTCCTCGTAAGTCGAGTAGTGATACGGCGTGGTGGCCTCGAACTCGGCGGCGCAGGTGTCGACCGTCTTGAACGTGGTGTGCACTCCGGCCGCGAGGCGAGCGGCCCGCACCTCGGCCTCGGAGACGCCCCACAGGTAAGCGAGCTGCGGGTCGGAGAAGCCAAGTTGCTTGGCCCGCTTGAAGCCCCGCGGCGTGATCGAATCGAGCGACAACGTCTCAAGATGGGCCCGCTCCTCGGTGATCATCGACATCTGGTCGAGGAACCACGGATCGACTGCGGTGGCCGCGAAGATCTCGTCGACGCTCACACCCCGACGCAACAGTGCCTCAAGCTGGAACGGACGATCGGGTGTTCCGATCGCCGCCATCTTCATGAGTTCTTCGGTCGGGATGTCGTCGAGCGCCGTCTCGCCAGGGTCGGCGTTGAGACCATGGCGGCCCTGCTCGAGCGAACGGAGTGCCTTTTGCATCGACTCGGGGAAGGTTCGGCCGATGGCCATGACCTCACCCACCGACTGCATCGACGTACCGAGCACCCCACTGGTGCCCGGGAACTTCTCGAACGCCCAGCGCGGAATCTTGGTGACGACATAATCGATCGACGGTTCGAAGCTGGCCGGGGTCTTCTCCGTGATGTCGTTGGGGATCTCGTCGAGCGTGTAGCCGATTGCGAGCTTGGCGGCGATCTTGGCGATCGGGAAGCCGGTGGCCTTCGACGCAAGGGCCGACGAGCGGCTCACACGTGGATTCATTTCGATGACGATCTGGCGGCCGGTCTTCGGGTCGACCGCCCATTGGACATTCGAGCCGCCGGTCTCGACGCCGACCCGTCGGATGCAGGCGAACGAACCGTCGCGCATCTTCTGGTACTCGACATCAGTGAGGGTCTGGGCCGGAGCGACGGTGATGGAGTCGCCGGTGTGCACACCCATCGGGTCGAGGTTCTCGATCGAGCAGATGATCACACAGTTGTCCGCGCGGTCACGCATGACCTCGAGCTCGTACTCCTTCCAGCCCTTGATCGACTCCTCGATCAGGATCTCCGAGATGGGGCTGGCATCGAGGCCGTAGGCCGCCATGCGCTCGTACTCCTCCATCGTCTCGGCGATGCCGGTACCCCGACCGCCGAGGATGTAGGCGGGCCGGATGATGACGGGAAGACCGACCTCGTCGATCGCCGCCCGCGCCTCGTCCATGGTGTGGGCGATGGCGGACCGGGCGGACTCGAGCCCAATCTCGGTCATGGCGACCTTGAACTTCTCGCGGTCCTCTGCCGTCTCGATGGCCTCGGCATCTGCGCCGATCAGCTCGCACCCGAACCTCTCGAGCACGCCGGCCTGCTGCAACTCCATCGCCAGGTTGAGACCGGTCTGGCCACCGAGGGTCGGCAGCACGGCATCGGGTCGCTCTTTTTCGATGATCTTCTCGAGGATCTGCAGATCGAGCGGCTCGACATAGGTGGCGTCAGCGAAACTCGGATCAGTCATGATCGTCGCCGGGTTCGAGTTCGCGAGGATGACTCGATAGCCCTCTTCCTTCAGGACTCGGCATGCCTGGGTACCGGAGTAGTCGAACTCACAGGCCTGACCGATCACGATCGGGCCGGAGCCGATGATGAGGATCGATTCGATATCGGTGCGCTTCGGCATCTCAGGCCGCCTTTCCCTGGAAGCCGTCCATGAGCTCGGCGAACTCGGTGAACAGATAGGCCGAGTCGTGCGGGCCGGGGCCCGCCTCCGGGTGGTACTGCACGCTGAAAGCCGGGTACTCGTTGTGGACCAGACCCGAGAGGGTGCCGTCGTTGAGACACACGTGGCTCTCGGTCACGTTCGGTACCGAGCCGGCCTCGACCGCGAAGTTGTGGTTCTGGGCGGTGATCTCGACCTTCGATGTGCGGGTGTCCTGCACGGGCACGTTGCCGCCGTGGTGACCGAACTTCATCTTGTAGGTCCGGCCCCCGAGCGCAAGCGACAGCACTTGATGGCCAAGGCAGATGCCGAAGATCGGCACCTTCCCGAGGAGCTTCGGAAGCTCATCGACGATCGGGCCGGCCTCTTCGGGATCCCCCGGGCCGTTGGAGAGGAACACCCCGTCGGGGTTCATCGCCAAGACCTCTTCTGCAGAGGTATGCGCCGGCACGACGGTGACGGTGCCGATTTCGCCGAGATGGCGCAGCATCGTGGCCTTCACGCCGAAGTCGTAGGCGACAATCTTCCGAGGGCCGCTGCCGACCGTGTACGGCTCGGGGGTGGTGACCAGGCTGACGAGATCAACACCGGCCGTGCCGGGCTCGGCCTTGGCNGCAGCAAGCAAGGTGGCNTGGTCGGCGGGACCGAACGCCCCCGGCATTGCGCCGGTGTCACGAANATGGCGGGTGAGCCGACGGGTGTCGATCCCGGCGATACCNGCGAGACCGTGACGGCGCAGGTAGTCGTCGAGATGCTCCTCACTTCGCCAGTTGCTCTGGCGGCGGGCGAGATCGCGGATGATCACGCCCCGACAGAAGGGCTTCGCCGCNTCGTCGTCGGTGGCGTTCACGCCGTAGTTGCCGATGTGGGGGTAGGTGAANGTGATGATCTGACCGGCGTAGCTGGGGTCGGTGATGACNTCCTGGTAGCCCGAGAGCACCGTGTTGAACACGACTTCACCGGCGGCGAANCCGTTCGGTTCGAGCTCAGCNCCGATGCCNTCCCCGTCGAANGTCTCACCNTCGGCGAGGACCAGTTGGTACTCACGAANTGTCATCGCGTCGCTTCTCCGTTCGTGACCACAAGGTCACCGTTCCAGATCGTGTGTCGAATCNTGCCGCGCACCGAACGCCCTTCGAAGGGGGTGTTCGAGCTGCGGCTGGNCAGTGCTGCNCCGGTGATCGTCCATTGCTCATCGAGNTCNAGCAGNGCGAGATTGGCCGGCCGACCGNCCTCGATCGGGCCGCCGTGGCGATCGTCGATACCGGCNATGCGGGCCGGNTTGATCGAGAGCAGTTCGACGAGCTTCTCGATGTNGGCANCNAGTTCGGTGTTGGCGATCGCAAACGCTGTCTCGACNCCGANCATCCCGGGAGGCGCGTCGAGGAACGGNCGTTCCTTGTCCTGNCGGGTGTGCGGCGCATGATCGGTGGCGATCGCATCGAGCGTGCCNTCGAGNAGTCCCACCTTGATCGCAGCCACNTCGGCGGGGGTGCGGAGTGGCGGGTTGACCTTGAACACGGTGTCGAACGANGCCACNGCCGAGTGATCAAGACAGAGATGATGAGGGGTGGCCTCACCGGTGACCTTGAGCCCCTCGGCCTTCGCCGCTCGGATCAGATCGACGCCACGGGCCGTGGTGACGTGCTGGAAATGCACGCGGCCATCTGTGAGTCGAGCGAGCGCGAGATCGCGGGCGATCATCAACTCCTCGGCCTCGGCGGGCTGGCCGGGCATGCCGAGTCGACTCGACCACTCCCCCTCGTGCATTGCACCGCCGGCCGCAAGCGAGTCGACTTCGCAATGCTGGGCCAGGACGATCTCGAAGCCGTCGGCGAGATGCGACAACCCCGAGGCGTACTCAAGCGCAGTGCGCATCACGCGGGCGTCCTGCACACCCACACCATCGTCGGTGAACATGCGCACACCGCTGCGCACCAGCTCTGCCATCGGAGTGAGCGCTTCGCCATCGCGATCGACGGTGATCGCCGCCGACGGCACCACCTCACAGAGGGCGTCGATGCTGAGATCATGGATCTGACGAACGACTGCGGCGCTGTCGATCGTCGGCGTGGTGTTGGGCATCACGACCACGGCGGTGAACCCACCGAGCGCAGCGCCACGAGAACCGGTCTGGATGGTCTCTGCCTCTTCACCGCCAGGTTCACGGAAGTGCACCTGAAGGTCGACGAACCCGGGGGTGACGACAAGGCCATCGGCGTCGATGATCGTGTCGCCGCCGAGCTTCTCCCCCACCTCGGCAATCACGCCGTTCTGGATCAGGAGGTCAGCGCGGCGAGTGCCCCCGCCGTCGACCAGCGTGCCGTTAGAGATCGCGATCGAACCCATCACGCCACCGCCAATCCACCGCCGACAGCGGACTCGTCGACCGGTTCGAGGCCAGCACCCAGCAACAAGAACAGCACCGCCATGCGCACCGACACGCCGTTGGCGACCTGCTCGGCGATAACCGCGTTGGGTCGGTCGGCGACCTCGCCGGCGATCTCGACTCCCCGGTTCATCGGCCCGGGGTGCATGATCAACGCCTCNGCGCNTAGGCGGTCAGCGCGGGCGCTCGTNAGCCCGTATTCGTGGTGGTACTCGCGCAACGTNGGCACGACCGCCTGCTTTTGACGCTCNAGTTGCATNCGCAGCAGGTANCAGATGTCGAGGTCGTCGATCACCGCGTCGAGATCGTGCGTGACCTCAACCGGCCAGCCATCNAGACTCGGAGGCAGCAAGGTCGGAGGGCCCNCCANGGTCACTCGGGCGCCCATCGTGGCGAACCCGATCGCGTTCGAGCGGGCGACTCGAGAGTGTTTGATGTCNCCGACGATCGCAATGTGCTTGCCATCGAGGTCGCCGAGATGNCTCGTNGCGGTGTAGAGATCGAGCAGCCCCTGNGTCGGGTGTTGATGCCANCCNTCACCGGCNTTGATCACCGCAGCNTCGGTCCAGTCNGCGACCTGCTGNGGCGCCCCGGCAGCNCGATGNCGGACGACGACNCCGTCNATCCCCATCGCCGCGATCGTCTCGATCGTGTCCCGCAGCGACTCGCCCTTGTTGACCGACGAACTGCTCACGCTGAAATTCATCGTGTCGGCCGAGAGTCGCTTGGCCGCCGTCTCGAAGCTGAGACGGGTGCGGGTCGAGTCCTCNTAGAACAGCCAGGCGATCGTCTTGCCNCGAAGCGCNGGAACCTTCGGGATNCTGCGNTCCCCCACCTCNGCGAACGATCCNGTCAGGTTCAGAATCTGCTCGATGTCATCNCGATCNAGNTCAGCCATCGAAAGCAGATGCCGGGCACCGTTGNGTCGCATCAGCCCNCACCTCCCGCTCCGAGATCTNCATCCCCNGCGATCTCTCCAAGATCTCCATCCCCTGCGATCTCTCCAAGACCTCCATCCCCTGCGATCTCTCCGAGATCGACNCCANCNGCGTGGACATCGACCATCTCGTCACGACGCGTCGGCAAGTTCTTGCCCACATAGTCGGGGCGGATCGGGAGNTCCCGATGGCCACGATCGACCATGACCGCCAACTGAATCGCCGTCGGCCGNCCATAGGCNTGGATGGCGTCGAGCGCCGCCCGCACNGTCCGTCCGGTGAAGAGNACGTCGTCGACCAGCACNATCGTCTTGCCNGTCGGGTCACCNGGNATGTNGGTNACCGCCTCGGGCATCACCGGGCGCAGACCNAAGTCGTCTCGGTGCATGGTGGCGTCGAGCGTGCCGGTCGGCACCTCCGANCCCTCGATGTCGGCCACNGCAGCAGCGATCGCNCGNGCGAGTTCNACCCCGCCCGTCTGCATGCCGACGATCATCACGTCGTCGCANCCNTGNTTCTTNTCGAGGATCTCATGGGCCATGCGACGNANCGCCCGGGNCACGTCGTCGGTCGACATGACNTGCGTCCGTGCTCGAAAGGCNCCNCNCGCAGGNTGNCCNGCGAGCAGGCGTTCACGCTCTGCCACTGATCTCTCTTTCGTCCGTNCGAGCCTCACGGGACTCGTTTCACGGTCGAGATTGGACCCTACACGNCGCGCGTCGACGCGCGGCGCGCGCTCGCCTGNGGATTTCCNCNCNACCGGCTCGANCGATGGNTCAGCGGTGGACGTACACGTGCGNTTCGNCCTCGGAACCGGCTCGGAGCAGCATGAAGCCNACGCNNTCGGCGACCCGCACNGATNCGGTGTTGTCGATCCCGATCNGGGCGANGAGTGTCGTCACGCCGAACANTGCTGCGACNTCNANCATGNCGNCGACCCCGGCGACGGCGAACCCACGACCCCGATGCTCTGCGCCGACCCACCAGCCGATGAGCGCAGCACCACGGCGCTGATCGATGTCGGAGAGCCCGACNTCNCCCACNCACTCCCCTGCGACATCGATCACCCGATCGACGGCGAGCANGCGTTGTTCGCGNACGTCGCAGCCTTCGATCCACCGCNTGGCGGCNNNNGCCGAGCGATCGGNTGGNGGTGTCGAGCCNGCCNCGATGNCANCGTCGNGCCAGGCNGCGACCAGTGCNGGCGTGTCGTCGACGCGCCAGGGTCGGAGCGTGACCTCGTCAGCCACGGACCTCGCCGGCGACACTGTCGAGNACACCGTTGAGGAAGGGCGCCGAGCGCTCACCGCAGTAGATCGANGCCANTTCGACCGCTTCNCTCAGAACGACACCGGTGGGNATGTCGGGCTTGNANCGGAACTCCCACNCCGCCATNCGGGCGAGCACCCGATCGATCATCGGCATCCGGTCGACCCGCCANTTGGTGAGGTGACGGCCGATNANNGCGTCGAGNTCGTCNCGNTNGTNGTCGACACCCAACGCGATCTCGACGGCGTANGCCGCNGGCGGNACCTCACGGGCGNCGAGCGCCTCATCCACCGGCGAGCTGGTCAGCTCGGCCTGNTAGAGCAGCGCAAGTGCCTCTTCTCGGGCCTCCCGGCGAGGGTTGAGGCCCGGAACGTCAGTCGTCATCGNTCAGGCGCGACTCAGGTACTNGCCGCTGCGGGTATCGATCTTGACCTTNTCGCCGTTGTCGATGAAGAGCGGCACCTGGATCACGAGACCGGTCTCCAGGGTGGCGGGCTTNGTGCCACCCGAGGANCGGTCGCCCTGCAGGCCCGGCTCGGTGAACTCGATGGTGAGCTCCACCGCCGCAGGGAGGTCGGTACCGACGATNTCNGAGCCGAACATTTCGAGCACGACCGACGAACCGTCGATGATGTAGTTGCCGGCATCGCCGAGCGCCTCCGGCGACACCGTGATCTGGTCGTACGTCTCNGAGTCCATGAAGACGTAATCGTCGCCGTCGCGATANAGGAAGCTGAAGTCGCGCTTGTCGATCGTGGCTCGCTCGACCTTCTCACCGGCGCGGAACGTGCGCTCGACCGTGCCNCCGGCCCGCACATTGCGGAGGTTGGTCCGAACGAACGCNTGGCCCTTGCCCGGCTTCACGTGTTGGAAGTCGACAACCTGGAAGAGCCCGTCGTCGAGCTCNAGNGTCATGCCNTTCTTCAGGTCGTTGGTGGTGATGGTGGGCATGNCGAGCTCCTAAAGGCTGAGCTTGGGCGAGAGGGTGAGGGGGCGGCAGCCCGAGTCGGTGACCACGACGAGATCCTCGACCCGTACGCCACCCACACCGGGGAGGTACACGCCGGGCTCGACGGTGAGCACCTGACCGGCCTGGAGGATAGCGGCGTTGTCCTTGCGGATGGATGGAAGNTCATGGATGTCGAGNCCGACACCGTGGCCGGTTCCATGACGGAAGGCNTCACCNAACCCGGCTTCGGNGATGATCGATCGGCAGGCGTCGTCGACCGCNTTGGCCTCGACGCCCGGGNCGACNNCGGCGACGGCAGCAGCTTGNGCCTNGGTGACCANCGGNAGGATCTNGCGGGCGACATCGTCCGCCGCGTCAGGACCACCGATGACAAACGAACGAGTCATGTCGCTGCGATACCCGTCGACGAGCGCGCCGACGTCGACGATTAGAAGATCGCCGGCCTCGAACGCCCGGTCGCTCGGGCGAGCATGCGGCAACGCCGCGTTGGGGCCCGACGCGACGATCGTCTCGTACGCCGGACCGGACGCACCCGCGGCCCGCATGGCGTCGTCAAGCGCAAGCCCGAGCTGCCGCTCGGTCGTGCCGGGCATCCGCAGCGTCTCAGTGTCGGCGAGCGCAGCGTCGGCGAGCGCCGCTGCCGCCTCGATGCGAGCAAGCTCCGCTGGATCCTTGACACTGCGCAGCTCCCGAAGAAGCCCGGAGACGGCCACGAGTTCGCTGTCGGCGAGTGCCGCAGCCCATTGGCGCTGCTGATCCCAGCTGATGACGTCGCCTTCGAGCGCAACCCGGGCTGCGCCCGAGAGCCCATCGGCACCTCTGGCGACGAGGTCCGAGGCGATGACGACGGTGGCATCGCTGCCTGCGGCCTCGAGCTGCGCAGGCGCCTGTGTCGCGTAACGGCCGTCGGTGGCGAGCACCACGCCCTCCGCAGAGACGACGGCAAGGCCGTTGGAGCCGGTGAAGCCTGTGAGCCAACGCACACTCGGCAGGTCGACCACGACGAAGCCGTCGAGCTTGCGCTCAAGCATGGCGTCGCGAAGCCGGTCAGCCCGGCCTTGCACGGTCAGCCTCGGAAGGGTCACCGGACGGCGGTAAACGAGGCGGCGAGCACATCAGGGTCGACACCGACGACCGTTTCCACGCCGTTGGGTCCGTCGAGCACGAAGGTCACACCGTCGATCGCCTTCTTGTCACGGGAGAAAAGATCCATCAACTCGGTGTCGGTGAGCTGCTCGGGCACGGTCGTCGGCAGTTCGTAGGCCGCAAGGACCCG
>PABW01000089.1 GCA_002699625.1 Acidimicrobiaceae bacterium
GCGGGCCCGCCACCGCTCGAGGAGATGTGTGGTGCGACCGCTGGCCAACATCCACGGCAACTTGGTCATGAAGCCGACGTGGGCCATCGCAACCGACGAGAGGCCATGGCCGCCACCACCCCAGGCGCCGCCGGTGTCGAGATCGGCGATTGCCTGAAGTTGCCGATTGGCGAACCAACCGCCGCGCGGCTGGCCGGTGGAGCCGCTGGTGAAGCAGATACACACCGGGCGTTCGGGATCCGCGGGCAGGTCGGGTACCGGTGCCGCATCCGGCACCCGAAATCTGGCCGCCACGGTGTGGGCGCTGTCTCCAGCGTCGACGACAGCGATTGACGAGTCGATCGGCCCCATCGCCGCTGCGAGGGTCGGCGAGGCGATCACGAGATCGGCGTTCAGCACGTCGATGCACGCCCGCAGTTCTGGCCCGGTGAAGCGTGGATTCAGGCCGGCAGTCACGGCGCCGAGACGAGCGGTGGCGAGGTACAGCACGACGAAGTCGACGTTGGATGGCGTTGCGAGCGCGAGCACCGACCCCGGCCGGATCCCTTGGTCGAAAAGCCCGGTGGCGGCCTCGTCNGCNGCNCGATCNAGNTGGGCNTAGGTGATCGACCAGCCGTGTTCGGTGACGAATGCCTCGGTGTCGGCGAATTCGACCGCNGCGCGGCGGGCGATCTCGGTGAGCACCCTGACCCCTACTCNTCGATGAAGGTGTTCTCGGCGTTGCCGGCGACGACCTGCTTGAGGATCTTGCCGGTGGCGTTNCGAGGAAGCGGCTCGGTGCGGATCTCCCAGTGCGNNGGCACCTTGTGGGGAGCAAGGGTCTCGCCGACGAACGCNGCGAGTTCGTCCGTGGTGACANCGGNGTCGTCGAAGGGCACGACGTAGGCCTTGACCTCNTGNCCGAGNTCGCGGTGATCGACCCCGAGCACGACGACCTCGCGGACGGCCGGGTGTTCGTCGAGTCGGTTCTCGATCTCGACNGGATAGATGTTCTCGCCACCNCGGATGATGAGATCNGTGCGGCGGCTCGCAAGGAAGAGCAGCCCGTTCTCGATGCGGCCNAAGTCGCCGGTTCGNAGCCANCCNCCCGGTCGGATCGTGTCGGCGGTCGCCTCAGGGTTGTCCCAGTAGCCNGGNGTGACCATCGGGCCGCGCAACATGACGTTGCCGATCTCGCCGTCGGGGAGCGGGTTGTCGTCNTCGTCGTGGATNGCGAGGTCGCAGGTCGGGATCGCCGCACCGACCGACTCCGGGTGNTCTCGGAGCACNTCNTCGCTCGCCGAGGTGGCGAGGCCCGAACACTCGGTCAGGCCGTANCCGACGCCCACGGGNCGCTCGGCGTGGGGNAGCGCCTCNCGGCACGCCCGNAGAAGCTCCGGTGACCAGACCGAACCGCCGCCGCCGATGGCCGTCACGCTCGACGTGTCGTACTCGNGGAACTTCGGGTGTTCGATGATCCGCCAGACCTGGGTGGTGACACCGCTGAGACGGGTGATCTTGTACGTCTCGGTGAGTTGCAGGACCTTNTCCGGATCGAACCGGCCNGTGGTCCAGNCGTGGCCCATGCCCGAGGCCACNGCGGTGACGCAGCANGAATGGAGCCCGGAGATGTGGAANAGGGGGCTGGCGGCCAGCGACAGCATCGGGGGTTTCGGCGGGTCGTTGGGATCGGCCGGGAAGCGGAACGCGTCGCGGGCGCCGAGGATGAACGCGCACGTGAGNTAGGCGTTGAANTTCCGGTGGGTGATGATCGCNCCCTTCGGGCGNCCNGTGGTGCCGGAGGTGAACAGGATCGTGGCGGCGTCGTCCTCGTCGATCGGGGTGNCGGGCAGTTCGGCTCCTGGTGCGTGATCGCGAAGTTCGGNGAAGTCCTCCTCGAANACGACGAGNGGGACTCCCGGGTCGCCGGTGATGCGTTCGGCCCGTTTGGCGTCGGCGAGCAGCAGCTTTGGCGTGGTGAGCTCGAGGCCGTNGCGGATCTCGTCCTCGGTCCACCACCCNTTCATGGCAACGGCGATGGCACCGAGCGAGGTGATCGCCCAGAACGATTGGATCCACTCGGGCGTGTTGGCNGCGAGGATGGCGACGCGGTCGCCGTGNCCGATGNCNTACCGCTCGGCGAGNCCCGCCGCGANCGATGCCGCGGTGGCGATGTTCTCGGCAAAGGTCGCCTCGGTCCCGTCGTCGAACACGTAGTAGCGGGCGCTGCCGTCNCCNCCGTGATTCGCGGAGTTCTGGAGCAGGGCGCGGAGGTGCGGTGCNCGGTTCTTNGCNGTGGTCACCTCNACGCCGTTCACGATGNCGGGAACGGTCTCGAAGAAGCCCCCTNCGCCCGTGAGCATCGCATCGACGTCGGCGATTGACATGGTCGGTTCAGCCATGTCCCGGATCATCGCACAGGACGACCTTGGCGCCCGATTCTGACGGTCCGTCAGGTCGGGTTGTACGCTCGCACGCTATGGACGTCCGGCTCGACGACTCCCTCAACGACTTCCGNGACGAGGTCCGCACCTGGCTGGAGGAGCACCTCTCCGGCGAGTTCGGGGCNTACCGCNGCAAGGGTCTCACCGGCCACGAGGACATCCCTGCGGAAGTNCAGATTGCNTGGGAGAANGAACTCGCCACNGGTGGCTGGCTCGGCATCGACTTTCCCNCCTCNATCGGCGGCCGTGAGTGCACGCTNGCCGAACAGGTCGTCTTCCATCTCACCTATGTCGAGGCCAAGGCGCCGGGACGCATTCCCAACATGGGTGTCACCCTGCTCGGTCCGACCCTGATGGCGTTCGGCTCCGAGGCGCAGCAGCGGCGGTTCGTGCCGAAGATCCTCTCGGGTGACGAACTCTGGTGCCAGGGCTACTCCGAACCCGATGCTGGCTCCGATCTCTCCAACGTGAAGACCCGCGCCGATCTCGTTGACGGGCAGTGGGTGGTGAACGGGCAGAAGGTCTGGACATCGCTGGCCCAGTTCGCCGACTGGATCTTCGTCGTCGCCCGCACCGAGCCGGGCTCCGAACGCCATGCCGGGCTCAGCTATCTCCTCATGCCGATGGATCAGCCCGGGATCGAAATCCGTCCGATCGTGCAGATCACCGGCGGTACCGAATTCAACGAGACCTTCTTCTCTGATGCCGTGTGCGACGAGGACATGGTCGTCGGTGGTGTCGGCAACGGCTGGAAGGTCGCGATGGGAACGCTTGCGTTCGAACGAGGCGCATCGACCCTCGGTCAGCAGGTCTCGTTCCGTCAGGAGTTCGAGGATCTCCTGGCCCTCGCCAAAGCCAACGGCCGCTGGGACGACCCCGTCGTGCGACAGGAACTCACCGAGGCCCACATTCGCCTCGAAATTCTCAAATTCAACCAACTGCGCATGCTCACCGCCCTCACCCACGACGGTGTGCCCGGCGCCGAGGCGTCGATCGGCAAGCTCTACTGGGCGGGCTGGCATCGCCGCATGGGCGAACTCGCCATGCTCGTCGCTGGAGCCGAAGGCATGGTTGCGGGCGCCGACGGCCACAACGGGCACGGCGACGGGCCCGACTATCCGCTCGACAGGCTCCAGCGCACCTTCCTGTACACCCGGGCGCACACCATCTATGGCGGCTCCAACCAGGTTCAGCGCAANGTGCTCGGCGAGCGNGTGCTGGGCCTGCCCCGAGAGCCGCGTCCCTGANGGGCCGACGGCGCACCNCCACCGCTGCTCNNNGGCTACGCCGTCTCGTCGNTCGTGGCGACACCGTCGATGAGNCGCCAGGCGAGCGCCGTGTCGGCATCGATCTCGAGATCGAGCAGCAGCCACTGCAGGAGCAGCCGACGACCGATNCGGCGACCGATGCTCCAGGTGCCACCGACGCCAGGCATGAGCCCCATCGTCAACTCGGGCAGACGGAACCGGGTGTCGGGATGGGCCACGATGCTCGANGCCATCGCCGCCANCTCGATGCCGGCACCGACACAGGCNCCGTGAACNTCGACCGAGAGCCGATCGGCCACGGCGAGCACCGCNGGGCCGGGAGACGAGGCCATCCGGATCANGTGCGCGGTCGCCGGGTCNGNGACCGNGCCGAATTCAGCCGGNTCACCCCCGGCNCAGAACGACGGCCCGTCGGCCCGCCACCGGATCGGNNGATCCGGGGCGATCANCGCCGCTGCGCGGAACGCNTCGGTGAGCTCNTCCCGCCCTCGNCGGTCGAGCAGGTTGTGGAGNCGAGATCGCGTCAACGTGATCGTGAGGTCGGGNTCGTCGGTGAGGGCGACTCGAGGGGCGTCATCGTTGCGGGTACGNCGCCCCTGCGANGCCAGCCAGGCNGCGTGCTCAGCTCCGCCCTGCAGGGTGGCGTAGGCCAGCGATTCCTGGTGNAGGGCGGCGAGGGGTTCTCCCGGCAGGNTGCGNAGGTGGACCGNCGTGGTGGTGGCGGCCTGGGGTCGGGCGATGATCGCAGCGACGAGNTCGTCGACCGGTCCGATCACATCGGCACGACCCCACTCGGCGACCGTGACGACNGCGAGTGGGGCGAGCCGNNCGAGAANNGCATCCCACCGGTCGNCGGGATCCGTCGGNCTCGGGTCGAGNACAACAGCNGGNACGCCNACCGCCGCNCCGACCTCGCGAGCGAGATCGAGCGACGCGANGGCGGACTCCGCCGCGGCGAGATCCCACCGTGGCGTNTCGGTCATCGTCAGTCCGTCGGGTCGTCGCCGAGATGNGCGAACTGCTCGCGCAGGACCCGGCGGAGGAGCTTGCCCGTCTCGTTGTANGGGAGNTCGTCGACCACCTCGACGTGCGAGGGAACGCGGCTGGACCGCAGACGCTCCCGGATCAGGTCATCGAGTTCGTCCGGGTCGGGNGCGTCGCCATCAGCCACGATCAGCAACACGACCTTCTCGCCCCATTCTCGGCATGGCACCCCGATCGCCGCTGCGTCGCGCACGCCGGGATGGCTGATGGCGACGTCNTCGATCTCGCCNGGCGACATGTTCTCGCCGCCGCGAATGATCACGTCGTCGTTGCGGCCCTGGATGAACAGNTAGCCGTCGTNGTCGACGAAGCCGCCGTCGCGGGTCGGGAACCATCCNTCGGCATCGAGCANCGACCCCTTCTCGCGNTACTCGCCGGCCACTTGTTCACCTCGGACGAAGATCTCGCCNACNTCGCCGGGACCGAGCANGGTGCCGTCGTCGTCTCGNACNTGGACTTCGACACCNGGAAGCGGACGCCCGACGCTGGCCAGGCGCTGCTGCTNGANCGGNTCGTCGNTGTACTGGGCGACACGNTGNTCGTCGGGNCCGAGCAGGGAGATGGTCGANGACGTCTCCGTGAGCCCNTAGGCGTTGACGAAGTTGGTGATCGGAAAGAGNTCGAGNGCCCGCTCGATNACGGGNCGGGGCATCTTGCCGCCACCGTAGGAGAGTGCTCGGATGCCGAGCATCGGNGCTCCGCCGCGNGCGTCGAGCGCNTCGACGATGCGGGTGAGCATGGTNGGCACGACCATNGCGTGGGTCACGCCTTCGCGNTCGACNGTGTCGATCCAGACGTCGGGATCGAANCGNGGCAGCTGCACNATCCGACGGCCTGCGTAGANCGACGACAGCATCGAGGCAACACCNGCGATGTGNTANGGCGGCACGCTCACGAGGGTGGCTTCGTCCTCGCCGGCGCCCATGAACTCGACCGANCCGAGGATGTAGGAGACGAGATGCTTGTGGCGCAGCACAGCGGACTTCGGGCTGCCNGTCGTGCCNCTGGTGAAGAGCAGCACNGCGAGGTCGTCGGGGTCCATGTTCCAGTCGCCAGGACTGGCGTGTNCGTCTGTTCCTGCNGCCGGGTCGGCGCTGAACGCCTCGGCGGAGACGGACGAGACNCCCGGGAGNCCGCCCAGCCGCTCNAGGTTGGNTTCGTCGGCGATGGCGACGGCNGAACCGGCCCGCTCGGCGAGCGCCAGGAGATCGTCGGCGGGAAGGCGATAGTTGAGNGGCACNTAGGGGATGCCCGCCCACGCNGAGCCGAACANGGCGATCGGCANCGCCGGGCTCGACTCGTCGCACACGACNGCGGACTCGACTCCCGCAGCCCGGTAGCGGTTGGCTGCNCCGTGGGCNCGNTCGTAGAGCTGGCGGTAGGTGAGCCCGTCGTCGAGTGATCCCACGGCCACCCGATCGCCGAGCCCTTCCGCCGCCATCTCCAGCAGCATCATCAGGTTCATGGGCGGNTGTGGCTCAGTCCGAGGCGGGNAGGGTCTTCGCCTGGGCGATCTCGAGAGCCCCGCCGTCGGCTNCCAGCGATCCGTCGCCGGCCTTGGTGGCCAGCAGTTCGATCGTCTCGTCGGCGTTGCCGTACCGCTTGCCGAGTTGGGTNCCNCCGGCGGCGTCGTCGGACGGGCTGCCACTGATCTCACCGNTGCCCGANGCGACCATCGGCGCGCCNCCACAGGTCAGGTCGACCTCGCCGGCCCCCTTGACGACGATCACCTCGGTGCTGCACACCGTGCTCTGGAAGCGTGCACCTGGCTTCAACTCGACCATGTTGGTTTCCCCCTTGGTTCGCCGATCGGCGTTCCTCAGTCTGGCCCGAGAGGNGGTCGGGCGAAAAGTCCGTGNGGGCTTCGCTAGCGTCGGCGCCATGGCGGAGCTCGATCAGGTGGCGACCTGGGCCAACTGCGGCGCNATGTCGTTGACCGGTCGGGTCGACGGTCCGCCNTTGGNCGGNCCNGCCGGNCTGGTCGNCGCNGCCGCNTCGTNGGCGGCGGATCTGGCGGCNATGACCAAANGGCTCGGTCNCGAGGTGGCGNTCGACGGNCCGTCGCTGCTGGCCGAGCGGGCNGCCTTCGCNGGACTTCANCGTCGGGGTTCNGTCTCGGTNGGTGGNGCCGCNCGATTCGANCGNTGCGGTGACGGTTGGGTGGTGCTNAACCTGCCNCGGCCCGAGGACGTCGCNGCCTTGCCGGCNCTGGTCGAGGCTGCNGTCGACCCCGANGACTGGGAGGCCCTCCGNCGNGAGCTNCGCCGTCGNTCGGCCGCTGATCTCGTNCAACGCGGGCGTCTGCTCGGNNTGGCGATCGCCCGGCCCGACGAGCGACCGCAGACGCCNGCNCCGGGGCACGAAATCCACCGAGGCCCTNCGAGACCGGTNCGCGCNCGGCCCNTNGTNCTCGATTTTTCGTCGCTGTGGGCNGGNCCACTCGCCNGTTCNTTCCTCGCCGACGCAGGNGCACGGGTGATCAAGGTGGAGGGACNGGGNCGGCCCGACGGNGCCAGATCCGGNCCGGCNGCGTTCTNCGATCTCCTCAACGCNGGCAAGGAGACGATCACGATCGATTTCGNNGANCGANCCGATCANGCGCTCCTGCGACGGATGGTCGCCGCCGCTGANCTNGTCATCGAAGCCTCCCGGCCGCGTGCGNTGGCNGCNGTNGGACTCGATCCCTCCNCCGTCGTCGANGCGTNGGCGACCTCGTGGCTGTCGATCACCGGNCACGGCCGAATCGACGACCCTGATCGCATCGGGTTCGGCGACGATGCNGCGGTGGCGGGNGGACTCTGGATCGATGATCCCGGNNGCCCGATGTTCGTGGCCGACGCCNTCGCCGACCCNGTGGCGGGCCTNGCNGCCGCNGCGATNGCCGNCGANCTNCTGNTCGACGAGCGGGCTTCGGNGNTCGAGGTGCCGCTNAGTCGNGCCGCCGCNTGGGCGCNGCGNNGNCCGATNANTGNACCTGTCGAACCCGANGNCGATGGGTGGGTGGTGGCGTTGGGCGGNGAGCGNGTCGCCGTCGCTTCNCCGACGGTCNCNAGATCCCGNGGCNAGGCCGCGCCGCTCGACNCGCACGGGGCAGCNCTGCGCGCCGAGTTCTCCGAGCGCTAGCCTCGCTCGCCGTGAGCGATCCGCGAACTGANCTCGCCGCCGATGAGGCACCACGCGCCGCCGATGGGCGNGTNGCGGGTCGCCGCGGTCAGGCGACCCGTCAGCGATTGCTNNCCGCCACNCGAACCGCNGTCGCCGACAGTCCGTACCGCGATCTCACCGTGGTCGACATCTCGCGNCGNGCGGANACGAGCCCNGCGACCTTCTACCANTACTTNCCNGACGTCGAGGCGGCCGTNCTCGCNCTGATCGATGAACTCACCGACGCCGGGGGCCGNCAGCTCCGAGNCCTNGTCACCGATGCGGCGTGGGAGAGTGGCGATGCCGCAGCCGGACTTTCGCAGGGATTCCTCGCCTTCTTNGCCGAGCACGGGGAACTCCTCCGCGTCGCCGACCTGGCGGCGCTCGAGGGNGACGACCGCTTCCGTCAGCTCCGCACCCGGCTNTTCAACGGCGTGTTNCTGGCNCTCAAGGATCTNGCCCACGAGGCGCGGGCGGTGGGGGCGATCGACGCATCGGCATCGCCNGGCGGCATNGCGAGCGTGCTCACCACCATGCTNACCCAGGTCAGCTCNCACCGTCGGGGCTTCGAGTCGTGGGGCGTCTCGGCTGACGAACTCGCNGCNACGATGGCGGCGGTCATCGACGCCACGGTCCGTGGNGACGGCNGCGCCTCCCTCTGAGACGGNAGCGATCTCGTCNGNTCGNNGCCNCTGNGCACGCACGGGCGTTCTTCGTCGTCGTCTGACCGTCGCCTAGGCTNNGCCGCCATGACGGGGGACTGGGACGCGACACTCGANGATCTCGCNNNNCGNCGCGCCACNNCCCACGCGATGGGGGGTGCCGACAAACTCGCCCGACGCCGCGNGNTCGGCCGTCTCGANGCTCGCAGCCGCATNGGGGCCTTGCTCGACGATGGNTCGTTCACCGAGATCGGCGCCCTCGCCGGNGNGGCNCCGGCCGATGCGCTCGTCGCNGGTGTNGGTCGCATCGACGGCCGCCCGGTTGCCGTCGGCGCCGAGGANTTCACGACGCTCGGAGGGTCGATCGGGCCGGCNGCCAGCCGGAAACGCTGGCGCATCGCCGACATNGCCCGCCGNGAACGCATCCCGTTGGTGATGCTCCTCGAGGGCGCCGGTCANCGGCCACCGATGCCCGGCGATCCGGGTGGNGGAGGCCCNGGCGACCTCGGTNCCCANGGCAGCCTGTCCGGNCTCGTGCCGATGGTGTGNGGGGTGATGGGNTCGTCAGCNGGTCANGGGGCGATCACCGCACCNCTGTGCGACTTCTCNGTCATGACTCCNGATGCCGCCATCTTCACTGCAGGGCCGCCGGTGGTGAAGGCGGCCCTCGGCGANGAGGTCACCAAGGCCGAACTCGGCGGACCCGGCGTCGCGATTGCCTCCGGGGTCGTGCACAACGTCGCCGCNGACGACATCGCCCTCCTCNNCGACATCCGCACGTATCTCTCGTTCTTCGGCTCNTCGGCCTGGGAACGGCCNCCGAGCGTCGANACGGGCGACACNGNNCCCCGTCGNCTNGACGACCTCCTCGACATCGTGCCCCGTGACGGCAATGCCGCCTACGACATGCGGCTCGCCATCTCGGCGCTCGTCGATGGTGGCGGGTTCTTCCAGGTTCAACCGGATTTCGGCTCATCGATCGTGTGTGCGCTCGCCCGCATCGGCGGTGAATCCATCGGCATCATCGCCAACCAGCCGTCGGTCATCGCCGGATCGATCGATGTCGACGCAGCGGACAAGGCCGCCCACTTCATCCAGGTGTGTGACAGCTTCCATCTGCCGCTCGTCTTCCTCGCCGACAACCCGGGGGTGCTCGCNGGTCAGGCCTCGGAGCGAGCCGGAATCCTCCGGGCCGGTGCGCGCATGTTCGCCGCCCAGACCCGGGCTCAGACGGTGAAGGTCCACGTCACGCTCCGGAAGGCGTACGGCTTCGGGTCGAGCGTGATGGCGATGAACCCCTACGACGAGCAGACCCTGAGCTTCGGCTTTCCNGGGGCGACGCTCGGCGCCATGGGNGCGTCGGGTGCCGGTAATGCGGTCGGCGCCGACGAGGCGACACGAGCCGANCTGCACCAGGCCGAGAACGAGAGCAGCTATCGGTCGGCCAATGGGCTGAGCTTCGACGATCTGATCGACCCGCGCGACCTCCGCAACGTCGTGATCGAGAGCCTTGCCGTGTCGGCGCAGCGGCGGTCGGGCNTGGCCACGCCGGTGGCCCGCACCGGCATCACGCCCTAGTGGTGTTGCGATCGCCGCCACCATCTGGGNTGAGCGGCCGATCGATCAGCTNATCGCCTGGATGCAGTAGTCGAGGCANGCCGTGAGCGCCTCNGTGTCGGCNGGGTCGATGGCCGGGAACATGCCGATGCGGAGCTGATTNCGACCGAGCTTGCGGTAGCCGCCCACATCGAGGATGCCGTTCTTGCGAAGAACCTCGACGAGCGTGTCGGCGTCGATCGCCTCGTCGAAGTCGATCGTGGCGACGACCTTCGAACGCTCGGACTCGACCTGCACGAACGGGGAGGCAGCNTCGGANGCATCGGCCCAGCCGTAGAGGATCTCTGCGGAAGTGGCCGAGCGACCGGCCGACCAGGACAGACCNCCGTTGTCGTTGAACCAGTTCACCGTCTGGGCGGTGAGGAAGATCGTGGCGAGCGCCGGCGTGTTGTAGGTCTGGTCTTGGCGNGAGTTCTCGACCGCCGACCAGAGGTTGAGCGACGGCGGGATGTAGCGGCCGCTGTTGGCGANGCGCTCGACNCGCTCGATCGCTGCGGGCGACATCATGGCGATCCACAAACCGCCGTCGGAGGCGAGCGCCTTCTGGGGGGCGAAGTAGTAGACGTCGGTNGCGTNGGCGTCGAACATCAGGCCGCCGGCCGCCGACGTTGCGTCGACCAGCATGAGNTCGCCGTCGCCNCCGACGCGGACCGGATCCATCATCACGCCGGTCGAGGTCTCGTTATGGGTGAANGCNTAGGCGTCGACACCGNCGACGGTCTCGAGNTCGGGGCGGGTGCCCATTGCCGACTCGGTGACCGATGGGTCCTGCAGGTGAGGGGCCATGGCNACGGCCTTGGCGAACTTCCCCCCGAACTCNCCGAAGCTGAGATGGTGCGACTTCTCGTCGATCAANCCGAAGACGGCNGCATCCCAGAAGCCGGTGGAGCCGCCNTTGCCGCAGACGATCTCGTACCCGTCGGGTGCNCGCAGCAACTCGGCGATGCCGTTGCGCATCTCGGCGACAANGAGCTTCACCGGCATCTTNCGATGCGAGGTGCCCATGAAGTCGGTNGCGCGNGCGGCGAGGGCATCGAGGGNNTCGGNGCGGACCTTNGTGGGGCCGGANCCGAACCGGCCGTCGCTNGGNAGGAGNTCNGNCGGGATGGTGATGTCAGGCGTGGTTTTCTGAGACTCGGTCACCCCGAAAGCGTGGCAGCTTCNAAGCCAAAACGGACGCCAATCGCCGGAATTCTGCGNAGCGATCTCGGTACCCTTTCGACNATGACTCTCGATCGGATTTCNCGGCGNGTCGGCGCCATCGCCCCCTCGGCCACGNTGGCGGTCTCGAACAAGGCCAAGGCCATGCGAGCGGCTGGTGAGAACGTCATCGGTTTCGGTGCCGGCGAGCCTGATTTCGCNACACCACAGCACATCGTCGATGCCGCCATCGCGGCCTGNGCCGACCCGGCGATGCACAAGTACAGCGCNGTGGGTGGNCTNCCNGAACTCAAGGAGGCGGTCGCCGCCAANACCATNCGCGACAGCGGCTATGNCTGTGAGGCNTCGCAGGTGTTGATCACCAACGGNGGCAAGCACGCNGTCTACAACTGCTTCGAGGCNTTGCTCAATCCCGGNGANGAGNTNCTGCTGCCGACNCCGTACTGGACNACCTATCCGGAGCCNGTNGCGCTNGCNGNTGGNGTCACCGTCCCGATCATCACCACGGCGGAGGGCGGCTTTCGNGCCACCGTCGAGCAACTNGANGCCGCNCGAACGGAGAACACNAAGGCGNTCNTCTTCGTGTCGCCGTCNAANCCGACNGGCGCGATCTACCCCCGAGACGAGATCGAGGCNATCGGCCGNTGGGCGGTCGAGCACGACATCTGGGTGATCTGCGACGAGATNTACGANCACCTCGTCTACGGCGACAACGAGCACTACTCAATGGCCACGCTCGTCCCCGANCTCGGCGACAAGGTCATCATCTTGAACGGCGTCGCCAAGACCTACGCGATGACNGGTTGGCGTGTCGGCTGGATGATCGGTCCTGCTGANCTGATCAAGGCCGCGCAGAATCTGCAGTCGCACTCGACCAGCAATGTCGCCAANGTCGCNCAGGCCGCNGCGCTNGCNGCGGTCACCGGCCCNCTCGACGCCGTGTACGAGATGCGGGAGGCCTTCGATCGTCGNCGNCGCACGATGCATTCGCTGCTTTCGNGCATTGAGGGNGTGCTGTGCCCCGAGCCTGAGGGNGCCTTCTANGCCTANCCGGACTTCTCGGCNCTGCTGGGCAANGAGATCGGCGGNCGGCGGATCGACNCCACNCTCGATCTCGCCGACATCCTGCTNGAGGAGGCCAAGGTCGCCATCGTTCCGGGCGAGGCCTTCGGGGTCGGCGGCGGCGCTCGCTTGTCGTTTGCCCTCGGCGACGACGACCTCAGCGAGGGTGTCGGTCGCATCGCCGACTTCCTGTCGTGATTCCACCCGCCACGACGCCGTCGGTCACGCCGTACGGTGAGTGGCCATCGCCGATCACCGCCGAGTCCCTCGTCAGCGGAGCGCTTGGCATTGCCGAGTGCTGCGTCGACCCTCGACCCGACGGCACCGACGACATCTGGTGGTCCGAGTCGCGTCCCGATGAAGGGGGCCGCACCGCTCTGATGCGTCAGCGAGACGGGGTCACGGCCGAGATCACGCCGCCCGACGCCTATGTGCGCACGCTCGTGCACGAGTACGGCGGCGGTTCCTGGTGGGTGCACGACGGCGTCGCGTTTTATGTCGACGTCAGCGATCAGCGGCTTCGTCGTCTCGCGCCGGGGGAGGAGCCGATGTTCCTCACGCCCGAGCCGGCGATCCCGCGGGGCCTTCGTTTCGCCGATCTCCGGGTCGACCCTTCCGGTCGTTTCGTGGTCGCCGTCCGTGAGCTTCATCACCCCGATCGCGAACCCACGAACGATCTTGTAGCGATCGCCACCGATGGGTCGATGGAGATCTGCGAACTGTGGAGCGGCAGCGACTTCGTGTCGTCGCCACGGCTGTCGCCCGACGGCACCCAACTCGTCTGGGTCGCCTGGGATCATCCGAACATGCCGTGGGACGCCACCCGCCTGCTCGTCGCGCCCTTCGCCGACGGCTCCCTCGGCGACGTCGAGCTCGAGCTCGGCAACGGTGCCGAAGCCTGGGTCGAACCCGGCTGGGGTCCCGACGGCACGCTCTACGCCTGCACCGATCGGCACGAGTGGTGGAATCTCGGTTCGGTATCGGCCGACAACGGGTTCGCCCCGGTGGTCGCCGGCCCGTTCGAGATCCCGACCCCGAGCTGGGTGTTCGGCATGCAGCGCTGGGCGATCACGTCCGAGCACACGGTCGCTGCGGTCGGGTTGCCGACCGGCGACGAGTTGGTGATCGACGGCCGCACCGTGTCGATGCCTGATGCCACCGTCTCCTCGGTGCAGCCTGCCGCCGACGGCGTCGTCTATGTCGGTGCCGGTTACGGCCACGAATCACAGGTCGTCAAGGTCGTGCTCGACGGCCCGAGGGTCACCCGCGAGGTCGTGCACGCCGGACGCGAGTTGCCCGTCGACATCGGCTACCTGATTGAGCCCGAGTCGATCACCTTCCCGACCGGGGTCGGCGATGCGGTGGCTCATGCCCTCTATTACCCGCCGACCAATCCCGATCATGTCGGCGTGGACGGAACGGCGCCGCCGCTGCTGGTTCTCGCCCACGGCGGCCCGACCGCCCAGGCCCGCCGCCAACTTCAGCTCGGCATTCTCTACTGGACCAGCAGGGGAATCGCTGTCGTCGATGTCGACTATCGCGGCTCGACCGGGTACGGCCGCTCGTACCGCCAGGCGCTGAACGGCTCCTGGGGTGTCGCCGACGTGGAGGACTGTGCTGCCGCCGCCCGCTACCTTGCCGAACGAGGCGACGTCGACCCCGGACGTCTCATGATCCGCGGCGGATCCGCCGGTGGGTTCACCGTGCTGTCCGCACTCGCCTTCCACGACGTCTTCGCTGTGGGGGCGTCCCGGTACGGCGTCGCCGACCTCGAGGCGCTTGCGACCGACACCCACAAGTTCGAGTCGCGCTACCTCGACACCCTTGTCGGTCCCTGGCCTGAGGCGAAGGCGATCTACGACGAGCGATCGCCGGTCAACCATGTCGAGAAGTTCTCCGCGCCGATGATCGTGCTCCAGGGCGACGAGGACGCCATCGTCCCGCCGAACCAGAGCGAGATGATCGTGGCGGCGCTCGAACAGCAGGGCATCCCGGTCAGCTACCTGCTCTTCGAGGGAGAACAGCACGGATTCCGGAAGGCGGAGAACGTGATCACCGCCCTGGAAGCCGAACTCGTGTTCTTCGGCGAAATGCTGGGCTTCACGCCCGCTGGCGACGTTCCGAACATCGACATCCGTCGGTGACCTGCCGAACCCCGGCTGAAGGCGTCACAGAGCGTTCACACGAAATCCGGAGGCTGGCCGACGGCCAACCGCCAAGATGATCAGGTGCATCGTGTCCTCGTCGCTGAAAATATCGCCGATCCCGGACTGGACGCCCTCCGGGCGGCCGGCCACGAGGTGGATGTCCGCACCGGACTCTCGCCTGAGGAACTGCGGGAGGCCATCGCCGGAGCATCGGGCCTCATTGTGCGCTCTGCCACACAGGTCGACGCCGAGCTGATCGCTGCGGCAGGGCCATCGCTGGCTGTCGTCGGCCGCGCCGGAGTCGGCCTCGACAACGTCGACACGGTCGCCGCCACCGCCAACGGCGTCATGGTGGTCAATGCCCCCGAGTCGAACATCACCTCAGCCGCAGAGCACACGATGGCACTCCTGCTGGCGCAGGCCCGCAACGTTCCGCAGGCGCACGGCGCCCTGGTCGACGGTCGTTGGGAACGCTCCAAGTGGGAAGGCGTCGAACTCGAAGACAAGACGCTCGGCGTTGTCGGCTTCGGTCGTATCGGTCACCTTGTCGCCCATCGCGCCGCTGCGTTCGGCATGAAGATCGTTGCCCACGATCCGTTCGTCCCAGCCGAAGCAGCCAAACACCTCGACGTCGAGTTCCTCGAACTCGACGACCTCGTGGCGAGCGCCGACTTTCTCACCCTCCATGTGGCGAAGACACGCGAGACCCTCGGGCTGATCAACAAGGAGCGTCTCGGGCTCGCCAAGCCACACCTGCGGATCGTCAACGTCGCCCGTGGCGGCATCATCGACGAACTCGCGCTTGCCGAGGCGGTCGCCTCCGGTCAGATCGCCGGTGCCGCCATCGACGTGTTCGAAGACGAACCCACCACCGAGTCCCCCCTCATCGGTGTACCCGGCATCATCACGACCCCTCACCTCGGTGCCTCGACCCGCGAAGCTCAGGATCGAGCTGGCGAGACGATCGCCGAACAGGTCATCAAGTCCCTCGCTGGCGACTTCGTCCCCTTCGCCGTCAACGTCGAAGCCGGTGCTGCCAGCGGTGCACTCCGGGATCACCTGCCGTTGTGCGAGCAACTCGGTTCGATGTTCGCCGGCCTCGCAGAGGGTCTGCCCGCCACGATTGACCTCGAACTTCAAGGTGAGATCGGCGAGTCGGATCCGTCGCTGGCCAAGCTCTCGTTCCTCAAGGGGCTGCTCGGCAACATCGGCGGCGATCCCGTCAGCTACGTGAACGCCGCTCGCCTCGCCGAACAACGCAGCCTCGACGTCCGAGTGATCACCACACCCGGCGACAAGGGCCGCAGCAACCTGATCCGAGTCACCGGTGATGTCCACTCGCTCGCCGGCTCGCTCTCACCGATCGACGGCAACCCTCGACTCAACGAGGTCGACGGCCATCGACTCGACATTCGCCCCTCTGACGACATGTTGATCGTGCGCAACCACGACATCCCCGGCATGGTCGGCATTGTCGGCACGATGGTCGGCGACGCCGGTGTCAACATCTCCAACATGTACATCGGTGAAGACACCGATGGTGTCGCAGCGATGATGGTCATCTCGACCGATGGCCTCGTGCCCAACAATGTCCAGCAGGCGATCCGCGCCGTCGACGGCGTCCAGAGTGTTCGCTCCGTCCGCCTCGGCTAGCGCTTCGCGGTCTCGTTGGCTTCGCGGCTAGCGCTTCGCCTTGCGGTAGCCGTCAGCTTCGGCCGCTGCCTCGTCGCAGTAGCAACGCTCGGCGTTGGTGCGCTCATAGGACATGCCACCGGGCACGTGGAAGATCTTGCTCTGCGTATTGCCCTTGAACGGGTGTGAACCCGGACAGCCGCCATCGGCATCGGGCTCGACCCAGCCAGGATGCTCGGCGGATGTGTCGGCGTCGGCGAACTGCACCGGGCCCGACCGAGGCGGGGTCGATGCCTCCTCGACGAGTGGTTCCCAGCTGGCCACACCCGTGGTTGTCGGAGTCGGCTGACGACGCGCGGAACGAACAAGTCCAACGATCAACGAGGCGAGCACGCCGAGTGCGACAAGACGGGTGATGCGGAGAGAGGATCCCGGCATGGCCCCGACGGTAGCCGAGGTCGGGTCGGCAGCCGACCCGACCTCGAGGAACCGCAGCGTTCGTGCCGGTGGAGTCAGCCGATCTGGACTCGGCCGATGCGCTCGAACGAACCAAGGTCGTTGACCTGGAGCGTTGCCGGCGCCTCGGGGGAGTTCCAGCCCCATTCGGA
>PABW01000023.1 GCA_002699625.1 Acidimicrobiaceae bacterium
CGACCATCGTCGGTCGCTGCCAGCACAGCCCTTCGCAAATCGCCGAATGCCCGAGTGCCGATGTCGCCGGGGTCATGACCGGCGGAGATCTGCTGCACAGCGTCGACGATGTCCCGATACCAGAGGAGGAGTTGCTCAGCGCCAGGCGGATCGAGCCCCAACAGGTGAGCGAGAGTGCGGGCGGCGAGCGGAGCTGCTAGCTCCGTGCGGAGTTCGGCCACACCCGTCGGCGCAAATCCCGTCACGAGTTCTCGGGCACATGCGTCCATCCATGCGGTGTGTTCGTCGAGCTGATCTCGCGACGAGAACCAGTCGGTGAACGGCGATCGGTGACGGTCGTGGCGCTCACCGTCGGTCGAGAGCATCGATGGTCCGATGACCTGGGAGGTGGAGAACCGGGGGTCGTCGACCGTGAAGCGTTGCGGGTCGCGCATGACCTCGACTGCGGCGCGGCGTTCGGTGATCACCCAGGCCTCGAGGGCGGGGACCCACGTGATCGGCGCTTCGGTTCGCGCGGATGCGAGGATGGGGTGAGGGTCGGCCGTCAGGTCGTCGAGCGTTGCGGTGCGATGGTTCACTCGGGATGCACCAGCACGATCTTCCCGACGAACTCCTTTTCGAGAAAGGCGTGCTGCGCCTCGACGATGTCGGCCAGCGGATAGGTGGCGGCGACGACGGGACGGATCTCGCCCCGTTCGATGTAGCCCACGAGGTTCGGGAACACCTCGGGATCCTGGTAGGTCGAGCCTTCGAGGGTGAGGTCCTTGAGGTAGAGGTCGCGGACGTCGAGTTCAACGATCGGCCCGGCGATGGCGCCGGCGGTGATGTAGCGGCCACCGGTGCGCAGCAGTTGGGTCACCTGGGCGAAAAAGGGCCCGGCGACGACGTCGACGATCACGTCGAAACTGTTGTCGCCGAATCGTTCGAGTAGGTGGGCACCTCGATCGATGACCTCGTCGGCGCCCAATCCACGAACGGCTTCAGCTTTCGACGTGCTCGCAACGGCGATCACTTCGGCCCCGCGTCGCTTTGCGAGCTGCACGGCGGCGGAACCCACACCCCCCGATGCCCCGCTGATCAGCACTCGCTCGGCGCCGAGGCCAACGCGATGCAGCATCCCCTCGGCGGTGGAGTAGGCGCAGGGGATCGACGCCAGCTCGACATCGGTCCAGTCACACTTGACCGCGAACGTCTCGGTGTCGTGGGCGACGGCGTACTGGGCGAAGCCGCCGTCCTTTTCGGAGCCCCACGTGATGCAACCCATCTTGGTGTCGCTGTAGGCGTCCTGCAGGGTGGCGACGAGGACTCGTTCGCCGATGCGTGCCGGGTCGACGTTCGTGCCGACGTCGACGATGCGGCCGCAGGCGTCGGCCCCTTGGATCCGAGGGAAATCGATGGCGCCGTTCCAGCCGCTCGCTGCGGTTTGTTCGTCGGCCGCTCCGGCGGTGTCGGTTGAGCCGGTGGTGATCTCGCGGGCGTACCAGCCGATGCGGGTGTTGATGTCGGTGTTGTTGACCCCGGCTGCGGTCACCTGGATCAGGACTTCGTCGGGACCGGGGGTGGGCACTGGGGCATCGGTGACGTACTGCAGCTTGTCGTCGTCGCCGTACCCGGTGAGGTAGGCGGCGGCCATCGTGTCCGAAGTGGCGTCGGGCATCGGCCGATTCAAGCAGATGTGGACAAGGTCTCGGGTCTCGTCCCTCGGTGAGCTTCGCCGGTAGCCTCGGGATGCTCCATGACGGCCTACGCCCCAGCTCCGACCGATTCGTCCGTACACCCGTTGGGATGGTTCGCGGGCCTCGACGGTCTGCGGGCGATCGCCGCCTTTCTCATCGTCTTTCATCACGCTGGATTCTCGAGCGGCCTGACGTTCCGATCCGACCTGGGCGGGCTATTGCTGACCCGCATGGACATCGGTGTTTCCATCTTCTTCGTGCTCTCGGGCTTCCTGCTCTACCGGCCGTTCGTGACGGCCCAGTTCGAAGGCCGGCCCGCTCCAGCGACGGGCCCGTTCTGGATCCGCCGGCTCGTGCGCATCTACCCGGGCTACTGGGTCGCTCTGGTGATCCAACTCGCGCTCGGTGTTGTCACGGTCCTCGGTTTCGTCGGGTTCCTTGCCTCGTTCGGGCTCGTGCACGTTTACCACCCAAGTCGAGCGATCTCGGGACTCACGCAGTCGTGGAGCCTTGCGACTGAGTTGGGCTTCTATCTCTTGTTGCCGTGGGTCGCGGCGGCCGCTCGTCGGTTCAGTGAGGGGCGCTCGATCAATCGACAGGCTGAGCGCCTCCTCGGCGTCTGTGTCGCTCTTGCCCTCGGCAGCGTGGTGTTCCGGCTGCTTGCAGCCGAGGTCTCGCCCTATCCGAACAACTGGTGGGGCAACGCATCCCGGTTGTGGGTCACCTCCTACTTCGATGTGTTCGCCGCCGGCATGGCGCTGGCGATCGTGTCGGCCTGGGCCGACCATCGCCGGCTTGTCCGGGACTACATGGCGAACATCACCCGCCGCGTATGGCTCTGGTACGCCGGTGCTGTGGTGCTCTTCTGGTTTGTCTCGACCCAATTGAGGCTTGAGCGGGGCTTGTTCCTCGCCAGCCCGCGTCTCGAGTTGGTCCGCCAGACGATCTACCTCCTGGTCGGTGTAGCGCTCGTCCTGCCGATCGTGTTCGGGCCTCACGATCGATCCCTGATCCTGAAGACGCTGTCGACTCGCGTAATGAGCTACTTGGGGCTGGTCTCGTACGGCATCTATCTCTGGCACCAGGCGTTCTTAACCTGGACCCACGACCTGTTCGGCTGGGGCGACTTCGAGGGTGACTTCATCGTGTTGGTGATCGTCGGTTCCCTCGGTTCGATCGCAGCGGCAGCGGCCAGCCACCGTCTGGTCGAAGCGCCGCTGACGGCGATGGTGAAGGCGCGGCTCGCCGATCGCCGGTCGAAGGCGGATGCATGAGCGCCGTCGCCGTCATCCCCGCCTTCAACGAGGAGGCGTCCTTGGGTGGTGTGCTCGCCGAGATCGCCGAGATCGACGGGCTTGTCCCAGTTGTCGTCGACGACGGCTCCTCTGATGGCACTGCTGAAGTCGCTCGGAATGCAGGCGTTGCGTGCGTCCAGCTGCCCTTCAATCTCGGGGTGGGCGGCGCAGTTCGGACGGGCCTTCGGTGGGCTCTCGACCATGACGCCGACACGGTGGTGATCGTCGACGCCGACGGTCAGCACGATCCGGCCGACGTTGCGGCGCTGCTTGCCGCAATCGATGCCGGTGCTGGCCTCGCGATCGGGAGCCGTTTCGCCGCCGACGCCGGCGACTACACCGTCGGCGGTACCCGCCGTCAAGCGATGCGAATCCTCAACCGGTTGGTGCGTTCGACGACCGCCTTTGCTGCGACCGACGCCACGTCGGGTTTCCGGGCGATGAACCGACCGGTCTTGGAGCATCTCGCTCGCGAGTACCCGGTCGAGTACCTGGCCGACACGGTCGAGGTGATCATCCTTGTTCGCCGCATCGGCCACGAGGTGGTCGAGGTGCCGGTCTCGATGCGGGAGCGATCGGGAGGCGTGCCGTCGGCGCGCCGATTCCGCCTCGTGTTCAATTTTCTGCGCCTTCTTGTCGGGATCGCCGGCGGGGTGCTCGTCGGTCGTCGGGACGGAGGCCGCCGGTGAGTGCCGCTGCCCAGTTCACGCTCTCGGCGGTGGCCCTCGGTATCACCTTCTGGGTGGTCCGTCTGGTGGGGCTCCGGCAGCTGCGGTCGAAGTACGCCCTGCTGTGGCTCGTGATCACGGTGCCGCTCGTCCCGTTGGCGGTGTTTCCGGCAATTGTCGACAAGGCTGGCGAGTTTTTGGGCGTCAACTACGCCCCGGCTCTGCTCTTCTCGTTCTCGAGCCTGCTGCTGTTGGGCATTGTCATTCACTACTCGTGGGAGCTCAGCCGACTCGAGTCTCGAACCCGGCGCCTCGGCGAGGAGATCGCCTTGCTCAACGCGCGCCTCGACGACGCCGAGCAGGCCGACGATGGGGAGGATGAATCGTGACCTCCTCGATCACCGCCCGTCGGTTCTGGACGGTGTTGCTTGCGATCGCCGGGCTCTCGCTGATCTGGCGGATCGTGTTCATCCTCGTCTGGCGTGACGGGATCTTCATCTGGGGCGACGCGTACTTCTACCACGAGTCCGGTCGCCAGCTCGCCGAGGGTGTCGGCTGGGTCAACCCGCTCGAATACAACATCGACGGCACAAAAACGCCTGCTGCGGATCATCCCCCGCTCTACATCCTGTTTCTCGGGTTCTGGTCGTGGATCGGTCTGCCGGGGCCCACCGCCCACATGATCCTCACGGCGATCTTCATCTCGACACCGATGGTGATCATGACTGCCCTCGCCGCACGCGAGTTCGGTGGACGTCGGTTGGGCCTGATCGCCGGTGGCCTCGCAGCGATCTACCCGAACATCTGGTCATGGGATGGCACGATCCTGTCGGAGATCCTGGCCATGCTGTTCTTGTCGACGACGGTCTATGTCGTCTACCGGTTCTGGAACGGCCCGAGTTTCGGTGGCGCTGCGCTCATGGGTGTCTCCTTATCGCTGGCCACGTTCAGTCGGGCCGAACTGCTCCTCCTGAGCGTGCTTGTCGTCACCCCGATGATCTTGCTCGTGAAGCAGTGGGACTGGCGCACTCGTCTCTCCGCCTTGGTGATCGCCGGCATGGCCAGCGCTGCCGTACTGGCGCCTTGGGTGGCGTTCAACCTCTCCCGGTTTGAGAACCCCGTCTATCTCTCCGAGGGCTATCAGATCACCCTCGCCACCTCGTCGTGTGACGCGACCTACTACGGCGACTACACCGGCTACTGGAGCATCACCTGCCCTCAGCAGATCTTGGATGAGGAAGGCCTGACCCGAGAAAACTCCGACCAGTCAGAGCGCTCTGCAGTCCTGCTGGAGAAGTCGATTGACTACATCCAGGAAAACATCACCCGACTGCCGACGGTTGTCGTGGTGCGGTGGCTGCGCATCGTCGGACTGTGGAAACCGTTGCAACAGTCCGATGTCGACGCCTACCTGGAGGGTCGTGATCTCTGGGTCACGCGAGTCGCCCAGACCACGTCCTACGCATTCATGGCGTTGGCGGCGGCGGGCGTCGTGATCATGCGCCGTCGGCGTATCCCCGTTCTGCCCCTGGTCGGACCACTGATCGCGATCTTCATCACGATCACGATCACGTTCGCGCAGAACCGCTATCGAGCATCGGTCGAACCAGCCATCGCGATCCTCGCTGCGGTTGCGGTCGAGCAGATGGTGCGGGGGTGGCTTTCGTTGCGAGACGATCCCGAGGATTCCGAGACGTCAGCCGACCAGGAAGCACCAGCCCCGACCTGACTGTCAGTCGTGCCAGTCGAGCGCCGTCCGCATGGTCGCCTCGAAATCCTCGAACTCCATCGAGCCTTTCACCCCGGCAATCAGCTCGGCATCAGCGCCGCACAGGGTGCGCAGCGGGGTGCTCGGGTCGGCCGCAGCTCGCACGATCGCGTCGGCCACGATCTGAGGGTCCGGCTTGGAGCCTTCACCTCCGGTGTCGAGCGCATCGAGCGCGTGACGGAACGCCTCGAAACGCTGGTGATAGGTCGAGCCCTCCCAGTCAGCCGGCCGGACGATGTTGTCGCGAAAGCCGGTGTCGAAGCGGCCGGGTTCGATGAGGTGCACACGGATCCCGAGCTGGCTCACTTCGAAGTGCAGCGATTCCGACATCGCCTCCAGGGCCCACTTCGAGGCGGAGTAGGCGCCGCTGTACGGGGTGCCGACGCGTCCGGCGATCGAACTGACGTTGACGATGACGCCGCTGCCGCGTGCTCGCCATGACGGCAGAACGGCTCGCATCGTCCGGAGTGGACCCATGACGTTGGTTTCGAGTTGGCCGTACATCAGGTCGTCGGTGAGTTGCTCCACCGACGACTGCACCTCGTAGCCGGCGTTGTTGATCAGCACGTCGATGTCGTTGGCGTCGGTCAACGCAGCATCGACCGAGGCTTGGTCGGCTACGTCGAGTGTTCTTTTGGTGATCCAGAGTTCTTCGGCGGCGACGGCGTGGTCGAGCGCGTCCGACTTGGCCGGGTTGCGCATGGTGGCGATCACGTCGTGGCCCTGGCGGGCGAGCGTGAGTGCGGAGAGCAGCCCGAAGCCGCTGTTGGATCCGGTGATGAGGATGCGAGCCATGTGAGCGATCCTGCCACGCCGCCCGTCCTGTGACCGTCTCCTGCGATCCTTGCGATCCTTGCGATCGCGCGGAGTGAGCAGTCGTAGGGCTTTGCCTTCCGTCAAACTGTGAGGGTTCGATGAGGACTGTGCTGCTTGTGTTTACCCGGCACCCTTTTCGGCCGATGATGAAAGGGATGCGCCGCCGTTCGCTCGTTGCTGCTCTCCTCTCTCTCGCCATGCTTTCGACGGTGTCGCCCGTTGCGTCGGTGGCCGGGTTTGGTGATGTCGAGGATGGTCGCTACTTCACCGCGCCCGTGCAGTGGATGGTGGGCGACGAGATCACGAACGGCACGTCACCATCGTGCTTCTCACCTTCAGTGAGCGTCAGCCGAGGCCAGGCCGCAGCGTTCCTTTGGCGTATGGAGGGCCGCCAGGCTGCCGAACCGCACCCGTTCTCTGATGTCGACAAGGGGTGGCAGCAGGATCCGGTGTCGTGGTTGTTCGCCGAAGAGATCACCACCGGCACGTCATCCTCCACCTTCTCGCCAGACCGAGCGCTCACACGGGGTCAGTTCGCAGCGCTGCTGTACCGATTCGCGGACCGACCGCCGGTTGCTGAGCCGCACCCGTTCTCCGATGTCGACAAGGGGTGGCAGCAGGATCCGGTGTCGTGGNTGTTCGCCGAAGGGATCACGACCGGAACNAGCGCCACCGAGTTCTCTCCGGGCGATCCGGTCACCCGCGGCCAGATGGCGACGTTCCTCTACCGATACCAGGGCTCGCCATCCGTCACGGTCGATGCGTCGTCGCCGGCCTGCGGTGGCCCGAGCCCTGGTGATGGCTTCGACTCGCTCTTCATCGGCCACAGCTTCTTCAGGCCAATGGCCGAGGAGATGGCGGTCCTCGCCCCGCTGGCCGGTTTCGACGCCCACGCCCAGGAGGTCGTGTTCTCGGGCGGAGCGACCGGCTCGCCTGAGGGCCTGTGGCTCCAGGACACCAAGCGGGCCACCATTCAGGCCGAGCTCGACGAGGGTGATATTGAGCTTTTCGGGATGACCTATCACCCGGATTATNCGTCGCTCNCCGGCTATGTGAACTGGATCGATTACGCCCTCGCCGCTAACCCGGACACGATCGTGTTCGTTGCGATTCCGTGGATCACGAACCCGGTCAACTACACCGCAGCGAGCTACGCAGCTGCGCTCGACGTCGGGTACCCGGCGGTTGCGCATCCGCTGATCGATTCGTTGCGGGCCGAGTATCCCGACACGACGATCTTCGCGATCCCCTACGGCCTGAGCGCAGGTGAGCTGTACACCCGATACGCCGACGGCGAACTTGATGATGTGACGGAGCTTGTCGGCTCGAACGGCAGCGGCGTGTTCCGCGATGGTTTCGGTCACGCCGACCACATCCTCGAGGATCTGGCCAGCCTCGTCTGGCTTCAGGCGATCTATGGCGTCGACCTCGCAACGTTCGACGCCGGCTACGACTGGACGATCGACCTCAACACGATCGCGTCGTCGATCCTTGCCGANCACGACCCGTCCTACGACGCCCCGTGGCGTTGACCGCTTCAAGCGCTAGCGCCCGGGCAGAAGATCCAGCACCGCAGTGAGCCCCTCGATCGACTGTCGCGTGATCGGATCAACGACGAGTTGGATGTGCGAAGCGCCGGCATCACCGAACGCCGCGAGCTGCTCCGCGATCTCGGCTGGGGAACCAGTGATCGGTTCGATCGTTGCACCGGCGCCGTAATCGCCCATGACCCGACCGCCACCGCCTTCGAGTTGCACGAGCACTGCGGCGGTNGCGTCGAGNGTCACCGGNTCCCGACCGACAGCAAGGGCGGCTTCGTCCACGCGGTCTTTCATGGCGGCGAACGCCTCTGGCGTGTTGCCGTAGTCGGACCACCACACGTTCCAGGCATCGACGTGGGGGAGCGCGATCGACTGCATCCGAGGGCCGATCGAACCGAGCATCAGCGGTGGCCCGCCCGGTCGGGGCGATCGGGGATGCAGCACGCAGCGGTCGACGTCGTAGAACCGGCCGTGAAAGTCGATCTCGCCGTCGCGCAGCAGCGTCCGGATGATGGTGAAGGCCTCGTCAAAGCGACTGACTCGCTTGTCGTATGCGAAGCCGAAGGCGTCGTATTCTCGCTGATTCCAGCCGGCGCCGAGCCCNAGGATCAGCCGCCCTTGTGAGATCGCGTCGACCGTGGCCGCCTGTTTCGCAAGCATCGGCGGTGCGTGGAAACTGGTGCTGGCGACGAGCGGCCCGATCTCGACCCGTTCAGTCGCGGCGGCGATCGCAGCGAGCGTTGTCCATGCTTCCCATGGGCCTCGGGCACCGTCGGGCAGGTCGTAGATGAGATGGTCACCAACCCAGATCGAGTCGAACCCGACCTCCTCCGCGGCACGTGCCATTGCGAGGTATTCGGGGAACGGGACTTCCCACTCCACCTCCGGTAGCTGAACTCCGACCTTCATGGAACCTCCGGTGTGTGTCGCCCCCGCTCGCTGTGGCGAGATGCGAGACTCTGATCATGGCGTTCGGGCAGACTGCAGGACCAGCTGCATCGCATCGGCAGGTGGCTGAGTTGCTCGAGCTGTTGCAGAACGCCGGCCACGCCGACTTCAAAGACGCCCGCGGCCCGATGGGGTTCAACCAGCGTCAGGCGGCCGGCCGGTTCACNGCTGACGAGGCTCAGGCGTTGATCGATCAGCTCCAGCAGGCCGAATACGAAGCCGACCAGCAGNCTCANGCGACGGGNAGNTCGGAGCGAAAGCAGGAGCCGGAGCAGACTGAGGGTGGACCGAAACGGAACGGCATGANCGACGAGGAGCGTGCCGAGATGGAGCGNGCNGTGCGTTCCGCTTCGACCAAATCGCTGGTGNTGGAAGTCCGACGTCGGGGCTGGATCGTCACCAAGCCGAAGTAGCAAGNGAGGCCTTGCGGCGCCGGGNTGGCAGAATCCCCCGCATGCCCCGCTACGACGATCTCCTCACNGANGCACGTGCCGGCCAACCGATCCTGATCGACGGCGGCACGGGTTCNGAGTGCATTCGTCGCGGGGTGCCGCANTCGGAACACGGCTGGAGTGGCGCCGCAGCNCTGAGCCATCCAGAAATCGTCGGTTCGATCCACACCGACTANCTNAAGCTCGGGGCNCGGGTCATCGTNGCCAACACCTTTGCGACGGGGGCCAACATTCTGCGAGATGTGGAAGCTCCGGAACGCTTCGAAGAAGTCAANCGCCGCGCTGTCGAGATNGCGCTNGACGCNCGNGCCGCAGCNGGACCNGCTGCCGATCATGTGGTCGTTGGCGCAGGAATCAGCAACTGGAGCTTCTCCGGTGACCGTCCCGATCTCGTCACCNTGCGCGATGACACCGCTGCCCAGGCGGCGATCATGCGCNANNCCGGGGCGGANCTNCTGATCTTGGAGATGATGGTCGANATCCCTCGNATGAAGGCGACGCTCGAGGGCTCGTCTGGTGCNGGGCTACCGATCTGGGTTGGCTTTTCGCTCGGGCCCGAAGAGGGNTGCGAGGCNNANGAGATCGGCGACCCGATCGAACTACGCGAAGGGGGTCTCCTCCGAGACGCGGTTTCGGTTGCAGCGGACTACTCCGCAGTTGACGCGATGGTGATCATGCACTCCGACGTTCGTGTCGCTGAACGCGGCNTTCAAGGNCTTCAGGCGGTCTGGAATGGCCCGGTAGGGGTGTGGGCGCACGCAGCCCGCATGGTCGACGGCAAGATCATTCATGATGGTGCGATCAGCCCAGCGGAGTATGCCNCTCACGTCCCTGCGTGGCGGGACGCGGGCGCCACACTGATCGGTGGATGCTGCGGGATCGGCCCGCCGCACATCGCCGAACTTGCGCCGCTCCTCGCTGCCGACTCCTGAGGCTTGACATCAACCGCCTGCGTGCCGCCGGTAGGCGGGGTGGCGAGATCAGATGTCGGTGAGGTCGTAGTACTCGACCTCAAGCGGAGACTCCAGCATCTCTTCGAGCATCTCTCCGAGTCCGTTGGCGAGACGCCATCCGACGTAGGCCTGATGGTGCTCAACTGTGTCCCACTTTTCGTAGAGCATGACCGTGCTCGAATCCGGCGAACTCAAGGTTTCGACAAGTTGGCAGCCCTCGTACGCCCTTGTCTTCACGAGGCCGTCTTCACCAGCGAGCCAATCAAGCAAGTCTTGTTTCTTGTCCTCCTGGCAGCCGAATGTGGCGGTAGCGATGATCATGTCGGGTCTCCCGAAGCTTGCGTTCTCGACACGCGGACGCATGCCGACTGGCGTTGACCGTACTCGTTGGCGGCATCGGGTGCTGTTGCAAGTGTTAGGCATGATCTCGGGCCCGAGACTTCCCCGAAAAGCCATGTGTCGTAGAGAACCAATTGCGCAAGGTGAGCGTCGCAAACCATCAGGATGGCGACCACGGGGATCCGGGGGGATTACGTTTCCGGATGGCAGGTTGCCAAACGAAAAGGACGTCCAATGGACCAGCAAAAGACCTTCGATCTCGTGCGTACCCGCGCAGCTGACATCCGTATGATCGTGATGACATTCACCATTTCCCACGCAGCCCTGATGATTGTTCTGGGTTTTGGCGGCGCCGGGCTATCGGACTCAGGAATCCAGCTCTCGCTCGCGACGTTCATCGTGCTCGGCTCGCTTTGGTCCCTCGCATTTATGGATGACGGCTTGCAAGACATGATGGCGGGGCTGAGCGATCTCGACGGATTCGAAATGAGCGCCATGGGACAGCGGCTGGTAAAGACGCCCATCGTGATCTTCCGAGTCGTGAATCTTGTCTTCGTCGCCTTAATCGTGGCCGCCGAGCTCATGGCGATCTACTAGCGGACGGCAAGGCACGCCAGCCACCTCTGATCCAGATCAGCGCGAGCGAAGGTGGCGGCGGATGGCCCACGCCATCACGAACTGCAGCGGCAGGCGAAGAAGATTCACGGGCCGTGCTGCTTGGACCCCTTCGACCCGCTCCATACGGCCGTTGTGTCCTGGCTTCACGACGACGTCGTTGATCGCCATGTCGATATTGGCCGGGTAGACCGCGGCCGTCAGCACGAGGAGTCCGCGAGCCGCCAACGGGCGCGTTCGAAGCGAGATCATGCCGAGGCCGAGGACGATCTCCGCAGCGCCGGACGCCTGGTTGGCAAACTTCGGGCTCGGAAACCAGCGAGGCACGATCGCCTCGAAGAAGTCCGGTCGTGCGAAGTGCATCACGCCGGCACCAGCGAAGAACGCGCCGACTGCGTAAGCGGATCGATCAGAGGGCGCCAGCGTGGGACTCATCGCCAACAGACGCTACCGCTCGTTCTGGCAAGGGTGCTCGGGTGGGTGGCGCACGCAGCACCTCACCCGATCGCTGACGGGCGAAGGTGAGGAGCAACTCCCGGCTCGGATCCGCACGACGTTTGAGAACTTGCCAACCTGTGCGGTTGACAGCGTGGTTCACCGGGTACCCCCACGCTCGATGATCGGTGGCTATCGGCTGCCTGGATCGAGTCGTCGCAACGTGCACCGGTTGTGGACGCGGAGACGGAAGCGGCGGGGCCGCTTCCGTCTCGGGGTTGGGGTGGAGTGGTTAGTTGATGTGGCCGGACAGTTCGGACCACATTTGGATAAGAGGATCGATCGGGCTCGGAGTGCCGATCGGCCCGGGGTCATAACCGATTGGGCTGGGCGGGTCGATCGGGCTGGGCGGGTCGGTCGGGCTGGGCGGGCTCGGTGGGTCGATCGGGCTGGGTGGGCTCGGTGGGTTGATCGGGCCGATCGGGCCGAGGTCATCGGGTAGCGGGAGCGGGTCGATGAGCTCGTCGAGGATGTCACCCGGGAACACGAGGCCAAAGTCCCAGCCAAGGCCGCTGTTGTTCCCCTCGTCGCTGTCGGTCTCGTCGGCCTCTTCGGCGTCGGCCTCTTCAGCCTCGGTCTCGTCAGCGGCCTCGACCTCTGCCTCGTCGGTGTCGGTCTCTTCAGCCTCAGCCTCGTCGGCTTCTTCGACCTCGGTCTCGTTGGTGGTCTCGACGGTCTCTTCGACTTGGGTCTGGTTGGTTTCGTTGGCGACGGATTCCTTGTCTGCGACTGGCTGGTCGTTGCTGACGCTGCTGGTGTTGCTGTTGGTGGTCGGGTCCGATTCGTTGCCGGAGGTGGTGGGGGTTTCGTCGGTGACCGGTGCGGCCGGTTCGTTTGCTGACGATGAGCTGGTGTGCATGACCGAGCCGAGCGCGAAGCCGGCGGTGATGACGATCACGCCGAGTGCGGCGCCNATGCGGAGCCGGTTCTTGTCGATGCTGTAGGTGAGGTGTTCGGGGTTGTTCATGGTTCTAGACCTTTTCTTTGGGCTGCCGGGGTGGCTGCCGTTCGAGGGTCCAGAGCAGTGCCGGCGCGTTGCTGGACACTTTTCCGAAAAATCTTTTCCGTGCGAGCTCCCCAGGGCGCTGACGCTGCCAGGAACGAATCAGTCGCAGGAGCAGTCCCGCCACTGCAGGGGGATCAGGGCGTTTGTGACCGCTTCGTGACGGTTGCAGTTGACGCAAGAAGTGAGGTAGCCGAGCATTCGGTCTCGCTACATCAACGGCCGATCGGTCAATGAGGAGTCCCGATGAGTTACTTGTACGTCACCGCCCTAACGGCAACGAATGTCGATGGTTTCGCTGAAGCCGGTGCCACCTGGGCTCAGGATCACTACAGGGCTCTCGGCGCGCGAACCACGACGGGCAGCCAAGTCATCATGGGCGGCGAGATGGCCGGAACCATCCTTGTGGCGTTCGAATACGAGACCGTCGACGCCGCCATGGCCGGCCAGCAGGCCTTCTATTCCGATCAGGCTCTGGTGCAACTCATGCAGGACCACACGGTGCAGATCAGTCGCCGGAGCCTGATGCGGATTCAAGCCGAATTTGGTGAACGAAATGGCGGGTTCAGTTCCGTCCTTTACCTTTCGAGCGCACCGATCGACGATGCTTCGGCCCAAGCAAACTTCGCCACCAATTGGGGCCACATTCAGGACGGTGCACACGGGATGACCACGTTGGCGAATGTCGCCGCAGGTCCAGCACCCTTCACCCACACTGTTGTCACCTGGACCGATTCCCTCGATCAGCTCATGGCTGCTTCAGTGAAGAACATGGCGGATCCTGAGGTTCAGAAAATCATGACCGACTGGAACGTGAACCTCTTGGGTCGAACGCTCGCTCGGCGCCTCTTCTGATCAATCCCAAGCGCCCTTGAACCCGCTGGGTTGGGTGCCGCCGTGCAGCGAGGTTGAAGGGGTCAGGGGGTGCGGCCACAGAATGCCAACATGCGGTCGAAGCTGGTTGCATCGGCTGGCACGTCGATCTCTGGGCCAAATGCGCCTCCAGCCCGAGAATCCTCGGTGATGAAAGAGCTGAAGAACGTCGCAGCGGCTTCCGTCAGGTGTTCTGGCGGCTCGAACGCCTGTTCTGTTGCGCTGGCAAGATCCCAACAATGGACGTAGTTGTCAGCTGCAAGCATTTGCAGGGCGTAGCTGGCGGGCATTTCGCCGAACACGAGGCTCACGTTTTCGTTGACGTCGGCGACACCCGCAACGGCCTGGTCGATCGCTTCGGTGGCTTGCCGATAGGTCTCGTGGTGGTCATCCCCAAGTACGTCGCCGAATTGGGCCGGCATTGTGGCGATGAGTTCTTGTTGACGGGCGTCGTCGCCCGCCAACCCGGCACCGAAGATGAAGCGTCCGAGGGTGAAGTGCCCGATCAAGTCCCGAACAGCGAAGCCGTCACACGGCGTTTCGTCTGCGAGTTGGGCTGATTCGGTTCCCTCAACCAGGGGAGTCAGAAGGTCGCTGGTCTCACGGAAGAATTCCTTGGGATCCATAGTTCCTCGTTTCGGTAGTGAGTCGTTGTGTCGGGAGCATGCGGTCCTACCTCAACAAGCTCATCCACCGGTTTAGTTGTGGAGGACGTCGCCTGTCGGGACAGTGCCTGCCGTTCACGTTGGAGCGGGGCATCTCGAGGAAATCGGGCGAGTCCTTTCGCCGACCAGCGTCACCGACAAGCGGCGCCGAGTTCTAGCGGTACGGGTCGAAGGGCCGCGTGCAGGACCGGTGGCGGATTTCGAACAACCACGGGACGATGGAGAACCACATGTCCGGAACGATGCACGAGCGACGTTTCACGACTGTGTCGGCGGCGTGACACCCAGACCAACAGCACGGATCAGTCGTGAGTCTGGATGTATTAGGCGGGGCGCCTCAGCACATCCTCCGTCATCGGTTGTCGGGCGGGCAGCAAGAGCAGGAGCCAACGGGCGGCTTCGCAACGAAGCCGGCGGGGCGGGTACCTTTCGGCGTGATGCGGCCCCCACCCTTGCGCTTCTTCTGCTTTGGCATGTTTAAACCTTAGTGGACCCCCAAACAGCTCTTCACTCGGTGCCCTTCCGAGAGATGGTCCTGTGGTTTGCCGTCGCCCACCGTGGCGGCCTTGTCAGCGCGCCAAGCAGGGCGTTGTCCAGGGGATAGAGGCGCGAATACGGACGTTGAAAGACTTTGCTCGAAGCAGTCAGGCAGCGCAGCAGGCGTCGTCCACGCAGCGGCAGGCCGCGCACGCTTGTGGATCAGTCACCCCGCAGTGAGCCTCCATTGCGTCCCGTAGCGCTTTGCGGGCCCGGTGCAGCCTTACTGCGGCGTTGTTGCGGGTGATATCGAGGCGAGCCGCAGCCTCGACCAGACTGAAGCCCTGCGCGTCGACCAGGGCAAGAATCGAGGCGTAGGAATCCGGCAGTCTCTGCGCCTGAGCGAGGCTGCACTGGCAGGTCTCCGCGGCCACTCCGATCGCTCCGTCTGGCACCCTCGCGCTGTGATCGAGTCGGTGTCGATCAGCGGCCTTTCGGCGGTATGTGTCGATAATGAGGTTCCGGTGGATTCGGTACAGCCAAGCGGTTACCTGGTTGGGGTCGTCGATGGCTTCGGCTCGATTGATTGCCCGCTCAGCGGCGACCTGCAGGATGTCGTCAACGTCTTGCTCGGCAACGCGGACGCGCACGAAATTCTCAAAGTCCGCGCGTTTAATACGAAGGGTCTCGATGACCAGACGGCGCTTGGTGTGGGCCTCAGGCGAGGTAGCCATAGCTCGATTCTAGGATCCCACCAGGGTGTCAAGAAACGTTCGGACAGCCGCAGCCCGGAGCGCAGCCGCAGTCAGTGCCGCACGTGCAGGCTTCCCCACAGCAGCAGCCGGATCGGTTTGGTTCACAAGCACAAGGGTTGGGGCAGGTGCAGGGGTCCATCATGTCTCTCCTCGGCGTCTCGATCAGAAGTGCTGACGGAGCAGCACCTCGTTTCATTACAGCCCGGTCTGCGTTTCTTCCGAGCAAGGCTCGTGAAGCACCTGTGCTTAGGCTCTGCCAGCGCATTTAGCCAGGGCCTGAAGGGAAGCGCAAAGCCGGCCGACTCGAGCGCTCGCGAGTTGGCAACGGCTACGGAGCCACTACTTCCGTCAACTCGGGTCGATGGTACTTTTTCGAGATGTTGCTGCGGCGCTTGCACCTTCTCTCATTGCTTCTTTGCTGTGTCCTCTTGGCCGCATGTGGCAGCGACGACGGGAAAGAGTCTCAGCCATTCCGGCAGTCGGATGTCTCCAGCGGGGCCATCTCGCCTGCGAACGGCGACTTCCCCCCGAGCAGTGAACTCGACCGCTCCGAGGAAGGAGAGTGGCTGGACCTCTCCGGGGAAGGAGAGTGGAGAGTCGACCTCATCAACTACTTCGAGCTCAACTTCCTCACTGGCAGCGAAGGCTTTGCAGAGTGCTTCATTGACGCTTTGGCCTCCGAAACGCAAAACAACTATTCCGACCTCGTGGTGATTGTCGACTTCGTAGTGAATAACGGGGCATCGGAAGAAATGCTTGGCCGTGAGGTATTTCGTGCCGTCGACGTCGCTCTGGGCGGCTGCAATGGGCTCATTAGCGAAGAGGATGCCCGTCGCGTTGAAGCGATCGTCGAGGAGCCTGGTCTCGAGGGGAGTCGCGCACCTGTACTCCTAGGAGACGAGGAAGCGGGCATCTTCTACGTTGAGAATTGGGACCCAATATGGGGTGAGCCCTATTTCGAGTCAGTAGGAGATGGTCCGATCAAAGTGGTCATGAGTGACATCTTTGGGGACGGCAACGCTGAGGAACACGGCGACCGTGTGCGGAACACGTTCTCGACGTTTGCCCATCGTGACAGCTTTACGCTCTTCACCTTTTCAGGGAGTTCTGCTGAGAGCTTTGAGACAATCAATACGGACGAAACCGTCATCATCAGTGCAAGTGCCCACGACGGCATGGATCCGTTTGTGATCGGGGACGACAGCTTCCAAGAGGTGGAGAGACTCAAGACAACAAACGCCCTCTACCTATCTTCCCTTGAGAACGCCGGGGTTGATGGCGACCCGGAGCTGGGGGTGTATCCATACCCTCACGCAGGCAATGCCTACGTGATCGAGAATGATCCGGATGCGATGGAGCACACCCTCTTCATTGCCTGGTACTGGGACTTCTCAGAGACTTGGGGCGAAGCGTCATCGGTATCGTCTCGGCAAGGAAGCGTTGACCTTCACGGGGACTTCGTCCAACGAAACCTCGACCACATCCTTTTCGTCGAGATTCCCCTGAATTATGAGTTCGCTGACACCTCGCATGCGACACCAATCGCTGCTGCCAAGGCCGTCGAGCTCCTATCTCAAAATCCAGAAGCGACTGCGCAAGATCTCAAACAACTCCTCCTCGCCGAGACTGCCCGTGCCGACATCACAGTCCAGGATTCTTATTACGACGACTCAATTGGGCCACTCACGGATCCAGATGCCTACGTCGCCTTCAGTGAAGTCATGTCAGTAANCGTGCTTCCCGCGGGCTGAGCNCGCNTATCNCAGACCTTNCGTTTCTCCAGTNGCTGNGNTTCCTCGGCACGCTGGCAAGCCAATNGAGCAAGCGACAACCGTCCAGAAAGCCCCCTCATAAACATTTGACCGAGGGCATATCGTTCCCCACATGAGCAGCGTTCATCAGCGACGCAATCGTTGCGTTACCCCGCGCGTCTTGCCAAGTCCGTACTGTGACCAGACGTCGTTCAACAGCGGCGAATGTCCCCTTGACTGCTCGTTGAGTGGCCATCAACAAGAACTGGGCAACAGCGGATGAATGAGACGTACTTTCCNGACTGGGATAACGAACTGGCAGTACTGCGTCTCGATGCCACGGTGTGGGCCCGACGGGCGAACATCGTGGTCAAGGCGGCGCTGTTCGTCTCNTTCGCNATCGCNNTAACCGNCGACCTCGACACGCTNGACGGCAAGGCGATGGNGGNGCGGGCACCACTCTTCCTTGCCTCTGCCGTCATCGTGCCTCTGTTCGGCTGGCGGCGCCGATGGCGACCACANGCCCACGTCGGGGATGCCCTGCTCGCCTTGCCGTTCCTTCTTGACACTCTCGGCAACCTCCTCGGGTTCTACGACGAGTACCCGCAGACAGACGATGTGCTGCATGCGCTCAACTGGATCCTCCTCGTGCTTGCGTTCCACGCCTTCCGGTTCCGTAACACCGGCCACACCCGAGACGCAGTGTTTCTCGGTTACGGCTTCGGTGCCATCGCCATCATCTGGTGGGAGGCAATGGAGTGGGCGGTGTCCAAGGATGGCTGGGGCGGCGCCGGTGGTCTCGCCCTCACATACGAAGACACGATCAGCGACCTCATCTTGTCGAGCACCGGCGGGCTGATCGGGTCGCTTCTCGGAGTCTGGTGGCTTGGCCGCAAGGCACCCCCCGAGAACGACGCTGGATAGAGAGACTCCCGATCGGGGGAGTGCCCCTCGATCACCTTGGGCCAGTCTGGATTCGGCGCCGAGGTCGCCTCGGTAACGGCCATGCAAGGCGCAGTCATGTAGACAGAACGGATGCGATCTAGCCCTGCGTTCCAGTCAATCGTCGCGCTGATCACCTCGCTGGGGTTGGTCGCCTGCGGGGGACCGGCAGACGACGCCCAGCTCTCTGACCGGTCGGTGGACGAATCCGCTGTGGACCAGGGGCAGGAGGCTGAGCTGGAGGAAAATCCCTCGGATGACGCCGGCCGTCCGGCGGATAGTGAGCTCGTTGCGGAGGATGGCTCCTGGACGGTCCTCGTCTACCTCATGGGGGACAACGACCTCGAGTCCTTCGCTGTTGGCGACGTGTTCGAGATGGCCGCAGCCGGCTCGAACGAGAACGTGAACATCGTGACCCTCGTCGACCGTCATCCCGGCTACTCGGACGAGGAGATCGGTCCGCTCGGCAACTTCGACGGCACCACGCTGGTCCATGTGGGCCGAGAGGAGATCATCACGGCCGTTGATTCCGGCGAGTTGAACCTCGGCGATCCAGAAACCCTCAAGAGCTTCCTGGTCACCGGGGTCACGGAGTTCCCTGCGGACCGTTACGCCTTGATCCTGTGGGATCACGGCGGAGGTTGGACCGGGATTGGCCCCGACGACACCGATGGCGAGGACATCCTCCCCCTCCCCGAGATTCGTTCGGCGGTGGCCGACGGGCTCGCCGAAGTCGGTCTGGACTCGATCGACCTCCTCGGTTTCGACGCCTGTCTCATGGCGACGTTCGAGGCCGCCACCCAGGTACAGGATCTCGCCGATGTCATGGTCGCCTCCGAGGAACTCGAGCCAGGACACGGTTGGGACTTCGCCTCCCTGCAGATTCTCCGTGACCGTCGCGATGTCGGTGCCGCTGGTCTTGCCGTGGAGCTCATCGACACCTACGCCGCTCAGGCCGCCGAGGCGGGGACCGGCATCGACATCACACTCTCTGCGCTCGATCTCACTGCGATTGCCGAATTGGAGGAGGCGGTTGACGAACTCGCAGAAGTCCTCGCTGAGGGAGATCCCTCCGTGATCGCAGCGTTCGCCGCAGCCCGCCAGGCAGCCCTCGAGTTCGGCGCCAACCCCGATCCGTCCCTCGCTGCCAACCTCCTGGATCTCGGCTCACTGATGGAGGAGTTTCTTATGATGGACACCTCCGTGAGGCCCGAAATTGAGGCGGTGCTCACAGCGCTCCAGACGGCTGTGATCTACGAGATCAGCGGACCCGCCACGCGACGCGCCACCGGTGTGAGCGTTTACTTCCCGCCAAGCGCCGATTATGTCGAGGACGAGTACGCCGACCTCGGTGATGTGCCGGGCTGGTCTGGGATCCTTGAAGCGTTCTACTTCGCAGGCGACAACCTCGACGAGGCGAGCAAGGCCTCATTCGTCGAGGACGACGCGCCCGATTTCTCTTTCGACGATGAGGGCTTGACCGTTTACGGCACAGTCGACGTCGGCTCGAGCGACTCGGTGGTCGCTGCTGAAATTGTGTACGGCGTCGTTGACGACAGCGACGGCTCGGTCATCTTCATCGGCGAGGAGCCGGCCTCGTTCGAGGCCCTCGACGATGGATCAGGTGAGGTCGCTGCCTTCTATGACCTGACCGCACTGACTCTGTCCGACGGCATCGATACCGACTTTGCGTACCTCGATATGGAAATCGACTTCGAGAGCGGGCTCTGGTTCCTCGATGTGCCCCTCTGGTACGTGCCACCAGAGGAGGCCGACACCGACGACCCGCCTCACGACGTCATCCTTGGACTCACGTTGAACCCTGACGGCGATGTGCTGAGCGAGGTGTACTACGAGATCAACGCCGAAGGGATGATCGGGGAGTTGACAGCCGCTCCGGACGGCCTGATCTACCCCGTGGTGCTGAATCAGTACGCCGATGGCTCACGGGAGTGGCTCACCCTCAGCGAGGTAGGTCTCTACGCGGATCTTCCGTTCCTCCAGTACGACCTGGTGCCGCTCGAGTCGGGAACGGAACTCTTCGTGGAATTGGTTGTCTACGACTACTCGGGCGATTCCTCATCGCAGACCGGGATCGTCACGCTGCCTTGATGCTTCGTTACTGGCAAACCGATCAGGTCACTCCTGCGCCGCGAGCGGTGACATCGCCTTCTGCGACGTGCTTCGGCACATCCCCGGTAGGCCCGGGGATGTCTGCGTGGCTGTTTGTGTCAGCGGACCCGGTCGCGTGGGAAGGTTTCACGCATGCTCAGCGTCATGTCGTCTGAAGACACATCCGCAGCGAGCCGCTGTCTGATGCTCCTGGTCGTTGGTTTGCTGGGAATTAGCTGTTCAAGCGCTTCGGTCTCTGGTG
>PABW01000090.1 GCA_002699625.1 Acidimicrobiaceae bacterium
GAGATCTGCGAACTGTGGAGCGGCAGCGACTTCGTGGCGTCACCGCGGCTGTCACCCGACGGCACTCGCCTCGTCTGGGTCGCGTGGGACCATCCGAACATGCCGTGGGATGCCACCCGCCTGCTCGTCGCACCCTTCGCCGACGGCGCCCTCGGCGACATCGAGCTCGAGTTTGGCAATGGTGCCGAAGCCTGGGTCGAACCCGGCTGGGGTCCCGACGGCACGCTCTACGCCTGCAGCGATCGGCACGAGTGGTGGAATCTCGGTTCGGTGTCGGCCGATACCGGGTTCGCCCCGGTGATCGCCGGCCCGTTCGAGATTCCGACACCGAGCTGGGTGTTCGGTATGCAGCGCTGGGCGATCACACCCGAGCACACGGTCGCCGCCGTGGGGCTGCCGACCGGCGATGAGTTGGTGATCGACGGCCGCACCGTCTCGATGCCCGACGCGACCGTCGCTTCGATGCAACCCATGTCCGACGGCATCGTCTATGTGGGCGCCGGCTACGGCCACGAAGCGCAGGTCGTCAAGATCGTGCTCGACGGCCCGAAGGTCACCCGCGAGGTCGTGCACGCCGGACGAGAACTGCCCGTCGACATCGGCTACCTGATCGAGCCCGAGTCGATCACCTTCCCGACCGGGGATGGCGATGCGGTGGCTCATGCCCTCTATTACCCGCCGACCAATCCCGATCACGTCGGCGTGGAGGGAACGACACCACCGCTGCTGGTTCTCGCCCACGGCGGCCCAACCGCCCAGGCCCGCCGCCAACTTCAGCTCGGCATCCTCTACTGGACCAGCAGGGGAATCGCCGTCGTCGACGTCGACTACCGCGGCTCCACCGGGTACGGCCGTTCGTATCGCCGGGCGCTCAACGGCTCCTGGGGTGTCGCCGACGTCGAGGACTGTGTCGCGGCCGCCCGCTATCTCGCCGAGCGAGGCGACGTCGACCCCGAACGCCTCATGATCCGCGGTGGTTCGGCCGGCGGGTTCACCGTGCTGTCCGCACTCGCGTTCCACGACGTCTTCGCCGTCGGGGCCTCCCGGTACGGCGTCGCCGACCTCGAAGCGCTCGCGACCGACACCCACAAGTTCGAGTCCCGCTATCTCGACTCCCTGGTCGGGCCGTGGCCTGAGGCGAAGGCGATCTACGACGAGCGTTCGCCGGTCAACCATGTCGAGAAGTTCTCCGCACCGATGATCGTGCTCCAGGGCGACGAGGACGCGATCGTCCCACCGAACCAAAGCGAGATGATCGTGGCAGCGCTCGAACAGCAGGGCATCCCGGTCAGCTACCTGCTCTTCGAGGGAGAACAGCACGGATTCCGCAAGGCGGAGAACGTGATCACCGCGCTGGAAGCCGAACTCGTGTTCTTCGGGGAAATGCTCGGCTTTGCGCCCGCTGGCGACGTCCCGACCATCGACATCCGTCGGTGACCTGCCGGACCCCGGCTGAGCTGTCATCGAGCGTTCACACAAAATCTGGAGGCTGGCCGATGGCCAACCGCCAAGATGATCGGGTGCATCGAGTCCTCGTCGCTGAAAAGATCGCCGAACCCGGCCTGGACGCCCTACGGGCGGCCGGCCACGAGGTGGATGTCCGCACCGGACTCTCGCCTGAGGAACTGCGGGAGGCCATCGCCGGAGCATCCGGCCTCATCATCCGCTCCGCTACGCAGGTCGACGCCGATCTGATCGATGCAGCAGGGCCATCGCTGGCTGTCGTCGGCCGCGCTGGTGTTGGCCTTGACAACGTTGACACGGCCGCCGCTACGGCCAACGGCGTGATGGTGGTCAATGCTCCCGAGTCGAACATCACCTCGGCCGCAGAGCACACGATGGCACTCCTGCTGGCGCAGGCCCGCAACGTGCCGCAGGCGCATAGCGCGCTGGTCGACGGCCGCTGGGAACGCTCGAAGTGGGAAGGGGTCGAACTCGAAGACAAGACGCTCGGCGTGATCGGCTTCGGTCGCATCGGTCGCCTCGTCGCCCATCGCGCCGCTGCGTTCGGTATGAGGATCATTGCCCACGATCCGTTTGTTCCCGCTGAGGCAGCCAAACATCTCGCCGTAGAGCTCGTTGAACTCGACGACCTTATGGCCCGAGCTGACTTCCTCACCCTCCACGTTGCGAAGACCCGCGAGACCATCGGGATGATCAACAAGGAACGTCTCGGGCTCGCCAAGCCAGGTCTGCGGATCGTCAACGTCGCCCGCGGCGGCATCATCGACGAACTCGCGCTTGCCGAGGCAGTCGCTTCCGGTCAGATCGCCGGTGCCGCCATCGATGTGTTCGAAGACGAACCCACCACCGAGTCCCCCCTCATCGGTGTACCCGGCATCGTCACGACCCCTCATCTCGGTGCCTCGACCCGCGAGGCGCAGGATCGAGCCGGTGAGACGATCGCCGAACAGGTGATCAAGGCCCTCGCCGGCGACTTCGTCCCCTTCGCCGTCAACGTCGAAGCCGGCGCTGCCAGCGGTGCGCTCCGGGATCACCTGCCGTTGTGCGAGCAACTCGGCTCGATGTTCGCCGGTCTCGCAGAGGGTCTGCCGGCCACGATCGACCTCGAACTTCAGGGTGAGATCGGCGAATCGGATCCGTCGCTGGCCAAGCTCTCGTTCCTCAAAGGGCTGCTCGGCAACATCGGCGGCGACCCCGTCAGCTACGTCAACGCCGCTCGCCTCGCCGAACAGCGCAGCCTCGACGTCCGAGTCATCACCACGCCCGGCGAGAAAGGTCGCAGCAACCTGATCCGAGTCACCGGTGATGTCCACTCACTCGCCGGCTCGCTTTCACCGATCGACGGCCACCCTCGACTCAACGAGGTCGACGGCCATCGGCTCGACATTCGCCCCTCTGACGACATGTTGATCGTGCGCAACCACGACATCCCGGGCATGGTCGGCATCGTCGGCACGATGGTCGGCGACGCCGGAGTCAACATCTCCAACATGTACATCGGTGAAGACGCCGATGGGGTCGCGGCGATGATGGTCATCTCGACCGATGGCCTTGTCCCCAACAATGTGCAGCAGGCGATCCGCGCCGTCGACGGCGTCCAGAGTGTTCGCGCCGTCCGCCTCGGCTAGCGCTTCGCAGTCTCGTTGGCTTTGCGACTAGCGCTTCGCCTTGCGGTAGCCATCGGCTTCAGCCGCTGCCTCGTCGCAATAGCAACGCTCGGCGTTGGTGCGCTCATAGGACATGCCGCCGGGCACGTGGAAGATCTTGCTCTGGGTGTTGCCCTTGACCGGGTGTGAACCCGGACAGCCGCCATCGGCATCGGGCTCGACCCAGCCAGGGTGCTCGCTGGATGTTGCGGTAGCCGCGAACTGCACCGGGCCTGATCGTGACGGCGTCGGCGCCTCCTCGACGAGTGGTTCCCAGCTGGCCACACCCGTCGTTGTCGGAGTCGGCTGACGACGGGCGGAGCGAACGAGTCCAACGATCAACGAGGCGAGCACGCTGAGTGCGACAAGACGGGTGATGCGGAGAGAGGATCCCGGCATGGCCCCGACGGTAGCCGAGGTCGGGTCGGCAGCCGACCCGACCTCGAGGAACCGCAGCGTTCGTGCCGGTGAAGTCAGCCGATCTGGACTCGGCCGATGCGCTCGAACGAACCAAGGTCGTTGACCTGGAGCGTTGCCGGCGCCTCGGGGGAGTTCCAGCCCCATTCGGAGCTCAGGGACCAGAGTTCGTCTCCGTCGATCACCATCGTGCGGCTGATGACCGGAGCCATGTTGCCGTTGTCCCAGCAGTAGCCGAGGGTTGCGTCGTCAGGAATGGCGACCCCGATCTGCTCGGCCTCGTCAAGCATCCAGGGCTCCTCGTAGCACTGGAAGCCCGAGACCGAGAGGGANTCGCCCGGCTCGCAGAGAATGATGCGGCTGTAGCCNTCGGTGACGATCCACTCGAGTTCGGTCTCGAACGANGNTTCGTCGCCGNTCGNNGGCAGATCATCNGAGGTGAGCACGTCGCACTCCGTGCGGCCACGNTCNNCGTCTTCATCGATGTGATCGATGCGGCCGACCTCTTCGATGGTGGTGCCGTCGACCTTCAACACGANNGCGCCGGCCCANTTCTCACCGTTGTTCCAGACATTGACCGGAATCACGGCGAGCTGTTCGGGNCCCCACCACAGGAAGCTGCGGTGCTCCCACCCGATGTCGTTCCAGCCACCCGGGGCGGACCAGACGGCGACTTCCTGGGGATCGGCGGGGTCGCTCACGTCGAAGATNGAAACCTTCGAACCGGTGACCCGGCCGTCGAGATCAGCATCGGAACCGACCCCGAGCACCCGGCCGTCACCGATCGGGTGGAGGTAGCTGGAGAAGCCNGGAATCTTGAGTTCGCCGACGACGCGCGGGTTCTCGGGATCTCGGAGATCGAGGGTGTAGAAGGGGTCGATCTGGCGGAAGGTGACGACATAGCCCACATCGCCGACGAAGCGAACCGACTGGACAGCTTCGCCGTTGCCCATGTCGCCGACGCTTCCGACCTCGACCAGTTCGCCGTCGGTCTCGCGCAGAACCCGGACGAACGACTCAGAGCTCCCATCCCAGGTGTCGCCGCTCGTGGTGACGACCCGGAGGTGGCCCTCGTGTTCGCTGAGCGAGAACTGGTTGCGCAGATCGCCGGGCACGGAACCCGAGGCGGTGTAGGCAGCGCCGGTGTCATTCAGGGCGAACCGATGGATCGAGTTATGGCGGGCATCCCAGGCCCTCTCCCACGCGTCCGCGTCGTCGTCGAGGATGGCGATGTCGGGCCACGTCTGGGTGGCGACGAAGACCGAGTCGGTTGAGGCGTAGACGGTGTTGCCCGGGGCGAGGACACTGGTCGTCTCGGTGGCGTCGAGTTCGCCGGTGACCGGGGCACTCACGACCGAGAGCACACCGAAGCCGGCGAACTCGGTGGGTGCGTGAACCGACGAGCAGTCGGGGAAGATGCCCCGGCTCACGATGTCGCCCGAGTCGTCGATGGTGCCCCATGCAGGGAGCCAGGTGTCGAGGTTGGAGTTGCGCACAGCGGCCCGGTTGGCCTCGGTGGCGGTGTCCTCACCGGCCGGGCCGGCCGGATACACGAAGGGGAAGTTCTGCTGTGGGTTGCTGCGGATCACGATCCGGGCGACGCCGTCAACTGAGCGGGCCGACACATAGTCGCCTTCGATGACGATCGACTCGATCAACTCGGCGTCGGCACCGGTCATGGAGATGCGGGTGAGGCGAACGATGCTCGTGCCGTACCAGGACTCCTCGATTTCCATGCCGTCGTCGGCCTCAGTGGCGAAGCCGTGATCGAGCCAGGTGGAGCCGATGACGAGGATCTCGTCGCCGGCCAGGAACATTTCGGCCTGGTACGCCTGTGGGAGTTCGATCGAGGAGAGTTCGGCGCGGGTCCCGGCATCGATCACGGTGAGCCGTTTGGCGGCGAGCACATAGACCCGTTCACCGTCGGTCTTGACGATGTCGGCCTCGTCGACACCGAGTTCTTGCACATTGGTGCCGGAGAAGTCGACCCCCTCGGTCGGGGCGGGCGAGTCGTCGCCGTCGAACGCGACGCTCCCGGCGCTCTCCTCGGCGGTGGCGAAGTCGGCCGTATCGGCGGCCGTGTCGTCGACCGCCATCTCCTCGACCTCGATGCCGCGACCCCAGCTTGGCCCGCCGTACCAGCCGCCGGAATCGAAGCCGTAGGGGCCGACCCGCTCGGCCGCCTCGGTGCGAAGGTGCGTGAGCAGGGTGTCGCAGTCGGTGAAGCTGGAGAGGCCGGAGGTCAAGACGACCTCGTCGCCGTCGATGTCGACAACGACCTCACCGTCGTCGTTGCGCTGGACCGACGCATCGGGGTCGGTGTCGCCAGGGTTCGAGGCACCGTCGTCGCTGCAGGCGGTGGTCAGCAGGGTGCAGCTGAGGAAGAGAAACAGAAATCTGCGCACGATCATCTCCGGTTCGCAGGGGTGTTGGTGACGTTTTGACGCACCGATTGACGGGCTGGTTCCCGAATGGTGACATTTTCTCAGATTCCCGCCCGTTCGAACGTGCGGGACGCCAGCGCTCCGGGCAGAAGGGGGAGCTCACGGAGGGCGTCGTTGACACTCCGGTGCGGAAGTGTCAGGGTACCCTGACACATTGCGTAGTAAATGTCAGGAGTCTTCCATGTCCGATCGCATCTCCGTTCACGGCCGCACCGTCTGCATCACCGGATCGTCAAGCGGCATGGGCCGCGCGATCGCAGAACACCTCGGAGCGCTTGGCGCGACCGTCTACCTGATGGGCCGCAACGCCGAGCCCATGGAGGAGTCCAAGGCACGTATTGAGGCAGCGGGCGGCAAGGCCGACCTGGCGACGTTCGATGTCACCGACACTGCGGCTTTGCAGGCCTGGATCCAGCGGGCGGCCGACGAGACGGGTCGTCTCGACGTGATGATCAACAACGCCGGCTTCGGTGATTTTGGCACATCGTTCCTCGGGGGCGATCCCGACATCTGGAAGGGCATGCTCGACGTCAACGTCCTTGCCCTCGCCGTCGGCAGCCAGGCCGCNGTCGNNGCAATGCGGGCCACNGAGTCGCAGGGCAACATCATCAACATCAGTTCGGTCGCNGCGATTCGGCGCGATTCCGGNATGTACGGGGCCACCAAGCACGCNGTCAACTGCATCAANGCAAGCCTGCGAAGTGAACTCGAGGACGACACGATCCGTGTCACGTCGATCATGCCCGGCGTCTTCGCCACCAACTTCAGCCGCAANGTCGGCGACGACATGATGGGCATGATCGCAGGCATGGCNGGNGTCGAGAATGTCGANCGCGACGNCGAAGGNCGGGTGTCGCGCNAGATGCTCGCTCANCTNGCNGCGAACATGTCGACGACCTTCGGGGATGTCNAGGACATCGCTCGCACGGTCGAGTTCGTGATCACGCAGCCGATTCACCTCAACATCGAGGAACTCGTGATNCGACCGGCGAAGAGCTTCATCTGACNANGTTGCNGNCCGGCTGANNGGNNTCAGGCCTGAGCGGGCATCCAGGGCTTGCGGGTGGTCTCGTACTCGTCGATGTCGGTGGCGAACCGCATGGTGAGNCCGATGTCATCGAGNCCTTCGAGGAAGCGTTCNNGGATCGCCTCGCTCAGCGGGAANGTCGTCTCCAGCCCGATGGCCGGCNCCTCGACGGTNNGNCGCTCGACGTCGATCGTGATCTCCAGNGTCGGNTCGNNCTCGACAGCTCGCATCAACTGTTCATTGACCTCGTCGGACACCGTCACCGGCACGAGACCGTTCTTGGTGCAGTTGTTGCGGAAGATGTCNGCGAACCGCGGNGAGATGACGGCATCGAAGCCGTACTGCTGAATCGCCCANACGGCATGTTCACGGCTCGAACCGGTCCCGAAGTTCAGGCCNCCGATGAGGATGTTGGCGCCGGAGTACTGCTCCTGNTTGAGCACGAAGTCTCGGTCGTCGCGCCACTCCGAGAAGAGACCCTTCTCGAAACCGGTGCGCTCGACNCGCTTGAGCCAGTCGGACGGGATGATCTGATCGGTGTCGACGTCGGTGCGGTCGAGNGGNACGGCGGTGCCTTGGACGATGCGGACGGCTTTCATTGTGGTGCTCCCGGCATGGTGCGTTCGTTGTCGTGTTNTNGTGNTCAGGCCAAATCGTCGGGCGACGCNAAGTGNCCGGCGATGGCGGTGGCGGCGGCGATGNCGGGGGAGACGAGGTGGGTGCGACCCCCTCGNCCCTGACGTCCCTCGAAGTTGCGGTTGCTGGTGCTGGCGCAACGCTCNCCCGGCTGGAGCTTGTCGGGATTCATGGCGAGGCACATNGAGCACCCCGGCTCCCGCCAGTCNAAGCCGGCTTCGCGGAANATCTCCGGCAGNCCCTCGGCNTCGGCCTGCTGCTTGACCAGGCCGGAGCCCGGNACGACNAGGGTGCGCATGCCGTCGGCGACCTTGCGNCCCTTGGCGACGGCGGCNGCNGCTCGCAGNTCCTCGATNCGGCTGTTNGTNCAGCTGCCGATGAAGACGGTGTCGACCTTGATGNCCTTGATCGGGGTGCCGGCCTCGAAATCCATGTANTCGAGGGCTCGAGCNGCAGTGTTGGCGAGGTTCGGNTCGTCGAAGTCGTCGGGGCCGGGGATCACNCCNTCGATCGNCATGACCTGGGCCGGGTTGGTNCCCCAGCTGACCTGCGGCGCGATGTCGGCCGCATCGATGATCACCTCTTCGTCGAAGANGGCGCCGTCATCGGTGGNGAGCGTCTTCCAATCCTCGATGGCGGCCTCGAGNTCGGCNCCAACGGGCGAGTTGGGNCGGCCNGCCACGTACTCGAANGTGGTCTCGTCCGGGGCGATGAGGCCNGCTTTGGCACCGCCTTCGATCGACATGTTGCAGACCGTCATGCGGCCTTCCATCGACATGTTNTCGAANACGTCGCCGCGGTACTCGATGATCTTGCCGATNCCGCCNCCGGTGCCGATNACNCCGATCACGTGAAGGATCACGTCCTTCGGGGTGACNCCCGGNCGCAGTTCGCCGTTGACNGTGATCGCCATCGTGCCGGGTCGGGCCTGGGGCAGCGTCTGGGNGGCGAGCACGTGCTCGACNTCGCTGGTACCGATGCCGAANGCGATCGATCCGAANGCGCCGTGGGTGGCCGTGTGAGAGTCGCCGCACACGATGGTCATGCCCGGCTGCGTGAGGCCCTGCTCGGGNCCCATGACGTGCACGATCCCGTTGTTCTCGTGGCCCATNGGGTAGTGGACGATGCCGAATTCTTTCGTGTTCGTGCGGAGCGTNTCGATCTGNGTGGCGCTGATCTCGTCGGCGATCGGCTTGTCCTGATCCTCCGTCGGCGTGTTGTGGTCTTCGGTNGCCACGGTGAGATCGGGGCGGCGGACCGGTCGGCCATTCATGCGAAGACCGTCGAAGGCCTGNGGNGAGGTGACCTCGTGGATGAGGTGGAGGTCGATGTAGAGCAGGTCGGGGGCGCCGNCCACGCCGGGTGTGACGACGTGGCGGTCCCAGATCTTCTGGCTCAGGGTGCGGGGTTGCGACATAGTGATCACCAAGTTGGNATCTCACATTGTGAGAAGTACGTTTTGCAATGTGGAATTNAGTGTAAGCGGTGTNGGCGTCATCGACAAAGCCGCCNTGGTCCTCNGTGCGGTCGAGGACGGCGGTGCGTCGCTCAACGANCTCGTNGAACGCACCGGTCTGAGTCGGGCCACTGCGCACCGNCTCGCCTCNGCACTNGAAGTCCATGGCCTGCTGCGTCGNAGTCACGACGCNCGGTTCGCGCTNGGNCCCCGACTCGTCACGCTCGGTGAGNCCGCNGCCGCAGGGTGGCCNCTCGCNGAGGCGGCTCGCCCCGCCCTCTCGGCGCTNCGNGACACCACCGGNGAATCTGCGCAGCTTTTCGTGCGNCAAGGNGATGCCCGCGTCTGNCTNGCCTCCCTGCAGTCGCCNCANGGGCTGCGCACGATCGTTGCCGCCGGCGCGATCCTGCCGCTTGATCAGGGTTCGGGCGGCCGGGTTCTGCTCGGCACCGACGGTGGGGCATGGGTCGCCACGGTCGAAGAACGTGAGGCGGGCGTTGCCTCGGTGAGTGCACCGGTGCATGACCGCCACGGGACGGTAGTCGCAGCGGTGTCGGTGAGTGGGCCCATTGAGCGGCTCACTCGAGACCCTGGGTCGGCGTTTGGTCCGGCGGTCGTCGAGGCAGCCCGTCGGGTTGCCCAGGAGGCAGGCTTGCAGTGAGCGAACAGCCGCACTCCGACGCAGAACCCGCCGCCGCTGACGCGGAGGTCAGCCGTTTCTCGCTGTGGTTCCTGCGCAGTGTTCTCGTCGTCGCCACGGCGGTCGTGCTTGCGTTCGCCGTGCAGGCGATCGTCAGCCTGCTCGATGACGACAAGCTCGCTGATCTGCCCGCAACCTCGACCCCGACGGGCCTCGGCATCGACGAAGTCGTCGATCCGGTCGAGGCAGCAGCATCGGAGACCTCCGCTGATGAGCAGGCCGAGCTCGACGCCTTTGTCGACGAAGCGATCGTGTTCATCGAGGAGGCCCGCCGGCGTGACTTCCTCGAACGCCCGGATGTCGAACTGGTCGACGTCGACACGATGACCCGCATCGTGCTCGACGATCTCGAGTCCGAGTTGGCCGCCGATCCCGAGGGGTCGGCGGCGAGTCTCGCGTTCGCCCGTTCGATCGGCTTCTTCGGGCCGGACGACGACATGCTCGACGTGTACGATGTCCTCGTGTCCGGTGGTGTGCTCGGCGTGTACTTCCCTTCCTCTGACCGTCTACTCGCCCGCTCGAACGACGAACTCACGTTGTCGGCCAAGGCCACGGTCGTCCATGAACTCGTCCACGCCTTCGACGATCAGCACTTCGACCTCGACCGTCCCGAACTCAGCGCCGACGGCGACGCCGCCTGGGCCTTCACCGCCGCAGTCGAGGGCAGCGCCACCGTGATCGAGGATCTCTGGCGCGAC